>CAIWTN010000099.1 GCA_903915625.1 uncultured Pseudomonadota bacterium | reverse complement strand
TTCTTCGAGAGATCCGCACTTTACTCGTTTCGCTTTTTTTGTCAACCCTTCACTTAACTTTTTTTTCAAAGTTGTTCGGGGTTAGCGAACCGGCTCAGTGCCGAGGAAGGTGAATGTACGCTCCTCGAATTATTTGTCAACAACTGCATCGCACTTTTTCAAAATTTCTTCAGGTACGTTTTAGATCATAATCAATGATCAGCGGAGCATGGTCGGAAAAGCGAGCCCCTGTATATATCTCCGCCGAGCGCACCATGGGCGCTAGTTCCGGGGAAACAACCTGATAATCAATACGCCATCCAACGTTGTTCTCATATGCAGCGCCGCGATTCGACCACCAGGTATATTGGTCCGCTTCTTGGTTAACGACACGAAATGCATCCACATAGCCTAAGCGCCCGAGAACGCTATCCATCCAGGCCCGCTCGAGCGGAAGAAAACCTGAGTTCTTTTTATTTCCGCGCCAATTCTTCAAATCGATTTCACGATGGGCGATGTTCCAATCTCCGCAGATGATGAAATGACGCTTACTCCGGCGAAACCCTTCAAGCATGTGCGTCAAGTGATCGAGCATGTCGTACTTTATATACTGACGCTCCGGACTAGCCGAGCCTGACGGGAAGTAAATAGAAATTATTGATAGATTTGGATAATCAAGCTGAAGATAACGCCCCTCTGCTTCCAAAGACGGTAGCCCCATGGCCGTTGTCACATTTTCAGGTTTACTCCTAGCGTAAACAGCCACACCACTATACCCAGGGCGTTCTGCTAGGTGAAAATGAGCTTCATAGCCTTCTAATGCCGACGCTTCCTTAGGTAAATCCTCAAGTTTTGCTCGGACTTCCTGTAGACAAATGAAATCGGCCCCTTGTTCGGCTAACCAATCCCAAATGCCCTTGCTTGTAGCAGAACGTATGCCATTCACATTGCATGTGATGACTTTCATGCTTGTCCTCGTCGATCAACGGAGTTGGAGATTCTAGTTACCTAAATAAGAGGGCTTTATTTAATACAAAGGGAGGCTGAAACACCAAGGCTAAAAACTTGTCGCATTCGAGGAAGTTCAAATGATCATGACAAGGTGAGGTTTCTTATCTGGACTTACCCCACCAGTGTCCCATTTCAGAATTCAGGAGACATTGAGCGAGGATTGAAGTGATGTATCCAGTTGAGTTTAGGGAGGATTTAGCTGGAGCCGTTGATGCGATTTGAACGCACGACCTGCTGATTACGAATCAGCTGCTCTACCAGCTGAGCTACAACGGCGCTTTCCCAACTTGAGGTTAGGGTTATACCCAAGGAAGAGTCGACTTTACCAGACTTTTTTTCCACCCACCGCTACCACACTAACTGGTCGGCAGTTCCTCAATCCGCAAGGGCCTCATGATACGCAACACTTCCGTGGGTCGACTGGTCTGCTGAGACTGCTGCTGCCGAGTCAAATACTTAGGGAATAGTATCTTACCGTCGCCTGTAGCGAGAAGCGGTTGCCCATCGACAACTCCTAGGCGTTCCCCGGAACGGACTTCACGAAAATTCTCAAGCCCCTCAATAAGCTCGACAAATCCTGTTTGCGGCCAGGGCACAATCGATGCCCAAGTATATAAATCCGCCTCACAGCTACTGACCCGCCTGCGTAAGCTACCCTCGTCACCGGCACAAGTCATAGCTGCACTTCTTATCGCCCACAGAGCGGCATCAACACCAACCGCGATCTGATATGGATCGAGGCCGTTTTGGCCCAGCTCCAGGGAAATCCCCGTGCCTCCTTGACTGATTACATACTCATCCGAGCACATGCCTTCGGCAGAAAACGGCTTCCCCCAGTGGGTAACAACCGTCAGCCTAGGCATGACTTGGCGGGCAAAGGCGAGACTTTGAACACTATATGGAAAGATAAAGAAGGGACGATCTGAGCGCCTCATTGTCTGATGAAAGTCGAGAATATAGGCCGTACGTTTAAGCACGTTCATAAGCTCGACGGCACGCCGCTCCTCCTGCAGCCGAGGGTGCTGGCGGGCAAAGCTACGATTTAAATCACGCTCCAGAAACCGCTTGTTTTGTCTGGCCGCCCAAGGATTGCCGAGGACAAAAGCGACAGGGAGGTTCAAATTGATACTTCCGGCAGCGATATGACTCAGGGTGTCATTAAGGACTGCAGCACCGGCCCACTCATTGCCGTGCGTAATCCCCATTAAAGTGAGACCGATACTCTTACCAACCGGCAAACTCACTGCCGTGCGGCGCGGCTTTAGTAACCAACCAAATTCGCATAAGCGCTCGATGGTCAAATCACCATTTAAACTCGCACTATGGTCGCTAAAGAAACTCTCAAAGCGCGCGATCTGTACATCGATCTCAGCTGCCATGCTTATCTATCCTTTTACTATATTCGGCTACCCGCCAAGGTCGCCACGATCACTAGTCTCGTCTTTTTAAGCACTCTGTCACGGTGTCCGGCGTCGATGCAACGGTCAATCACAGCGCAGCAACAACCGGATCAACAGAGTCTCCACTGGAGAACCCAAGTTGATTCCGCTAGACTGATATCGATTCGTCACGAAAGGGATGCATGTTGAGACGTCCGAACAAGACCCTATTGAAGTCCTGTTTTGCACCCATACTACTTGCAATCCTAGCGGGAGCTACAGTTGCATGTGACCCGGATGGAAAAAAACAATGCGCTTGGGTGTTAGAGCCAGAGCCAAAACTAGAGGGCCAGACTGAACCTGGATTCATTCCAGTCTGCGCACGAAACCGCACGACGATGAAAGAGGACTGTCGGCTTCAGTCAACTCTGGAATACGCTGAAAAAGTGTATGGCAAAAAATTTCGGTATGTAGACTTGCGAGTGGCGACCGTCGGTCAGCCACGCACTATCACTAAAATCAAGTTTTGCGATGGCGAGTAATTATGAGCTTAGTTAATAAAAACATCTCGAAGTCCCTACCTTGGCTTGTGACCGCGGTGGTGATGAATGCATGTGGGTGCGTTTTGACTCAGGGTCAAACTCTGAAAGCAGAACCAGAGCCCGGCACGCAAGCTGCGGTGCAAGAACCAACGCAGACGAAGGCTCGGGGGTTAAATCAACCAGAGACCATACCCTCACCTTGGCACAAATTACTAGTTGCTCGTTTAGGCAACGCTCCAGGTCAGTTCACTGAGGCATGGGGACTATTTAGTTCCGGCGGCTGGGCTGATGCTGGCCAGCTTTTGGTGATGGGAAATCCTGGAAAGGGACAATTCCACGTCTACGTAATCAAGCCCGGGGCTAATGAAATCTCAAGCGACCGTCAAGTAAGCGCAGAAGAGTTTAAAAGAACCTTGGCCCCAGCTCTTAAAAGTGCAGAAGACCTATCAGATCTAGCTCCAGTAGCATTTGATGCTCTGACCTTTTACTACGAACACGCATCAGTCACCGCCGATGGTAAAGTCGTCACTGGCAAGCGGCTTATAATTCGCTCCACAGCAAAGATTAAATCTCCTGCCCATGAGGCACTAGTCACGGCCTTCCAAAAACTACGCTAAGTATTTAGGCCTGCTTAACCGGCCTTCGGCGTCTGCATAGCTTTTTCTAGCTGCTCTAATGCATGCTTGGCTTTATCAAAATCAGGCTCGAGCTGGAGACATAGCTTCAAATTCTTAAGTGCTGCTTTATAGCCCTCGGCTGTCTTGGTATGAATGTGAGCCAGAGCAATATTGAAATAAATCAGATAGTTTTTCTTGAACTGCGGATAAAATTTCAGCGCCCGGCCGTATTCTTGTAACGCCTTTTGCCCCTGATTGTCTTTAGAGAGCATCACACCTTTGTTATTGTAAAAACGAACGATCTCCATAGGGGTCGTGGTGTCTTTACCTAGGGCAATCGAGTGGCTATCGTAACCGCGATCATAAAGCTTGGAGAACATATCAAACTTTAGGTTGGGCTGATCGGGGCTTAAATCAATCATCTCCCGCATTTTCTTTACACTGTTATCTGGCTCATTAAGCTCCAAATAAGCATCGGTGAGTTGTTCGATTCTGGACATGTTCTGAGGTGCTACACCATCAAGTTGCTCTAAGAGAGGCTTAGCTTCCGCAAATCTGTTAAGTCGCATTAGCATGGTTGCTTTCGCATTCATTAGCGAAGCGTTCTCGCTGTCCTTCTCAATCAGTGGATTTATCAGGTTGAGCGCGTCTTCATACCGACCAGCGCGCTCATAAAGACCGTACAAAACTGAAATCCCCTGACTACCTAGGTCTGGTAGCTTCTTTTTCACAGCCTCGATGGACTTATCTAGGTCATTGGTCTTGTCATAATAATGCAGAACTTTAGTCTTCAACTCCTGGAAGGCCAAAAGTCTACGTCGAGTGGCCATCCCGCGCTGTAAAAAAGGCAGAAGCTGGATCACAGAAAACGGCTTATATAATAGTTCAATATCGCCGAGTTCTTGCATGAGCCCGAAATTAGAATCGACCATCTTGTTGCCTGTCACCATCACGAAAGCCACACAACGACGATCCAGCACCTCGTGACTTCGCCAGCGCTGGACTAAAACTAAACCTGGAAGCGGCTTGAAATCGATGGAAACCAAAACAACATCGTACCTAGTCTGATTGAAATAATAGAGCGCGGTGTCCAAGGTCAAAGCTTTGTCGACGACCACTTGATGGCGAGACAGCACTTCTTCAATACCAGCCGCCGTCGACGCATCATCGTCGACTAAGAGAATCCTCTTGGGCAAGCCATTATCGCCTTGGTTCATTCACTACCCCCATCAATACCAGTCATCGGCTGCAGCAGGACAAAACTTAAGCGATTTGCTGAGCCGATATAAAACTGATATCATTAGGGAATTATGACCAAGAAGCATTTGAAATTGGGCCTTTGTACGGGCGGGGGAGATTGCCCCGGCCTGAACGCAGCTATACGGGCCGTGGTGCGCACTGCCGTCTTTAACCACGGATTCGAAGTTTTGGGGGTTCGTTACGGGCTCACCGGGCTGTTACACCCAGAAAGCGTCAAACCTTTGACGCTGAATACCGTCGATCCTATCCTCAATGCCGGGGGCACGATACTCGGCACCAATAATCAGGGTAGCCCATTCCGCAATCCGGCTGAGGCGGATGAGATGATCTCGCGCATCCGCATCAATTGGCGCAAGCTAAAGCTGGACGGCATGATCGTGATTGGTGGCGATGGTACCCAGTTTATGGGAAAACACCTGTCCATGGCCGGCTTTCCAGTCATCGGCATCCCTAAAACCATCGACAATGACCTAGTTGGTACCGATCAAACTATTGGATTTGCTACAGCCGTCGATATCGCAACAGATGCTGCCTGCCGGCTAGGCACATCCGCGGAAGCTCACGACCGTATCATGATATTGGAGGTCATGGGGCGAGACGGGGGGCACATAGCATTGGCAACCGGCATAGCCAGCGGAGCCAACGCAGTACTGATTCCTGAAATTCCGTATTCTCAGGAAGCCCTGTTCCAGCATTACAAGCGCCATCAGAAGTCGGGTCGAAATCACTTCCTCATTATTGTTGCTGAGGGCGCGACCGCGATTGGTGGCGAGCAAATGTATAACGCCACTGCAGGAAACACTAAAGTTCTTGGGGGCGTCGGTAGTCAAGTAGCCAGAGACCTACACGCTGCCTCGGGCGTCGATTCCCGCGTAGCAGTGCTGGGCCACGTTCAACGTGGCGGCGCCCCTAACGCCGCAGATCGACTGTTAGCGACTACATTTGGCGCACGCGCGGTAGAACTAGCTGCAGCCGGGGAATTTGGGGGCATCGTTGGAATTAGAGCAGGCAAACTCGTAACAATACCGTACGGCACTCTCACCGATAAACGGCGAATGCTCGGCTCAAAAGATCCAATGATAATAACCGCCGAAGCCACCGGCATTAGTTTAGGCCGGTGATCTAAGGCAGTTACTTATTGCTTAAACTGGTCTTAGCGCCAGCGGCCGTTAGGCTGCTTTTTGCGACCAGGGAATTGCCTACGTTTGCGGCGAATGCGTAGCTTCTTCTTCGCGCGGTAACGTGCCGATTTATTGCGATTGCGCGCTGGGCGTGTGCCTTTTTTCATGACCTTATATCTCCCTTAGAGCGTCAGAAGCGATAACCTAACGCCACGTTCATGCCATTGAAAGAACCGGTACTTTTGGCAAACAGCTCGATTCGTTGCTTCTCGCTGCTGCTCTTCGTACCCTCTCCACTGAAATCTGCCGTAGTATCCTTCTCCGTGGCAAAAAGTGCGCTGTCGAAAAGCGGCACCTCAAAGTCCACAAAGAACTCTTTTTGGAGGCTGATGCGTATACCAAAATCTGCACGATAATATAAGCCGTTTTTATCGGTCTCGGTATAACCATTGGTTACAGAGGTTGCGATCTGTTCACTTCGGAATGACCCGCTGGCCAATGCATAGGGCTCAACCCGGTCACTCAACTTATCGAAATAATAGCGAATACCGCCGCCCAAGCCGAGGTTAGCAGTGTTACTGGGAACGATTGGAGCAGCACTTTTACTATAGTTAATTAACTCTAACGCTCCCTCGGCATACCAGTACCAAGGGCCATCAATCCTATCAGCGTACCGAAGGCCAGCACCGAACTGTGTGGTCGAGAACGAAGTAGAGTCATTAGACTTGTACACTGCATTCCGAAAAGCACCGGAAAGGAAACTAACTTCAGGCGAAGCTAACCCAGGTGTCGAAGCACAAAAAAGGCCAGCAGCCATTAAAAACGGTCTAAATCGCATGTTTTTCTCCTCTTAGATTCTGGTCTCTGTTATCAAACCCAGCTCAGGAAATTGCAAGAAAAGTTTGTCAACTCACCAGTATAAGTCGCGACCAGCAGACCGCTGAAACTCCCATCCGCATAGACGCCTTCAGTGTCGGATATAGTCACGTGAGTGAGTGCCTCGCCCGCCAAACCGTGCTACACTGCGTCGATTGAATGACCACCAATGCACCTGGGCGGCAGTGATGACTGAAGATGTCTCCGTTGAACTACTCACGCCAGTAACTGAGGCCTTCGTAAAAGACCTTATCCGCCGGAACTTGTCAGGATACGAGGAAGCTGGCTCCGTACTAGCAGCGACATTCCGTCGCCTGACCAATCTTCTTAATGTGTACCGTGGCGAGGGAGCCAGCTGCTTTGTGCTGCGCAACCAAACAACCGGTGAATGTATCGGCTGCGCTGGAATCGGCCCCTTGCACGGTCTATCTCCGTCTGAAGGACTGGGCGAAGTGCGCGACTTAGTCCTTGAAGAGAGCTATCGCGGCCGCGGGTATGGTGCCGTTATTCTGAAGCATTGCATCGATGCTGCGAAGGATTTGGGCTACCGTCGTCTATATCTAGAAACTACGCCACAAATGGAAAAAGCCAAAAAGCTCTTTGTGCGTTTTGGCTTTAGACCAGTGACCCAGGCGCAAACTGCTGCGGTCAGCGCCCGACCGCAAGAGGCTACGCCAGGATACTTTATCCTCGAGAACCTGTAACTTTAGGCGCCACCTTGGCGATATCACAGGTGACTCGCAAGCCCTCGACATTAGCTGTATTCGACAAAGTCAAAACGCCTGAATGAGGGCGTCCCGAAGTTGCTGGTTGATACATCGAGGTCAGTACACCTGAAGAAAAGCCCAAAAAGCTTTGACCGCGTTCAGAAAGTGCTCCGTGACCTCGCTCATTGGTGCTCAAGGACTCGCTTTTTTTGCCAATAGTGCGTGACACGCTGACCAATACATCCTGCCCCTCGTTAGTCTCACTGACCGCACCTTGAACAGTGATCGTATATGTGGCGGGGTCATTCGCCGACTCTGCAGACTGACAAACTATAGTCCAATTGCCCGCGTCGGAAACAGACGGAGCAGTTTCCGGATCATCCGTGCGATCGCTTGCAGAACGGCTCGCAGAGCTGTGCACTTTACAGCCTAAAAGGCTGGAACAAAAAATAATTACGGTAGCGCAAACATGTTTCAACATACTACTTCCTATCTTAGTCTTCAGGTCTTTAGCGAACTTTTGATAAGCAAAGTGATGAGTTAGGCCAAAACAACCAAAAGATCTCCGCTGGAAATCACATCACCAGCTTTGACATGGATCGCCGCCACAGTGCCGTCATGCTTCGCAGTAATGAGATATTCCATTTTCATCGCCTCGACCACCAACAAAGCATCACCGGCCCGCACCGACTGACCATCCCTAGCAATGATCGACTGGACTTTACCCGACATGGCTGCGCCGACATGACCAGGAAACAAAGGGTCGGCTTGAAGGCGGCCAGACACCACGGCCCCAGTAGTCTGATCGGTCACCTCAATGACCCTAGGGAAACCATTCAAATTGAAAAATACAGATCGCTTGCTGTCTGCGTCAGGCGCTGAGATTCCCGCCAAAGAGATGACAAGAGTCTTGCCACGCTCTAAGTCAGCCTCAAACTCTTGGCCCTGCTTCAGTCCATAAAAGAAAACCGTAGTCGGCAAATCAGTCAAATCGCCGTAGACATCCTGATGCCGGAGATAGTCCATGTAAACTTTGGGATAGAGTCGGTAGCTTAGCACCTCTCGCTCAGTCACCGGACGCCCCAACTTAGTGCTGAGATCCGCCTGCGCCCCAACAAACGTGTCCTCTGCACCAACTTTGCGAGTCGATTTCTTCGTTTGACCACTAAGCACAAGCTCCCTGGCCGCCTCTGGAAACCCACCGTAAGGGGTGCCAAGCTCACCACTAAAGAAGCTCACCACTGAATCCGGATAATCGAGACGCGGCTTCTGAGCCAGCCACTGTTCGCCTGTTAGACCTTGCTTCTGCAAAAGCAGAGCCATATCGCCGACCACCTTGGATGATGGCGTCACTTTGATTAGATCACCGAAGGCCGCGTTGACCTCTTTATACCGCTGAGTCAGTGCGCGGAAATCACGAGAGTTCACACCAACTCGACGGGCCTGCTCGTAAAGGTTGCTATACTGCCCGCCAGGAATCTCGTGCTCATAGACGTCAGTCGAAGTGGATTGGAGCCCTGGGTCAAAGTCGCTGTACATTTGACGTACCGATTGCCAGTAGCGTGCCAGTTCATCCAATACAGGCAGCGGCACCTCTGGGCAGCGGCGATCACCGGCCATAGCAGCAACCACGCCATTTAGCGACGGCTGGGACGTTAGGCCCGCCATCGCACTAATAGCGCCATCGACAATCTCACACCCAGCATCCGCAGCCTCAAGTAACGTGGCAACTCCAACGCCGGCAGTGTCATGCATGTGAAGATGAATCGGTAAATCCACCGTCTCGCGCAAAGCCCGGATCAAAACGCGTGCCGCTTGAGGCCGCAGGAGACCGGCCATGTCTTTGATGCAGATCATATCTGCACCCATCGCCGCGATCTGCCGCGCGATGTTGAGATAATAAGCCAAAGTATACTTGGTATTAGTCGGTGCTATCACATTACCCGTGTAGCATAAGCAAACCTCAGCGATCGCTCCCTGCTTTTTGACTTCCTCAATGGCAATCCGCATTTTATCGGGCTGGTTGAAACAATCAAAAATCCGGAAAATATCGAGTCCGGCATCTGCCGCTAAGCGAATAAAATCCTTGATGACCCACGCAGGATAATTCGTGTAGCCAACGGCATTATCCCCACGCAGGAGCATCTGCAGAAAAGTATTTGGAACCTGCTCCCGCATGTCCGCAAGACGTTGCCAGGGATCTTCTTTGAGAAATCGTAAACCGGTATCAAAAGTAGCCCCACCCCACATCTCCAAGGAGAAAAAACGATGGCCGTAATCACGGTAAAAGGGAGCTACCTGCAATATGTCACGAGTGCGTAACCGAGTCGCAAACAGCGACTGATGCGCATCACGCATGGTCGTGTCGGTTAGCTGAAGCGCCGATTGGCGAGACAACCACTGCCGAAGCGCCTTCATCCCACCCTGGCGAAAAACATCTCGAGCCGTTGGAATAGCCGCATTAGAGGCAAATTCCCCCAACTCCCTGGTGTCCAGAGGCAGTGGTTCAGCGTCATGACGAGGCTGACGCGAAGGCAACTCGTGCGGATTATTGACAGTGACTTCCGCTAGGTAACGAAGCATCCGGGTAGCACGGTCTCGCGCCTTGACGACCTTGAACACTTCAGGATGGTCGTCAAAAAAACTTGTTGTCACTTGCGACGCAAGAAAAGTGGGGTGTGTGACTACGTTTTTCAGCAATGCTAAATTGTGTTTAACGCCGCGAATCCGAAACTCTGAAAGACTGCGCTGCATTTTAGCCGCAGCACCCTCGAGGTCTGGAGCCCAGGCAATCACTTTAACCAGCAATGAGTCGTAATAAGGAGTGATCTCCCCCCCGGCTGTCGCTTGCCCTTCGTCGAGCCGAATCCCAAGCCCACAACCCGGCCTAAACGCAATAATTTCGCCGGTATCCGGCGCGAAGTGATTGCTTGGATCCTCAGTCGTTAGTCGGCACTGGATCGCAGCACCACGCTGCTGCACCGACTCCTGCGAAGTAATCCCAATGCGAGGGTCGGCAAGAGGAGTACCAGATGCCACGAGAATCGATGCCTGAACAAGGTCGATCCCGGTAATCATTTCCGTGACGGTATGTTCGACCTGGATACGCGGATTGACCTCTAAAAAATAGGCCTCACCGTCACTACCAACCAAAAATTCAACTGTTCCAAGACAGCTGTAACCGACCTTTTTCGCGAGACGAAGAGAGTAATCATAAAGCCGCGCCCGAATAGCATCAGAGATACCAATCGCCGGGGCAACTTCGACCACCTTTTGATTTCGCCTTTGCACCGAACAGTCGCGTTCAAATAAGTGCACGACCTGGCCGTACTCGTCTCCTATCAACTGCACTTCAATGTGCTTGGGCTTAACTACAGTTTTCTCGAGGTAGAGATCAGCGCGGCCGAAATTGGTGGTCGCCTCGGATTGAGCACGAGCAAAAGCCTCGGCCAATTCCGATGGTGAGTGCAGCATACGAATGCCTTTGCCACCACCGCCAGACACCGCTTTTAGCGTCACTGGATAACCCAAAGCCGTTGCCTCAGCATGGGCATCGGCCAGGGTCAAAATCGGCCGCTGCGAACCAGGAATAACCGGAATACCCGCCGCGCGCGCCAAATTCCTAGCTGTTACTTTGTCGCCAAATGCATCAAGAACAGCTGGCTGCGGGCCGATAAACTTGATGCCAGCGGCAGCACACAGCCTGGCAAACTCAGCATTTTCGGAGAGAAAACCATACCCTGGATGTATGGCGTCGACGCCCCATTCCTTCGCCTTAGCTACAATATTTGCCGCGTCGAGATAACAGGCCACAGGCTGACCGGCCGTTCCAATCTTGTAGGCTTCATCGGCCTTGAAGCGATAAAGGCTAAAGCGGTCTTCATGCGAATATATCGCTATCGTTCGAATATTTAGCTCAGTAGCAGCTCTCAGTATCCGAACTGCAATCTCGCCTCTATTAGCCACCAGCAGCCGCTTGAACGGCGGCAGGTGAGCTTTGCCAGTCATAAGCAATTCCTAAATGACAGAACATTCGCATTAATAAAGGACAGGCGTTGCCTTACGTTAGAACCGCACGCGCAGACCGATGTCCGCCGCCGGCAAGTTAGCCAGCATCTGACGGCCAACTAGCCGCGAAGCGCCATTGCGCGTCACCGAAGCGACGTCAAACTGCAACTGCGTCCAGCTTAAACCCGCCGTGAAATCGAACTTACCTGCGATTGGTGCTACGAGCTCCCAACCGAGCATCCAGGCAAGACCGCTGAGCCTGTCCGACTTCTCTTTGCCGGTACCGTTATTTGGTTCGATAGCAAAAGTAGCAAATGCGGGTCCGACACCTGCCTTTAGCACACCAAACATATCGCCGCCTAAACTATAACCGTGGCCGAATTTCGCCATACCGCCGTAAAGGCCACTCAGATCAACCTTGCCCCCGAGGGTATTGCTGCCTGGCAGTCGGTACGTCACACTGCCAGCGAAAAGTTCTGCACTAACCTCGATACGAGACCAGCTACTCGAGCTTGCTTGGAATCCAGGCTCCACAGTTGTTAAAAAGGCGACTCCGGGCGTGGCCCCTGCATCAGTCGTCCGGCCCTGCCCAACTTTAGCACCGACACCGATAAAGACACCGCTGTCATTAGTCGGCTTACTCGAGACTCCGGTGACTTGTACTTCATCTGGAGTCAACATGTCGCCAGCCGCTAAAACTACCGGCGATACTAGGAAATTAGCCGCTATGATTAGGGACTTAGAAAAACGCTGAGACTTCATTTCGCCACCTCATTGAGAACAGTCCACTTCAGATGTCGTAAAAGTTTGCCACTAGGCCCACCAAGGGGATAGGAAAATCTTCGGTGTCATAAATCGCCCTTGCTTTTGCCGCTGTATTCTCTTAGGTTGCCGAGTTCATAGAGCTTCGGGAGATGCCATGGGTTCACCTACAAAAAAGCACAAGACACGCCGCGTGGCCAAGTTGGCAAAACAAGGCAACAAACGCAAAAATCAAATCCGTCTGCACGGAACTACAGCTCCAAGCTTGCCGCTGAATAAGCCCAACGCTAACGAGCTGAAGCAATCGGCAGCTAAAGCCTAATTGGTTGACTGCAAAGGCAGGTCCTCGCTACTGTGAGTCCTTCACTTGCAGCACGACGCAGGACCGCCGATGAAGACCGTATCGCCAATGACGACCGTGGGCACGGCCTATAACAGCGACCTCATGGTCGAACGTAGGTCTGATGCTCTAGTTGATCGGAACCTGGACGTTATAGTCTCGGGCTCAATTAGCGCGGTCGAATCGGTCCGCTTTATACGTAGCCTCAGGCGACTGGGTGCGAACGTAACTCCTTGGCTCACTAACGGCGGAGCTCAATTTGTGACCCCGATGGCTCTCGCGTGGGCCGCAGGTCGCGACGTCCGACGAGAGTTTAGCGGGGATGCTTCTCATATTGCTCTTGGCGATGCCTGTATTGGTGCCCCAGCCTCAGCCAACCTGCTGGGCAAATGCGCCAATGGCTTAACGGACACACCAGCTACAGCGTTAGTGGCATCTTATCTCGGCAGCGGCAAACCAGTGCTCATGTTACCAAACATGCACGACAGTTTGGTCCAAGCGCCAGCAGTCAGTAGAAACATCAAAGCTCTGATGGACATGGGAGTGCATCGCCTAGCTTCCCGCCGGGAAGAGGGTAAGCAGAAGTTCCCTGATCCCGCGATTTTAGCTGATGAGGCAGCACATCTGCTGAACCGTAGCCGTGCGAATGGGGCCTCTGCGCTCATCACACTCGGCACAACCAGAGGCTATATAGACGACGTCCGCTACCTCTCAAACTATTCAACCGGTACCCTCGGATCATTAATTGCCGAAGAGCTATTCCGCTTAGGAATCGATACTCATATTGTGGCAGGCCCCTGTCCGCGCCAACCGCGAGTGTATAGTTCTTTGGCGTCGGTCTTCACCAACGAGGACATGGCTGAAAAAGCTACGGACGCTCTCAAAGACGGGGCTGCGGCAGCTGTACTTGCGGCATCGGTCCTAGACTTCAAGCCGGACCACAAGCAAAGCGGCAAGATCAGTAGTAGCTCGACAGAGCACATGACGGTCAACTTAGTCCGCACCCCTAAGATCATCGCCGAAATTCATCCAAGCTCTGGTATCAAGGTTGGCTTTAAACTGGAAACGGGCTTAACCGACCATAGAGCCAAGGAACTAGCTAGCGAATATATTGCCAAGTATGGCCTTAGTCTCATGGTGCTCAATGATTTAGCGCACGTCGATGCGGAAAGACATACAGCCCTGTTAGCAACGCTGGGTAGCAACAAGCAAGAAATTCGCTTGGTCGAGTTATCCGGCAAGCGGGAAGTCGCACACGCAATTGCCCACCACGTAGCATCCGGGATCCATGCAGCTGGAGATTGAGCAACTATGAAGGTGCTAAGAGGCCTCTATTTCTGGACTATGACCACCGTGATTACGCTTGTGCTTTTTGCCCTGCTAACTGTGTTGCATGCCTGGGAAAGCATCCGCGGCAAGGAAAAAGACGGGCGATCGGTGCATGGGGTCGCCTCTTTATGGGGGAAAACCATCATTCGGCTCATGCCAGGATGGAGCTGCGAGATTGAGGGTAAAGAAAACCTCCCGCAGGATCACCAGCCCATGGTGATCATTGCCAATCATGAAAGCATGTCGGATATCTGGGGAATCTATTACCTTGGGATTCAATTCCGCTGGCTAAGCAAGGACTCTGTGTTTCGGATTCCTGTAATAGGACGAGCCATGCGATGGGCAAACTACGTCGCAGTGGATCGCAGCAATCGTCAGAGCGGCGCAGATGCCCTCGCTGCAAGCGCTCAGAGACTGCAGCAGGGCGTGTCGATGTTCTTTTTTCCGGAGGGCACAAGATCGCTCGATGGTACGATAAAAGCCTTCAAAATTGGGGCTTTTCGTTTGGCCTGCACCGAGAGGGTACCAGTACTACCCGTGGCCATTCATGGCGCAGGCGCCATGCTACCTAAACATTCCTGGGTACCAGGAAGGGCGAAAATTCAAATCAAAGTACTTCCAGCCTTGCCTGCACCCACAGAAAACGACGATATCGAGTTATATGCTGAACGAGCGAGACAACTAATCATTGCAGCTCACAAGGTGCTGGTTAATTAGTGTCTGGCGCTAATTAACTCACATGCGCTAGACGCTAGTTCACTAGGTAGACAACTATATTTTTCAAAAGCTGCATGGTGTCATCACTTAAGTTACTCCATCCCGCATAGTATCGCGGTAAGTTAGCCTCTAAGACAGTCTTGCGAGCGAGCACCGAACCCACAGAAATACTCGCCTGTTTCAGATTGTCTGTAGCTAGAACTGAGAAGCCCGAAAGTGCTGCAATTCTGTCCCCGTGCGCTGGCGTCCCGCCGACAATCAGCTGATCAGCTATCGTCTTTACGCCATTCCCAAATATCGGATGAGAACTGTTGAACTGAGTGTCGTTTAAGCTCGAGCTCAAGCTCACACCTCGCATAGGATTCAAAATATTGCCTTGCGGCTGTATGGTAGAAAACACGGTTCCTAAGTTTAATTGCTGCGTTAAAATATTCGCATGCGAAATTGATCCGAAGCCCACCCCGATAAACAAACTAGCCTTGCTGGCATTTATTTTGTTCAGAATTTGAGCGAAAAATGGATCCGTGATTGGTACATCAGCACTATCTGAACTAGACCCTGATAGCAGCCAAATTTGGGTATATGAGGACCATGTTGGATCAGCAAACGCCTTTGAAAAAAATGGGCTTCCCGTCGTAATCGAGATGGCTGGGGAAACCAGCTCGGTATTAATTACGTTGCTGCGCTCGCTGCCTTGCACAGCGGTTGTGGCTGACCGCACGAAGTGATGATACTCCATTGCGACGGTGCCCTTGCAGTCCAGCGAAAGCCCGTTCACTATGCGATCTACAAAGTCACCGCCGTCACCGGACCACCAACCAGATTTAAAATCGAGCACTAAGATTTTGGCATTTTTCTGCGGACAAACTGGAATTGGCGTCGGGACCACCGGAGTCGTCGGGACCACCGGAGTCGTCGGGACTACTGGAGGCACGTCAGTTACCGCTGGCGCGCTGGCTGGAGCTTCAGCTGCTGTTGATGCAGCGACTGGAACAGATATTGTGACTGTAGGTGCAGGCGCCGCTTGAGTTGGCGAGCTTACCGCTGTGGCATCTGCTGCTTTACCATCCGGCGCAGCCGTCGGTAAGGTGGATGGTTCTGGCAAATTGTTTTTTGCGTTGAAGTTACCATCGCCGCCGCATGCCAGCGTCGTTAGCGCAATGATCGCGCTTAGAATTGCTCTGAACATGATACGTCCCCCTCTATTGGCGCATCACCGCCGACCCTCGCCTTAAGGGGTTTCGACACAATTTAATAAATCTTAAAGTTATGATCAAAAAAGCAAAGGTAACAAAAAGTTATCGACTCGCTGTGAGGATCGCAATGAGCACGAGCCCAGAGCTTGACGGGATTTGAAATTGCAAGATCCTGATTTTACACAAAAATTCACTGGAGCGCGTGGACTGGCGAAATCGCTGCTTTTTTCGTCCACAGCTGCCATGCTACTTTTTCAGGGAAAAGTACAATTTGAAAGGCTACACCCATGCGCATCTTCCGGAGTCTCACTGTCATGGCCAGCATTTGCTTGGCACCGCTAGCTGCCGCCGAAGGCACGAAAAAATTTGCCGACATCGAAGTAAGCCTCGATGACGCAGCACTACTTAAAAAAAATACGGGAATTCGGACTCTGTATGTGACTATTTATGACGCTGCAAGCAGCATGCCGATGCCTTATGGTGCTGTGAAAGTAAATCTGGAAAAAGATGCCAAAGGCACCTTTTACAAAGCTGAACTCAACAGCGAGAATGTCACAGTGATGAGCGGTGGGGATGTACCAAAATCGCTGCGCATTAAGGCCCGCCTCGACAAAGACGGCTCCGCCGGACGCGACGAGGCCGGCGACCTTGTGGGAATCGCCGACCAAGTTGCTGCGGGCTCAAAAGTAAAAATCGTCATTAATAAAGCGATTTAATTACTTAAGGCTAAATCTTAGCGCTTCAGATTGATGACCTCTTCGTACATGGTATCTGTCGTGGTGATCGATCTGGAGTTCGCTTGGAATCCACGCTGAGTCATAATCATATTTACAAATTCAGCGGCCAAGTCGACGTTGGATTCTTCAAGGGACGATGCATAGATAGAGCCACGCGCTGCTGTTTGGGCCATGCCAACTTTTGGTGGTCCCGACTCAATCGTCGAATAAAATTGATTATGCCCCGCCTTTAACAAACCATCCTGATTCTCAAATGTGGCTAGAACCACAGCTCCTAATGGCCGAGTTAACCCGTTGGTGAAAATCCCGCGAATCGTACCGTCGACTTCAATTCGCAAAGATTTAATGTTGCCGGACTCATAACCATTCTGCTGATGAAAGTTAGTATTACTTTTCGCTGCGATCGATGTACTGGCGCCAACGCCGTTGCCACCCTCAGCAATGCTCTTGCCGAAATCAAAGTCAATTTTCTGGCCCTGTGCTACGCCGCCAGCAAAGTTAACTTCAGACATTTCAACTTTATTCTCGAGAAGAATGCCCTTGGGATCAAACTTCAAAATCCCTTTGCCGATCTCTTTTAACTTACTATCACCGGCATCTACGACCTCGGAGCCGTCGACTGTGGCATGCCACTCCCAGGTAATACCTTCTGCATCGTCTAGCCGTTTAAAATAGGTAGTGACCTGATGTGCACCACCCTGACTGTCAAAAACAGTGATGTTACTATTGTAATTCGACATCAACTCAGGCTTGTTTATATCGAATTGTTCAGCTGAAATCCGCGAACGCGAATCCAGGTTAATCCCCATAAGTAAATGTGACGTAGGAGCAGGAGGAATTGAGTTCGTATCCAGGTGAATGTCCTGAACTCGCGTCGACATCGCACCGTACTCATTGGTTAGATATCCTTGAACACGGCCGCCATTCGTGTCCGCAAGGTAACCGTCTTTATCAATTAAGAAGGCACCACTACGGGTAAAAAACTGCCCAGCTGACTCCTGAACATTGCCGACCTTCGTTTCCAGACGGTTATTCGCGATCGTCCCGACGTCACCCGTGGAGCGAGGATGGCTCACCATAAAGAAGCCACTACCCTGAATAGCCAAGTCGGTGAGATTATCCGTCACCGCCAAGCCACCCTGCGAGTGCATGGTTCGGACACTAGTTAGCCGGGCACCACGGCCGATGGCACTTGAGGTCGTGCCAGTAGACAAGTCGCCGGACAAGATGTCCGAAAACTCAGCACGGTCCTTTTTAAAGCCTTTGCCGTTAGCGTTCGCAATGTTGTTTGCGATAACCGCCATGCCATCGGAGTTAGCAGATAATCCAGTGATACCACTGTACAGCGACTGGCTGATTGCCATGCGGGTACTCTCCCCTGTAGCCAAGGTAAAACAATAGTTACCAAAGAAAAACGCTACAGATATAGACTAGCACGGGGATCAGACGCCGGTAGATTGTTGTGAAAACACATTAATTGACGGCGATTGGCAGGAGCGAAGAGGGTTTTTCGTGGCCTTGCGCCGAAGCACAAAACCACGAAAGAATTACAATTAAGCGGTAAATTTCAAAGCTGGCTGAGCTTTTTCTTCAGCTTTATTCGCCTGTGCTGGAGTCACGGCTCCACCCTGCGCTTGCTGTTCCATAAAGACTTTGTATTCTTTTGGCTGCAATTTTGCCGAGGGGATTCCGTCTGCCCGCGGATTTTCGACGATATCTTTCCAAGCTTCGTACAGCGTGAAAAGTAGTTTTTCAACTGACTCGAGACATGCCACATCATTCTTGATGTTGCCCTCGATGAGTTTATCAATCATGAACACGTAGAGATTCTCTAGGTCAATTGCAAGCTGGCCACCTGCTTTGAAATCAAGCGTAGCCATCAGCTCTGACAATATTGCAGTAGCCTTGCTGATGTACTTACCCTTCTCCGCGACCTTTTTCTGCTTCATCGCGACGATGGCGTGCTTAACGAAGCGAATGGCTCCCTCATAAAGCATGAGGAGTACCTTCTCGCGGCTAGCGGTAGTCACTTGTGTTTTTTGGTACTGGCTATATGGATTACTCATGGATTCCCCTTATCAGCCCCCTCCCTGGGACTGACCGCTACCTAGCTTTTGCGCCAGAAATTGACCTTGAGCTTGGAGATTATTCATTTGGCTTTCTAGTGACGAAAATCGCCGTTTGATCGCCTCTTCCTTCTCTCCCAACTGCCTCTCCTTGTTCGCGATTGCCTTGTCTTGGGTCTCGATGATGGTATCCAGGCCCCTCATCTTACTTCGCAGAACTCCGGAGCCCGGATCCCGTAGCTCTTTAATCTTCTGCGTGATGCGCTCTGCGACACCGTCACCGAACTTAGAACGAATAAACAAATTCGCGACACTGTCATAGTTGTCGGTCAATGCGGCACGGACTTTAGACTCGTCCATATTTAATTCGCCAGTCTTTGGGTTGGTGCTTATCCCAATATCAGATAGATTCTGATATTTTCCGGGAGGTGCGCCGCCAGGAAACATGCCAGTTTGAAGACTGCGCATGACCTGTCTAACCGACGCATCACCAGCTAGAGGCCCAGGCTGCTCTTGCTTTGGATCTTTAGACTGTTCGTTGGAAAACTTAACAACTTCGTTATATTTCTCAACGAAACCTTTAATTCCGGCAACCGTCGCATCCAAATCATTCACAACACTCACCTGAACTCGTGTACCAGGCTCCGCGCGTTTGACATGGAACGAAACATTCTCGAGCAATTCATTCAAATTATTTTCATCTGCAGTGACAGGAACGTCCTCAAAGAGAACGTCCAAGTTTCGGCCCGTCACCTGGTTCTTAAACTCGAGAAAGGTGGTGTCTTCGTCGATGTGAACCGTAGCCTCTTTACCTGATTTTTCGCTGACGACCAGTAGACGATACGGTTCTGGCTTAAATCCAGTATTGATTACCATCGCACGGACTCCGGATTCGGAGTCGTTGATTTGCTGAGCCACTTTCTCTAGCGTCGACCCTGGCTCAATCACTACATCGACCGGCTCTTTGTCTTCTCGCTCAATAGACATGTAGCCAAAGCCAACTTCAGTTTTATCTTTATCTGGGAAGCCAAAAGCTAGTTTTTTATCAGTTCTGGCCATACCACGAACTTCAAATTCATAACTACCTAGCGCTGCAGGACCCTTAATAACTCCTTCAATAATGTCAGGATGAGATGATTCCACCTTCAAATGGTAGAAATCGGTTTTTCCTCTAATCCCCGCGGCAGCCTTATCAAGGTCCGCGATCATCTTCTGGAGTTTGTCGACCTCCTTCTTCTCTGCAACCACTTTCTCTTTGCGCTGCTTGGCCTGCTGAATTGGGATTTTTTCAACCTCAATCAGTTTCTCGACAGTTTTGTCGAAACCAAAGCTGGATACACCACGCATTCCCATAGCCATTCAACCTCAAAATTGCGCGACCAATGTTACAATGGGGCGAATTGCCTAATAGAGATTCATGATGAGAGAGCACTGACAATGTCGATTTTTCATCCGCAGACCTCCGCACAAAGAGAGCAACGCGATGTTCTGCTTGCCTCATCTCTAAGACCAGATGGCAGCCCTTTTCCTATTGCCGCAGAGTATCCGTTAGTGCTCGGCGAGAGTGGCACGCAATATAGCTTCTGCCTTGGAGAGCCAGAGGCTCCGCTTGCACATGCGAACTTGTGGCCTCGAAGGCTCATAAGTCAGACCCATGACGTTGTGTTAACTGTTGGTTTGATCGGGAACGTAGCTACGAGTTCGGATCATCGTGGCCAAGGACTCATGCGCACACTTTTTTCTGAGTTGAAATCAGCAGCATCTGCGCAAGGCTTGGAAGGACTAGTTTTATGGAGTGACCTAGTTGAATTTTATCAAAAATTGGGCTTTAAGTCATGCGGTAGTGAGCTCCGCTGGCAGTTCAGCCGCGACAAATTACGCTCACTTTTTCTGCGTCAATCAAACTTCGCAAAAATAAAAAACTTAAGCACACATGAGGCGCAACGCCTATTGTCACTTAGGTATCCCGTGCCGTTTACCTTGGACCGCAGTCCACAAGAGTTCCAGACACTCACTAAAATACCCGAGGTGACACTTTTAGCGTCAGGTCACAAGGACGCAACGTACGTGATTTTAGGCAAGGGTTGTGACATGACCTGCGTGGTACATGAATGGGGCGCGCCTTCTGCCGAAGCACTTCTTATGGGCGTGCTAGCAGCCGCGGAAACCGCGGATTTGCCAGAAATTGTTTTGCTAACGCCAAAAACTTTGGCGCAGTCTTGGTGCCAAAAAATGCGACCGCACGCAGTTGCCTACGCCAAACATAGCATGGCACTAAGCTGGTGGCCGGATCACTCACGCGCACCAGACCCGTTGGCCTCCAGTTTTATCTGGGGCCTAGACTCAATTTAATGATGTTTAATTTCTTACTGATTCTGCAGAAGGGCCAACGCCATCTTCGGCACATTGTTGGCCTGAGACAGCACAGAGGTACCAGCCTGCATAAGGATGTTGTGCTTGGTCATTTCAGCGGTTTCATCCGCAATATCAACATCTTTAATGCGCGAGCGAGCGGCCGAAAGGTTTTCAACCGAAATACTCAAGTTGCGAATCGTGGAGTTGAGTCGGCCCTCAATAGCGCCTAGTTCAGACCGGGTGGAAGACACACTCTCGATCGCAGCATCGATCTTAGCCAAGCTTTTCTGAGCTGCGTCTTTACTGGATACGCTTAGCTCTTCTAGCCCTAGTTTATCGGTGTTCACGTCTAGTCGGTATGCTTCAAACGAAATCCGGTCGACACCAAGTAAGTTTTCACCACCAGTATTGACCTGAAAGTCGAGCGACCCACCGGTACCGTCTAGGAGATAGGTACCGTTGAACTCAGTAGAGTTAGCGATCCGATCCACCTCGTCTTTGAGCGACTGATACTCTCCGTCGAGGAACTTACGCTCCCGCGGGCCGATAGTATCACTGGCCGCTTGCACTCCAAGTTCGCGTAAGCGGACGAGGATATTCTGTACCTCGTTCAGTCCACCCTCGGCGACCTGAATCAACGACACGCCATCAGAAGCGTTTCGTTGAGCCTGCATCAAACCACGGACTTTAGCCCGCAGCTTTTCGGCAATGGCAAGACCGGCGGCGTCGTCTCCGGCGCGATTAATCCGGTATCCACTAGACAAACGCTCCAATGAGCGATCCAGAAGTTCTCTGGTCTCGCGCAAATGTCGTTGAGACACTAGCGACGATACATTCGTCGCGATTCTCAGGCCCATGCTTCACTTCCTCCGGCTTCTGGCGGAAATGGCTCACAAATTAATAGATGGATGACTTGATAGGTCCCCTGATTGGAGTTCAGGGTGTTGGAAGGGATCTCGAGGATAGATATTGCTCTACGTTCAGGTTAACACATCCTGCCGCTTAGATTCAATATTCCGCCTACATATATCCTCAGACTGCTCTTAGTTTAGATAATAAAAACCCCAAATATCCATCCAGATACTTAGGGTTAACAGAAGCATTTCAACTAACAAATCGGCCTAAAAAATCAGCTCTTCTTAGCCTCCGCGAGGATAGCTTCGATATCTTTTTCGATCGACTCAACTCGCCCGGACTGCAACTTTGCATGCATCTTCAAAAAATCACTGGTGATCCAGTAGACTGGCTTGTCACCTGGAGTCTTTTTGAAGACCATGTGATCCACAGCCTTGCCGTCCTTCTCCAAGACTATAGTCAGGAAGGGCTTGATATCTTTGAGCCCTTGCTCATCAGCTGGACTAGCATATTCAGTGAGCCGCAGTTTAAATATCCGGTCCATGAAGTTGTCATAAGCTGGCTTTGCCTTAGCTGCAGTATCATTTTCATCAGCCCAGATCAGCTCTCCCGCTTGATCTCGCTTGCTATGGTCAAGCCTTTTACTGCGCCCCTCGACACTGATCTCCACTTTAGCGACTTCATCAGGCTCCAAATTCACGATACGTCGCTCGTATAGCCTGACCGGTGCTCGTTCAAGATTTTCGATATTAATATCTTCGATCAGCAAAACCTTCGCCTTTGCTCCCGGCTCCTGCGCAAATCGGTTGCGACTGCCGTAGCTGCGCTTTCCGATACGAAGAACGAGATCCTTATTGCCGGCGCTTTTAATCGTAAAAGTGTCTTTTGCATCTTTCAGACCGTAGTCCACCATCTGCTTGTCATCGACAGAGTCAAGGACTCGCACCGCAAGGAGCGGGCTGAAACTTTTGAGTAAATCATCCATCTTTGGATTAGCAAGGAAACGCTCGGTCGTTATTTTAGGTGCCCGAGGCGGGGCCTTGTCATCCTTTGGTACATGCGGATTTACTGGTGGAATTTCTGTTTTAGTATGGGTCACTAAGAATCGCTGATCTTCTGAGCGCTTAACAGCCACTACTTCAACATCTGCAGTCTTAAGCTGCACTTCAGTAACCGTATTTGGGTCCACGGTCATGACTGAGACTGCGTCCTCTGAGGCCTCAGGAACAGGCAATGACGCCCAGTAAGCGGCCCCAAGGCCAGCTGTCAGCAAGGTACCGTAGATATAGAGATCAGCCCGCATTAGACTCCACCCTCTTGCTTGCCCTTAGCCCTACCATTCCGACGGCGAGTAGCAATAAACCCGGCTCCCAAGACCAAAAGTGGTACGACCACTACTGTGCCCTGAAACCAGTAGATATCTTCTTTCTTGCTCAGCCTGACCTTGACGTCCTCTTCACTGGCTAATTGGCCCTGCAACTCAGCCTGGCCCACAAGCCATTTAAGACTATCCGCAAAGAACAAAGCATTGCCCACATTCCGCACTAGACCATCAGCAATAGCTGAGGCATCAGCAAATGCAACAACTCGCCCTTGATGCAGAGATTTCTTATCAGCATTCGGACTCGTTGCATCCTTAGGTTTATTTTTAAGCTCAGCAGCCACGCCAATAGCGTAAAATTGTCGTTTCTCATCTGGGTCAAATTTGAAATTGCGATTGATGTCCGCGTAGGTATCGCCCATCGAGCGTACAGTCTCTGCAGCAGTCCATGTGCCATTGTCCGGCGTAACCTTGAAGTAGCCACTCTGGTAAAGCAACACAGCCACTCGTTCGTCGTGACGCGACAGACTGCTTACCGACTCATGTGATGTGAAGATGTTACTGAAAATGACCCACGCATCAGACGGACTATGGGTGACTACGACGTGATTTTTATCGCTAGCAAGTGGAACTGGCTGAAAATCAATTCCCAGCTCTCTAAGGAAGCCATAGAGCGGTTGATCCTCGCCGCCAACCGGTACTAATTCACCGGTCGGCTTCTCGATATCAAGGAAAACCATCAAATTGCCGCCGCCGTTGACATAATTGCGCAGCGTATCGATCTCTTCCTTCTGAAATATCTGATTCGGACCGACAATCACAACCGCAGCAGCATCGTCGGGTACCGATGTGGCACTACCTTCGGCAATACCAAACAGTTTGGTGGTGTAGTTCTGCTGGCGCAAGAACCCCTCTAGCATGGTTAACGAACGCAGCGGCGTATCACCTACTTCGCCAATCCACGAGGCCTCGCCATGTCCACGAGTGAAGTAAATCGTATGCTTTGTGGATGTGGTCTCAAGGAATGCCTTCTGGAATTCGCCGTCGAGTTCGCGCAGGGTCTTCTTTGCCTTGGCCAAAGTTGTGCCAGTATCGATGCGCGCCTTCTTACCCTTCATATCGAGAAGGATCAATCCGTTGCGGGCAACGCGATACTCTTCCGCCTGGACCGGGTTGATATCTTTATCAAACCAAAGGAGTTTCACTTTTGGTTCTAACTTAGCGATTGATTTGAAGTAACTCTCAATCACATTTTTGACTTCGTTGCTTTGCGGATAGAACAAGGCAATGGTCAAGTCGCTGCTTAACGACTTCACCATGTGTTGGGTTGCTTCGGATGGCGAGCTAACTTTGAGATAGCTCCAATCGCTTTGAGCATCCTTCTTATCGCCGACGTAATTAACAGTAACGAGGAAGGAAAGTAACAAACCGACCGTTGTCCATGACAGCATGGCTCTGCCAACTCGGTTTGGTTCCGCGAATTCACCGCGCCCTGTGGCTCGCATCGCCCATTCAGCACCAACACCAGCAGCGAGACTTATGATCGTTAACACCAACCAAGCAGCAAGCAGAATCTTACTCACTGGTGTCTCGGGCGTCGTGTTATCACCAAGTGCTTTCGCGTAGCCAAGGTAACAGCATAGGCTGGCTACTAAGCCGAGCTGCCAGAGGCTCAGGATACGCCAACCCTTTGCTTCATTCGGCCGGAACTTTGTGGCTTTGATCGCCAAAAAGACAGTGAATAGCCAACTAAGCGCTAACAATGCAACCGCCGCTATGCGGAGGCCAACATGGTAACTCTCAGAACTTAAGTATCGCTCGGCAGCATAGAGGACAATCAATCCGATGATCGTCAACGGCAGCCTTAGACCAGCCAGCAAAGTAACCATCAGCCCTGCCACCTCCGAGCCTCAAGCGCACGCACAGAACACTCTAAGAAAAACACAACAACGCTTCCGTAATAAATAACATCTCGCGTATGAACGATGCCTTGCGAGAATGGTACAAAATGCCGGTTATGAATGGCTAAATAACCAAAAAGCTCTTTTAATGGTGGCGACACCACATCAGCCACCATCCATAAAATTAGAAATGTCACAAGGAATAGAGCGCCTGTGACGCCGGCAACTAACTGATTTGGGGAAATTGCAGACGCAAACAGTGAAATTGAAATGGCACTGGCGCCGAGTAAAGTAAGCATGAGGTAGCCAGCAGCTAAATGACCTAGAGATACCTTGCCAACCATAAATACTAAGCCAGGCATGTACAATGACAGGAGCTGAATGATGAACGAGAAGCACAGCGCCGATAGAAATTTACCGTAAACAATTTGACGTTCACTAATAGGTGATGTGTAGAACAGGACAAGGGTGCCGTTTTGTTTCTCCTCGGCTAGAAGCCGCATCGCCAAAAACACTCCCGCAACCATAGTCATGCCAGAGGCAAAGTAGAAATAATCTGCGAGTACATCAGCCGATACTTTGGGCTGATTACCGACGGCGTAAGCATTGAACAGCAAACCTTCGATAAAGAGAGCTGCGGCGCAAATAACATAGCCCATCCAAGTCGAAAAATAGGCACGCAACTCACGTCCGGCCACGAGAAGGCACTTACCCATGGGCGCGCTCCTCCACCGGCTTAATCAGCTTCATGAACAGACCCTCCAAACCGGCCTCCCCACGACTGAGGCCGAGTAAACCGGCACCAGCATCCACTGCAACTTTCGCGACCTGAGCGCGAACGTCACCCGTAGTATCAAGATAGAAACGCTCACCGCCTTGACCGGGTACATAATTTACAGCCGACACCCCATTAATGGCCTTGAGTCGCTCAGCAAAGCCATTGGGTACGGTAGTCAAGTCGAGGCTGAGACGCATGCTCTCAAACATTTTAGACTGTAAAGAGGCTTCGGAACCTTCAGCCACCAGACGTCCGTGGTCCACTACTAAAACACGGTCGCAGGTACGCGTGATCTCGGACAAAATGTGACTCGACAAAACTACAGTGTGCTGTCCGCGCAAAGATAAGATCAAATCGCGCATCTCGACTATTTGCACCGGATCGAGGCCGTTAATTGGCTCGTCAAGAATGATCACTTTGGGATTATGAACCAAGGCCTGGGCAATGCCGACGCGCTGGCGAAAGCCGTGCGACAGTTCGCTGATGCGAGCTAGACCCACCTCATTTAGGTTGGCCTTATCCTTGACGATGCCGACGCTGCTAGCGACGCTCTTATGATCGACGTTCTTTAGTTTGGCAACATAGGTTAGGTAACTGTCGACCGTCATCTCATCATAGAGAGGTGGGACATCGGGAAGATAGCCGATCAGACGACGAATAGCCTGGGGATTAGTATCCACAGAGTAACCACCAACTGTTGCGCGCCCAGAGGACGGCAAAAGAAAGCAGCCGAGGATCTTAAGAATCGTACTCTTACCGGCACCGTTTAGGCCCAGTAAACCGACGATCTCACCCTCCGCTATCGTGAAGCTCACTCCGTCTATGGCTCGACGGCCCGAATACGACTTGCTGAGACCTTCCGCGACGATCATCGACAACCCAAAAGCTAATTTGTCAGTCCATTACTTATAATCCACGATGCAAGATACATGTTGGCTAGTCAATCTGTTATTGAAGTCAGCAAGCGAAACCTTGTCGAGACAAAATGAGTCAAGTTGGTCTATAGATCATGCTTAAGACCTTATTATCCGCGCCAGAGAGAGGTTATCTGACCATGGTTAAATTGAAAAAAATTGCTTCGTTGATGGCGGCGCCTTTGATTGTAAGCCTTTTATGCGGCGTATTTATCGCCACAGTTGGATTACACTCAGGGATAGCCGAAGCGCGCATCGGCGGCGGACGCAGTATAGGCAGGGGCAGCAGCCCAAGCATGCGGCGACCATTAGCCTTTCCACCAGCCATGGGGCCACAAGCGCCGCGGAATGATTACCAGGCTCCTGGCGGCGGTTCCTTTGGAAACAACTCCTACCAGCCGCGTCCAGCATTTCCGGGCGAAGCGCCACGCGGTGGTTTTTTGCGTAATATGGCAGGAGGACTTGCCGGAGGATTCCTCGGCAGCATGATGTTCAACTCTGTCGGACGAGCCATGGGCGGCGGGTCCCCAGGCATGGGAGGCGGCGGCGGCGGACTGGGTATGATCGACATCCTGTTATTAGGTGGCCTTGGCTATCTGCTTTTTCGTTGGTGGCGCAGTCGCCAGCAGCTAAATACAGCGCCCGCCTACCGCGACAGTGTCGTCAACTTCCGCATGCCACAAGACGACTCTGCGCCGCTAGCAAACGGAGGAACTGCCTTAGCTGGAGGTCCGACTTTGGATGGGGATCAGGCCACGGACCTTTTCTTCCGCGTGCAAGGGGCATGGACTCGGCGGGATCTAACTTCGGTTAGCAGCCTCATCGGCCCCGACGTAGCAAAAGAACTTGAGAAGGATTTGAACGAATTAAAGGCCCACAAACAGATCAATCGATTGGAAAACATCAGCGTTCGCGGTGTTGACATCGGACCAAGCTGGTCAGAGTCGGGGATGAATTTAGTCACAGTTAGGTTTACCGCTAATCTCCTCGACTACACCGTCGATGAAGTGAGCCAACAAGTCGTTGCAGGCAGTGACACAACTCCGATCAAATTTGTCGAGGACTGGACCTTTGCCCAATCGATTGGAAGACAGGACTGGCAACTGGTCGGGATCGCCCAAGTTTGATTCCGCGACTCAGGATACAACCGCCATTGTGAATAGGTTCAGATAACGGTCGACGAAAATTATGCTGCAACTTGCAGTTCTTCAAGGTAATGCTTTAGCGAGTGGTCCGAACATTAATCATCTCTAAGTTGTAGGGCAAACTATGAACCCGTTGCGTTGGCGTTTGCTGTTTATCGGCGCCATTACTGTTTGGGCGACATACATCGTCGCCCCCTCGATCATCTACTTTGCAACCCCTAAGGAAATCCGGAACTCGGAAGAGGAGATGGCTAAACGCATCCCTTCGTGGTTGCCACAGAAACATGTGTCGCTTGGCCTAGACTTGCAAGGCGGTGTCCAGCTGGTCCTTGGCGTCAACACAGCAAGTGCAGTGGACAACAAGCTCAGCAGACTCGGCACTGAAACACAGCGCTGGTCCGACGACAACAAAGAGGGCGTCGCCAAGGCTTACAACGTCGGCGGCAAACAAGTCCTGCGCGTAGAGCTGAAGGACGGCGTCGACACCGCGACATTCAAAGACAAGTTCCGCAAGGAATTTCCTGGCATGGTGCAGGCAAACCGTACCGGCCAAACCCTAGACTTCTCGTTTGAAGATGAGCAGATGCGCCGCATCAAGGCGAGCGCTATCGAGCAAGCCGAAAAAGTAGTGCGCAGTCGGGTGGACAAATGGGGCGTCAGCGAGCCACTCATCAATCGTCGGCAAGCCGACAACTCGATACTGGTCCAGCTTCCAGGATTCAAGGACCCAACAAAAGCGAAAGAGCTTCTCGGCCGCACGGCCCAGCTAAAATTCAAGCTGGTAGATGATCAGTTCCGCGGCTTTGAGAATCTCACTGACCTACCCGCTGGCGTAACCCTAGGCAACAACGGCGGTCAGAGCGCCTTGATTAGCGAAGATCGCCAGGCGCTGCAGAATTACGCTAAGTTGAAAGTTCCGGAAGACCGGCAACTCTTCTTCCACCGCGAAGATATCGCTGGTGGCAAGAAATCCCGCTACACCACTTATGTAGTAGAAGCGTCCACAGAAATCGGTGGCGACGATGTTCTCGACTCTTTTGTCACTGAAGACAATCAGGGCTTAGACCATCGCCCCCAAGTATCCATGAAGTTCACTGGCCCAGGCGGCAAGCGCTTTGGTGACGTCACTGGCGCAAACGTCGGCCACCGTCTCGCCATCGTGTTAGATGACGAAGTGGTGTCGGCACCTAATATTCAGTCAAAAATCGCCACCGGCCAAGGCGTGATCACCATGGGCAACCGTGGCAGCTGGCAGGACACCTACAATGAGGCTAACCAACTTGCCTTGATCCTCAAATCCGGCGCTTTGCCGGCGACCATCGAGGTTTTAGAAGAACGCCAGGTAGGTGCAAGCCTCGGGCCTGAGCTTGCCGACGAAGGCATCAAAGGCGTGCTTTTGGGCCTGTTCCTAGTATTTGCTTACATGGTCTACCACTATCGTCGCCCGGGCATGTTGGCTTGTGCCGCGCTATTGCTGAACGGCTTATACCTGCTCGGACTCATGGCGATGTTTGGCTTTTCGCTATCCCTGCCGGGAATCGCCGGTTTCGTGCTGACCTTAGGCATGGCAGTGGACGCCAACGTTTTGATTAACGAACGCATTCGCCAGGAACTGGGCGAAGGCAAGAGCTCGAAAAAGGCTATTGAAAACGGCTTCGGACGCGTCTTTTGGACAATTTTCGATGCGCACGTGACCGCTTTAATCGCTGGCTTTGTTCTGCTTGAAACCAACCCTTCGGGCCCGATCCGCGGCTTTGCCGTCACCTTGATCATCGGCCTCTTAGTGTCGCTGTTTACTTCGCTTAACTGCACAAAAGCATTCTTTGAACTCGTGATGGCTCGGTCGAAAAGCGACAAAGAAGTGCGCCAATGGTTGGGTGAGCGCGCCATTGAGAAACAGCGCCATGCCTTCAACATCAACTTTGCCAAGTATTCGGTACCGTTCACCGCTTTCTGCGGCGTCCTAATCTTAGGTACGCTGGGACTCACTATAGCGCGCGGTCTTAACTGGGGAGTCGATTTCGCCGGTGGTACAGAACTACAAGCACGCTTTGCTGCCGATGTTCAGCCTACCGAGCTCAATGCCATCGCCAAAAAAGTTGGCCTAAGGCAAGTGACCCTGCAGGCGCTAGGTGGCGGTAATCGTCAATATCTAATGCGTTTCGGCATGGAAGATATCGAAGCCACCGGAGGCAAAGAGGTCACTCAGCAAGACGAGCAGGCCAAAGGCCAGGAGTTAAAGACCGCACTACTAAGTGACCTGGCTACCAAGAAGCCGGAGATCCTTTCCATCGACTACGTCGGGCCGCAGGTCGGCAAGGAATTACGCAGCCAAGGCGTAGCCAGTATGTTAGCGTCCATCTTCTTCATTCTGCTGTACGTAGCCTTCCGCTTTAACATGCGGTTTGGACCAGGCGTACTGATCAAAATGTTTATCGATGTATTTTTCGTACTCGCGTTCTACCAGTTGTTCTGGCGCTCTTTCGACCTGACCTCGGTAGCAGCGTTCCTGACGATCATCGGATACTCTGTAAACGATACCATCGTGATCTTCGACCGGATCCGAGAAAATCTCGGCAGCCATGCACGTAGGCCGCTGCTCGAGAACATCAACATTTCACTCAATGAGACCCTCACGCGCTCGCTCAACACATCGGGCGTAACGCTGGTCTCACTGTTTGGGATTATGATTTTCGGTTCGGGCCAGATTTGGAACTTTGCCGCAGCGATGGCTCTCGGGATTGTCGCCGCAACTTTGACATCGACGTTTGTCGCCAGCTTCTCGCTAGTTTGGTTCGACAACTGGTATGCAAAGCGGACGGCAAAGAAGTCTACGCAAAACAGCCAAGTGCAAGGCTCACCAGCTCGTAGCTGATTGCCCCTTCACTGTCTTGGCGCAAAACTTAGCCGATTAAAGCAGTTCCATCTCAGTGATGGAGCTGCCGGCTAGTCTGTCCGAATATTGGAAGTCTGAGGTCGGGACAACGTCGTTCCGTTGGCCGGCCGTCTTAAATGTCGTCAGATAGTGATCACAGCTCGTGTAGTCAAAACCAGCGATGAATGGATAGTGCTGGCAGTCGATCTGCTGCGCTTCTTTCATCCTAAGACCACAACGGTTCTTGAACTCGATGGTTTTACCATCTGTTCCCGCTTGGCCATGACGGACATGATGAGGACACTTCTTGCAATTCATGCCAGATCCCTCCAAGTAAGCACTAAGTCGATGACCAATATCAATCTGCAATGCAGGTCACTCAGGCCAATGCCCGCCCCGCATCACTATGCAGCTCATATTTCAATATCCTTGGGAGTATCCCGATCTTAGCGAGGGACAACTGCAGTTGCAACTGGAAAATATTGTTATTTTTGGGGAAAATGATTTTTTGCTGAGCTGCAAAAGGAGCCTCTTCCCTTGCGATATCTGGCACTTTGCGTTAGGCTCAGGAAGAATTTTGACACAGTTTAGGGGATCTGCTCGTGGCTTGGTTAAACCGAGAAAAGGCACCTCTCACCAAAGGACAGCGTACCGACACACCAGACGGACTTTGGGAACGCTGTACCAATTGCAGCGAGATCATTCTCAAGCGTGACTTCAGTCTGAATCAGAATGTCTGTACAAAATGCGGCCACCACTTTTCCTTGCCGGCAGTGGAGAGGATTCAGCACTTCCTCGACCCTGATAGCTTTGAGGAGATGGATGCTGAGCTATGCTCCACCGATCCGCTGAAATTCTCCGACAACAAGGCATACAGTGTTAGGCTTGCCGAGACTTACAAACGGACTGGCCAGTTTGATGCCTTTTTCGCTGGACGCGGCCGACTGAGTGGCAGACCCGTGCAATTGGGTGTATTCGACTTTCAATTCATGGGCGGCAGCATGGGCTCCGTCGTTGGGGAAAAAATCGCGCGCCTATATCTCCGTGCCGCGGCTCAACGAGAACCCGCCATTATCTTTTCGTCTTCAGGCGGCGCTCGGATGCAGGAGGGAATTTTAAGCCTGATGCAGATGGCAAAGACTTGCGCAGCCCTCGCCAAATTACGCGAAGCACGCGTTCCCTTCATCTCAGTATTAACACACCCGACAACGGGTGGTGTAGCCGCTAGCTTTGCAACTCTCGGTGACGTGAACATTGGGGAACCCGGAGCACTCATCGGCTTTGCCGGACCACGAGTGATCCAACAGACCATTCGGGAAAAACTACCCGAGGGCTTTCAGCGCTCTGAGTACCTGCTTGAGCATGGCATGTTGGACATGATCTGTGATCGGGAGTCGCTGCGACCACAAGTGACCAAGATTCTAGGCATGCTTATGCCGCTATAAAACGTCATTTTTGAGCCGTAATTATGACCCGTGATTTTGGCCTAATCGCCACAGAGGCTCCAGAGTTAGCCGCGTTATTTGCCCGTAGGCCTCAGGTGATCAAGCCTGGGCTTAGCCGGATCGAAGCGGCGTTAGCGGCGCTTGATAGCGAGGCTCTACTTTCAACGCCCACTGTACTAGTCGGCGGGACTAACGGCAAAGGCACTACAAGCGGCTTTCTCTGGCAGTTAATGACTGCTTTGGGATGGCAGACAGGCCTATTTACATCTCCTCACCTGCAGCACTTCACCGAGCGTGTTCAAACCAGTCAAACGCGTGTCGACAATGAGCTGCTGGTCAGCGAGCTGCACAAATTAGAGCTAGACTTACCGCCAGCCATATACGAACCACTATCGTTCTTTGAAATTAATACTTTATTAGCACTGCGTGTCTTTTTAAGAGCTAATACAGACCTAAATATTTTGGAGGTCGGCCTAGGCGGGCGCTGGGATTCAACCAACGTGACACGGCCTTGCCTCTCCATCATCACCAGTATTGGCTTAGATCATCAACAGTGGCTAGGTACGACCACAGCGGCGATTGCTCGGGAAAAAGCTGGGATCATGCGCCCAGGATGTCCCGTGATCTGGGGCGGGGATAGCGCTGGAGATAGCGCGGCAATTACGACACTGCGACAGGAAGCCACTCGAAAGCAGGCCTATCTCTGGGAACAGGGACAGCACTTCATCCTTAATGAAGATGGTCTCACCTTCCTACTTCCTGGATGTAAAGCAGCCAATCATCCTTGGCCCCAGCTGGCTCGCCAGTGGCCGCCCTTCATGCGCGACAACTTCGCCAAAGCGTGTGCTGCGCTGGTCTGGCTGCTGCAATCCGATGCGACGCTTAAGGTTCGGCAAAGACTTGGCATCACGGATGCCAATACAGCATTGGCTGATGCGATTGCAGCCATCGATGCAGGTAAAGTCCGCGTCCCATCCTGCATGCGTGGACGCTTTGAAGTCACCAGCGTACCGACCCATGATCATGGCCCAAGACGCGTGTTGCTGGATGTTTGCCACAATATCTCAGGCGCTGAGGCTCTGGTTGCCGGTATACGAGCATCAGGTCTTTTAGAGCAAAATAAAACGCTCCCTGGCCTAGTATCGATCTTAGCGGATAAGGACTGCGACGAAGTATTGGATATTTTGCGCCAGGTGCTAGCCCCGCTCACTCTATTCGCCAACACGGGCGAGCGGAGTTGGACCCAGGAAAGGCTGGCTACTCGTCACCGCGATCTGCCGTTCCTAGCCAGCTTTGCCGAGGCATGGACAGCCGCAGCTCCTGCCATGACACAGCCCACGGTCATCTGTGGCTCAGTACATGCGGTCGGCGAGGTAACCGCAGCACTCGGGATCGCCCTGGACTAGAGCACGACTTACTCCGCAATAGTGCTCTCGAAAGCGCTCTCGAAAAGTTCGGTCCAAATGGTGGCTTCGTAACTCTGGGCGGTGTAACATCAGCCGATGAAGCAAGCTGTAAGGACCGGAATATATAGCTGGATCCGCATGGTCTTGGCGATTTATTGCCTGGCCTTGGGCGGCCTATATCCACATGCCATGGCCGTCGAAGCTGAGCTCGACACTCCCGCAACACCGAAAGACCTCGGACAACAACTTTTTTTCGATGGTCGGACAACGTCATTCAACCGTGACATGAACCGGCAAATTTTTGAAGGCGACGTCGTCATGATTGGTGCCGGTACACTGATTGGTGCCGATAAAATCACGCTTGATCGCACGAGCAACGTCGCCAATGCAGAAGGTTCAGTCATCCTACTAAATCGCAACTCCCTCTTCATTGGCGATACGATTACCTACAATCTCGCGACGAATGACTTCTTGATCTCAAATGCCTTGATGCTGGCTAATGATGCCGTGGAGATTGAGCGCATTACTCAAAAGGTTTTCGGCTTCGGGCCCACTGAGGTCGCATTCGCGCAGTCGAGGCAGCAAAAAATCACGGAGGTCGATCAGCGTTTAGCCGCGATTCGCCGAGAAGTGGCGCGCATTGGTGAGTCTAACGAGGACCTCATAGGCCGCTATGCCCTACTTTTGGAGCAGCGCAACCTAATAGAAAAATGGGCGAGCCCCGGACTAGCGGCGATACCAGCTGACAGACGGGACCTAATCAAACGCCGGCGCCAATTCTGGGAACACAAGAAAAGTGATGCCTCGACCAAAGGCTTAGCAACATTTACCGCATATTTACACATCGAGGGCGACTCTATCACGCGAGTTGACGGCAACGACTATGCGGCACGCAACGCCCTGTTCACTCCTTGTTTATGTGAGCGTGACGAACGTCCAGCCTGGGCATTTCGAGCTGATCAGGTAGACGCCCAAATTGGCGGATATGCGGATCTGAAAAATGCGGTGCTTGAAATTAAGGGTATTCCCATCCTTTACCTGCCCTACATGAAGTTACCGCTAAAAGAAAAACGGCAGTCCGGGTTTCTGATGCCGGTAACTGGTTTTCAACAGGTCACTGGTACTACATACACTCAGCCGATCTTTTTTGACCTTGGTCCAGACAGGGATGTCACCGCAACCACGGATTTCTTTCAAAATCGCGGCACCCGCCTCGGCCTTGAATACCGTGTCCAACAACGGATTGACTCTGGCTGGAATCTGAAAATCGAGGGTATTCGCGACAGCCTCTGGATGGACCAAATTGGCACACGAGAGACTCTCGGCGACATGTATAGGAGCGGTTACTCGGCTTATCGCGACAACGTCACTTTACCGCCCTTAAGTGACGAACTAACACCTTTTGACCTGACCAGACAGTCCTTGCGTGATCGTGCATATTGGGAGCAAGGCGGCTTTAAAGGAAACAAGTATGGAAGTATTTCAAAGCAAATCGATAACTACATGGCCACTCCGCGAAATTCATGGCGCGGCCTGACCAGCTGGCGTGGAGTCACATATTTGGCGCCGCGTCTGTCTTTTGTTAGCAACGGCGAGGTCAATTCTGATCACCGCTATACTGAAGAACTTTTTTTGCCAGACAATTTCGAACGTGCCTTGAACGGTGGTCTAGCAGCTAAATCCTTTGCGCCCGCACACGCTCAGTTGCACCTAGACGGCCGCGAATTTTACGCCGGAATCGGCAGTCTGTACGGGGATAATTTCCTCACCAACCAACGCTATGAGGGACAACAAATCCCCATGGATCTTAAGGTTCAGTCTCGCTACTTTCAGCTAACTCCAGCCAACTCATTAGTGCCAATCTATGCTCAGTTGCTCGGCGAGGCCATGCAGATTTCACAGGCGACGGCCGACGATAAATTGCTGGACACCCCCAAACCCGATCAAATACCCGAAAATCTCGGAGGCGGTAGCTGGCGGCGCGTGCAACTGGCAACGGTGTCGCCGCTGATTACAGACTCGATTGTGCAACTAAATCATTTCACGGAATTTGAGCAGCGTTTTATCGAGCACAAAGCACTTTCTCCGAATCACAGTCGTATTGGCTCTTGGGTGACTGGATTTGAGTTCCGACTACCGATTGATGGCAGAGGCCACGCCCCTCAATGGCTCCGAAGTAACGAATGCGAGGCCGCAGTAAAAGACAAGAAGCCTCTGCCTCTGCATTGCCCCCTTCCTGGAGATCCGGCACCGGAGCAGTATATTCATCATTCCATGGACTGGAGACTGCGAATCGCTAGCCGTCCAGTGGCAGTAAAACAGGGTCCTTATGCGAATGCTGCATCTAACTACCGAACTTATTTTGCGACTGACGCAAAAAACCCTGTGCCTGCCTTTGCCGATGTCGATAGCGATGTTCCCGATGAGGAACGTCTAAACCCATATCAACGAATGACTCTAAGCACAGACCAGACCTGGAACATCCAGTCGGAGGGCTGGCAGAAGATGGCGGGCAACTATTTGCAAGCGACTGTGCCCTCAAATGAGACTCTGCGCGAAAGAGCTCAGCGTGAGCTAGCTTATGCTCTCGAGCGACCGGTCAGTAACGTCTCTTCCATGTATGATGAAAACACTCAGCGTTGGTTTATTGATCGCTTCCAATTAGTAACAAAAGATACGGCTACGCCCTTAAGACTGCACGCAGATATCGCTTATGATTTCCGCGATGCTAAACTGCGTGAACAGATCAAAGAGCAAAATGCGCAGCTCCCGACTGGAGACTCGCCCACAGTGCTGGTTGAACCGTGGAAGCCGATCAACGCCAGCTTAGGAATGAATCATAAAGGCTGGTCGCTAAACTTAGGCACTATTTACAACATTTATCGCCACGCTCCCCTCACTGAATCTATTTTTCTAACCTCACCTTCATTTATGCGAACAACTGCAACCGTCGGCTACACGTTAACGAAGAGCTATCAATCTAACAGCAGCATTTTTCAACGAACAAATATCGAGTCTTTAGCGGTAGATACAGGAATTATCCCCAACTTCACCGGCTTCATTCGTATGGGCAGGCAAAAAATCGATGGCCGCCCCACCGACTACACGACAACCCTCCGCACTGCCTTCGGGGTCAAATATGCATCGCCCTCTGCCTGCTGGGGGCTCCAGTTTGCCCGCGAAAAGGATTATAGTGTCTTAGAGAGCCAAGCTAATTACGTTCTGCGTTTATCAGTTATCTTTATGGGTCAGGAACGCCCGCTGCCCGACATGTCAGGCAGCGTCGTTCAACAAACGAGTAGCGAGCGAACCCTGTAAGCAAAGGATTCTGCATGCAGCGCATTGCACCTCATGAGCCGCTGAAACTGGCCGGCTTCAACAACCTCACAAAAGCGCTGAGCTTCAATCTTTATGACTTTTGTGTCGCCAGAAATGAATCAGAGCGACAGTCCTATATTGCGTATATTACCGAACGCTTTAACGCCAAAAAAATAACCAGTATCCTGACTGGTATCTGCGCCATCATCGAGGCCCAGGTGCTAGCAATCTCAGATCAGAACTACGAACCTTGGGGCGCAAGCTCCATGGTACTTATGAGCGACACCAAAGGTGGCGGACTACTTCCTCAAGGCCAATGGCAGGGAGCATCGCTACACCTCGACAAGAGTCATATTTGTGCCCATACCTATCCCGACTTTCACGGCGGAGGCACAATTTGTTCGTTTCGGATTGACATTGATATCTCGACTTGTGGAGAGATCTCACCACTAAAAGCCTTAAATTATATGTTCCAGCGGTTTGATGCCGACGTGGTCGTTATCGATTACTCGGTCCGAGGTTTTACCCGAGATCTTGCCGGCAAACGTATCTATATGGACCATCAGCTTAAAAGTATTCAAAACTATATCGAAGATAAGACCTTGCGGGATTACTACTGCGTGGACTTAGCCTTACAATCAGACAATATCTGGCAGACCAAAATGCTACGCGTGCGCCAGAATACACCAAGCTATTTCCGCGATCCTATCGACCCTGAAGCACCGGCTATTCGTGAATACATGAACGCTGTAAACCGCGAAATGCGCGGTGTCCTACACATGTGGCCAGAGTAGAGATATCTCGTCGACAATTTTGATCAGCGAACAAAGATTCCGTTAACGAAGTCTTTAGCTATGTTTTCCGACATATGTTTGAAGGCTTCCCGGCTGGCCTCTTCATATCGCAAGTGGTCATTGAAGGTAGTCGTGATGCCGCTCGCTGCGTGTAGGGCTCGAAATCCCGTCGTCACTGGATATACCCTGCGACTAATCAGTTGCCTGGTATTCAAATTCCACGCCTCTATTTCAACGACGGTAGTCAAACTGCCCTGATCACGAAATTTACCCGCCTGAGTCAACTGCCGAAAGTCACTAGGCAGCGGTGGGGGGCCGCCGCTGAAAGGCTCAGGATCTTTGATTTTGACAACACCCTGACTATTTAGATCGTTATCTAAATTGCTGCCTACTGCAGCTACGCTCGCTTCTTTGATGTGGGCTCTTATCAGTGCATCAGCCTGACTCTGACCTACTAAATGCCAATGACCATCGGCAGCGAAGGCCCGCTGCAAGCTTTGCCAAAGCATCTCGTGAGGCAACACTTCCCGACTAGTGTCAAAGACCGCTTCTACAGCCACCGAATGCACTCCAGCGGGCGGCCGCAAATGCTGGTTGGTGAAACGGTAGGCGCAACTATTGACCAACTCTAAAAATACTGCAATTACCGCAAGTCTTCTGAGCAGTTGACAATAGATGTTCGCTTTTTTGCGGCGACTGAATACACTCAAGAGACGTTCACCCACATTTCAAATCCTCTGTCGTCAAAGGCGTAGTTTATGCCCATGTATAGCGCCGACAAAGATAAATTCGTCAGTAGCCTCGTGATTTCTTCACAAGCAGCTGCGCTGCGGGATGCTGATAGGTGGCTTAGTGAAAATCAATATGAGAGTGCTTATGACGGTGACGGCTGGCTTTGGAATCTATCCGTAGAGGTAAGTCAGATCCCAGACCCCGGTGACACCCGGCGTATAGAATGGCAATTGAGGATCCAACTCCAGACGCAAATGTCTGCTCACGATCTCGTCACTCAGTTCGTGCTATCACCAGACCAAGATGCCCGATTGCTATCAATTATCGGCGAAGCCTTAGTGCCCATGGCCATGAAGCCATCAAAGTACCGAGCGGCCACCGAATCAGCGGCCCGAAGCCTGATGGCTGAGCTTTTGCCTAAGGTCAAGGAAACGTTCAAGGAATACCAACTTAAAAATGTAAAAAGAGCCTTGGTCCACCGCTGGGTGGATGAGAACTGCAGTTTTGATCGTCTAAGACCGAAAATTGGTTGACGCTAGGCGGCCAGGTTTAATAATGGTCAGATATCGGAAGAAGTTTGATGGCCAGGTAGTGCCTGGACCAGTAATTTCCCCCTCGTTGAAGGCGAACCCATGGATCTCGTTCCAGAAAACCTCGGCGGCGCCGTTGTTTTCAACCTCAATAGCTCCTGCGGCTCCAGTAAAACTGTATGCGGCAACTGCGGTGAATTTGCGGTGGCAATCCATAACTGGCTAATGAACACCGAGGTTCGCTATGTCCTTCTCGATCTCCAGGACGAGAAGGAAATCTGCCCGGCGTTTTTAGAAGAGGTGATGCAGCTGTCAAAACGCATGCGAATCCCCTTCCTATTTGCTGGCGTCATGGAGAAGCCACGCAAGATACTCGAAGCTTACGACTTCATGCGCCGCTGGCCGATCTTCATCACCCCAGAAGAGGCGGTGTCCTACCTCGAAGAAAAGCACCCTGGTACCACCAAGGTGTCCCTCGATGGCCTGGAGTTTGGCATAGCAATCGCAACCAGCCGCGCCCGCAACGGCGTAACGCCTGAAGCAGACGGAGCCGATGCTGAGGCGGTCGAGTAACTAGCTCAGCCTGTCAGCTTCTCTAAATCCCGAGAGATCACGCGCAGATTCTCCCGAACAGTCGGGAGCTGCGATGCGTCAGGGAAATTTTTGATAGCATCCTCAAGAAACGCTTTTGCCTGTTTCAGATATTCAGCTCGGGTCTTTGGATCGCTAATTGGCATAGCGGTCTGAAACGCTGCTGCAGCTTTACGGCGCAGGTCCTGTACACCCAGATTGCTGAACTCTTTAATCTTGTCCTGGGCCTTCGCGTGTACCCCGCTGCTGCTTGGGATTCCGCCCGCACGCTGAACGGCAGCCCGGAAATCCCCGCGATCAGCCATAGCCTGAGCCTCTGCTAGAGCATTATCATTTGAGTTTAACACTTGCGGCACAGTACCTAACACTGGCACCACTCCGACTCCACTAGCGGCGCCTGGAATGGCTCCCGTAGCTGGAGGGCCCGATACCTGGGCCGATCCGGGTGGTCCGGCTATGTCACTCGGCGTCGATACCGCCGGCGCCGGCAGCACGACTGACAGCTGCTGCCAACCCACCATATGCTGCCGTAAAGCCGCGGTAATCTCGGCTTCAAATTCTGGACTATGAGGGCCCGCATTAAGCGCCGAGATAATTTGTTGTGCAACAGGCATCGAGCCTAGCAGAGGGTTCTCCCTGATCGCTGCAGCCAACATCACACCGCGCTCGCTACAAAGCCCCTCCAGTGAGATTTGCGGAGTAAGGCTCTTAGGCTCGGTAGTTGCTGGTCCTTTTTCGATATCTGACTCTTGAAACGTGACCTGATTCTGGTGCCTGGGGTGCAGAACGATCTTCGTCATGCCAAGCACAACTGCGGCCTCGGTGACTGAGCCCGGCACGGGATTCATCGGCAATTGATTGACGAGTTGACGATCTGCATCCGTAAACGGCGTGCCTGTGCCAGAGTTACGCCTAACAAACGCAAGCTGATCATCAGTGTTCGGCAATTGGGTCGATGGCACAGCCAAAGTTGCAGCTGGCTTCGTTTCCTGAGGGGTGAGCGTGGGCGATGATTTACTGCCAGCCTTAGGAGCTCCGATAGCCAAATCATCTAGCTTTTCATCATGAGAACGCTGGGCGGCACACGCCCAACTGATCAATAAAATACCAGTGATCACAACGCGACCAGCAATAGCTCGCCGTCCACTGGAGTTGTCGCGCGCAGCAACCTTCACCATGCCTCACCTCATGTGCAACATCATGTCTCATCATATCATGGGCCGGATCAGAGACTAGAAGTTCAACGATAGGGACGCTAAAAACCGCCTATCCTCAATAGCCTTAGATGTCGAGGAGACATCGACACCATAAGTCGCGAAGTCAACGTCTAACAGACCAAAATTAAAGTTGAAACCTGAGGTCACAAAGCCTTGGTTCACCCCCACGCGCACAGCATACTCTGGCAGAATCAGAGGATTGCCAACAAATAGCTCAAGCCCACCGTGAATGAGCGCGCTAAAGGGAATATTTTTTAATCCGTAGGAAGCACTCCCATAACCGAGAGGCAAATTATGTGCATCCAAGGCAAAACGCAAATTGACCGAATGTGTGATGCGCGGCGTGATCGAAAGGCCAACCCGCACATCTGTCGGATCCACCACGGAAAGCGCATCCTCGTTACCAAAACTTCCTTGGAATTTGTTTCCACATACGTTTTGGCGGGTTTGACTATAAGGATTTAGATAATCTTTTTTACATCCGGTAGGCAAATTCATGACCGCAACACCAATTGTCGGGAACCAGAAGTCCGCAATCGTGTACAGGAAACCGGCATCTAGTCCTATGCCCTCTGATTTATTTGAATCCTTCCGGAGATAAGCGCTCATCGCGGTCTTATCCACCAGATTAGCTGATGGAATTCGGTTCTCGTAGGCATAGCGAGCGATAGGGCGCACTTGAAATGCTGCATTTAGACGGTTGGACGGATCCGTCCAACCAAACGTAAGAACAGCCCCAATGTCTGAAATCGCATTAACGCTAGCTACTGTCGGTGTATCTGACTCGATTAACGCCGAGACCACGGTGTTAGTATAAACACCGAAAGCAGCCGGGGCATCGCGACCAAAATCAAAGAGCGTTACGGGAAACATAGAGGCCCGCGCCCAAAGCGGTTTATCGGCAATATTCTTGGCAGTACTTAAAACACTCGCGATACTCTTGTCCTGAGAGCTACTAAAAGCCTCATAAAACTGCTGAGTATTGGAGTTAGCCCCGACTATGAGATTGGGCAGCTTAGTCACATTTAAGACGCCACGTGTCCGGGCCTTGCGCGAACGCCCAATTCCAGCAGGATTGGTCCAGATAGAGCTTTCATCATTAGCCACAGCGGTAAATGCGCCGCCCATGCCAAGAGGCCTCACAGCTCCGAAGGCCCCCCCAGGGATCTCCTCCGCCTTTGCCATGACAGGCAACAGTAATAAGACCGCGACCAACAAGCCACGAAAGTTAGGGGCTTGGTTGTCACTCATGGTGCGAGGCCTGCTGGGCCATAGTGCGAGCTAGCATCTCTAGATCCTCACTCTGCTGCCTCAGTCTACGGATCTCCATTTCGCTGGCGGCAAGCTTTGCCTCCAAGCTAGCAACCTCAGTATCGCGCTGCTGGCGCACAGCAAGTAACTCAGTGTCCTTCGACACAATGACCGCGTCCTTCATCTGAATCAAAGCATCGGACATTTCACAGACGCGTTTCATCGACTGGTCGGTAAGACGCAGGATTTCGCGGTTTTCTTCTTTCGCAAGGCTGAGGTGATCCAGTAGCAGCGCCAACTCTGGAGTGCTACTGCGCTCGCCAGATAAGCCTAGAAAATCGGCGCCCGAACGCTCATGCGTTGCACCAATACGAGTTGGCATTGGGGCCTCTTGGCCTGGCAAGGGTGGCAAGTCGGCCAGGGTCGCCTCGATACTCGAAGGAGGGTAAATCAGTAGACGCCCCTGATGCGTGCGCCCTAGAAGCTCACCATGGCGAATAAGCCGCCAGATCTCAGTTTCACTGAGAAGGAACTTTTCGGCGTAGTCCTCGATTGGCATCCCATCATCAGCAGCGGAAGACGCAAGCCCCTGGTCCTGCTGGCTGTCGTGATTGCTTTGAGGATTTTTGCCAGAATCGAGTGAACTCTGCGAAGTTGTCTCTCGCATGCACCCCTCATCAAGATTGCTGCTTAGCCTCTTTATTTTTAACTCAGGTTACCCAGTCGTGCAACCGATCAGCTGTGGGGGTACTCCCCATGTAACCCTGCGGTCCGACTGCTGGAGGCAGTTTATGGTCAAGATCCTGAGGACATGGCTGAAAAAGCATCGTGGACGAGCTGTCCTGGCGGCTATATGTGCTTCGATAACCCTTGGCTGCGCCGCCTTGCTTTGGGACGAATATACTAGGCCAACCGCCAGCATGATCTCGGTCCTTGAAAATCGCCTGCTTGATTGGCGATTTCGCCTCCGAGGCGCGAGAAAACCCACTGGCAAAATTGGGATTCTCGCCATTGATGAAAAATCCCTGCAAAAACTTGGCCGTTGGCCTTTCGCAAGAAAACACTATGCCCGACTCTTTGAAAACTTGCAGAAGCTTGGGGTCAATTGGGTGGGGCTAGACTTAGTTTGGAGCGAACCAGAGCGGGCCTTGCTCGAGGACATTTCCGACCACGTTAAACGCCTATCCTCTTTGGACGGGGCTAACTGGTCGCAGGCGTCTAGCGAACTTAGTAAAATCAACAAAATCATGCAATCAAGCCCAGGCGATCAGTCACTAAGGTCCGCACTCGGTCAAACAGACAAGGTGATTCTAGGTTACGCCTTTTATGGGTCGCGCCACGAAGCTACGCAGCTAGGAAAAGATCCCTTTAAAGGGCTTCCGGCCATGTTGGATTCCGCAATTCAAGCCGTTGTCATGCCCGATGGCTTAGAGTTAGACGACTACCAAGACATCCGCGCTTATGGATTGGTTCCGAATATCTCCGAAATTGCTGAGGCTGGGAAACATTTTGCGTTCTTTAACAATGAGCTGAGCGCCGACGGGATTTATAGATGGGCACAGCTCGTTCGAAGTATTGATAATCACCTTATGCCGTCCCTAAGCCTCAAGCTCGCTGCAGCAGTACTTGGCCGAGAACCGGTGGTGTTTTTCAATCAGTTTGGGGTGTCGGACATATCTCTGGTCAATCCCAGTGACGATACAGATTTGATAAAAATACCAGTTGATATGAAAGGTCGCGGCCGATTGTTAATCAATCACCTGGGACCGCGCCAGTCGATTGAGCACTTTAGTCTAGCTGATATTTACGACATGACGCTGGACGAGGATCAAAAGCATCGCCTGAAAGGCATGAGCCTCTTGCTAGGGCCTACCGCACTTGGCATCAATGATCTTCGCGCAAATCCATTTGAAGCTGGATTTGACGGGGTCGAACAACATGCTGCCGTGGCCGACAACATCATCTCTAAACAATTCATGCGTCGTACAGACTCCATCTATAAAACAGAGTTCCTATTGATTCTTGGCATCTTTCTGCTCTTTACTCCTCTAATGATTTTCGGCAGCGCCGCCATTTCTGGCCTAAGCGTACTGATCTCTTTGATCGGCTATTACTACTTCGATAAATATTTTTGGTTCAATCGCGGTGAATGGGTGTACATGGGCATGCCCGTACTCCAGATCAGCAGTCTTTTCATCTCTACTACGCTCTATAAGTACCTGACCGAAGAGCGCGAGAAGAAGAAGGTGAAAAATGCTTTTGGCCTCTATCTAAGCCCAGACGTGATTGGCAAAGTGCTTAACGATCCTGACGCACTAAAACTCGGTGGCGAGAAAAAAGAGCTAACGGTCTTTTTCTCTGACGTCCGTAGTTTCACTACGATCTCAGAAAGCTTGACGCCGGAAAAACTTTGCGAATTGATGAACGACTATTTCACCCCAATGACATCCATCATTCTCCGCTCAGGAGGTGTCCTAGATAAATACATAGGTGACGCAGTTATGGCATTTTGGGGGGCGCCACTTCCTGTGCAAGGTCACGCCGATATCGCAGCAAATTCGGCTCTGCAGATGCTTTACGCCCTCGACAAACTGAAGGTTGATTTAAAAAATAAAGGCATGCCAACCATTGATATTGGCATCGGACTAAATACAGGCGCGATGTCGGTCGGCAACATGGGCTCGCATGAACGATTCTGCTACACCGTCATGGGCGACGCAGTGAATCTCGGAGCTCGCTTAGAGGGATTGACCAAAGAATACGGCATTAAGATCATGATTAGCGAGTTCACTAGGAAGCAGCTATCGGCCAACAATTTCTTAGTCCGCGACCTTGATGATATACGGGTCAAAGGCAAGTTGGAGCCAGTTAAAGTATTCGAACTCATGCGGCCCGACATGCTACCGAACGCAATGGCCATCAAGACTCTAATCGGCGAATTCGAAGCAGGGCGTACTGCCTATCGTCACCAGGCCTGGGCTGTAGCCAAAAAGCATTTCATGAATGCGCTGACCATCCGACCTGACGATGGACCAGCCAACTTGTACCTAGCCCGAATCGCCGAACAAGAGAAAACATCTCCCATTCCTAATTGGGACGGGGTCTACAACTTCAGCCACAAGTAAATGATTTAACTTATATTTTTTATTTTGCTAAAGAAAATCGG
>CAIWTN010000098.1 GCA_903915625.1 uncultured Pseudomonadota bacterium | reverse complement strand
TTCTTCGAGAGATCCGCACTTTACTCGTTTCGCTTTTTTTGTCAACCCTTCACTTAACTTTTTTTTCAAAGTTGTTCGGGGTTAGCGAACCGGCTCAGTGCCGAGGAAGGTGAATGTACGCTCCTCGAATTATTTGTCAACCAGCACATTAATGTTTTTTCACTTTTTTTCTGGGCAGGTTAAGGTTCATACATAAGACTCATCGATCGGGATCCGCGCCAGGAGAAAATCTGGTAAAATAAAAGGCAAGGCCATGGCGGGCCAGCGACCGCAGAAATCCCCCCTCCATTCCATGTCCGGCTTCTACCGGCACAACTACCGAGTTTTCGTTGCAGAAAGCCGCTAAACAAAATTTACTAGATCATTTCTATGATTACCTGGATGAATCTGACTGGCTTGAGGGAGTCGACCTCTATCACGCCGGAAAAGTGACAGGTCTACAGACATTTGATGGTCTGATTACCTCTAACGTATCAGCCTCAAGTCGAGCAGAAGTCCGCCTCAAGATTCATCCAGCGGGCCACGTCATCCAATGGATTGAATGCACTTGTCGGAAAAATCGAGCACTTGGTCAATATTGTGAGCACATCGCCGCATTCATGATTCACGTGGATCGGGAGAGATCCGAACTACTGCGCGGCTTGGATGCCGCAGCACCGCTGAAGCCACCATCCTCCCCTAAGCGCAGCAAAGTTGCGACCCCAACGCCTGAAGTCGCTGAAAGCAACAGTCGCAAGAACGCCGCAGGCGCTACACAAACAATCATTGATCACCTAAAGGGAAATATTCAGGGTGTATCCCTGATCGCCCACGGCCCTGGTCTGCGAGTGCGGATCGAGGTTAAACCAGGGCACACAACCCACTATGACTTAGGTCTAGATGCCGCCGCTGCATTCTTAAAATCTCATCCTGATCTGGCTAGCGCTACTGCAGAAGTGCGTGATTTGGTCATTAGTGACGAAGCGGTGGAATTAGGGACACGCCTACACCAACCCGATCCCGACAAAATCCTTGCCGAACGTGGCGTCGCGCTAAAGCTAAACTCCCGCAGTAAAATCGCAGCCGATGCAAGAATTACCTTTGAGCGTGGTAACTACCACCGACGCGCTAGTGATGTGCCGCCCCCAGATAAAGCTGAGCATTTCCTGTTTGTACAGGGAAAATCTGCGAATAAATTTCTAGGCGAGCAATTTTTCTTTTTGCCAGGATATGGCTACTATCCGGTAAACCGAACCCTAACGAGCAAGGCTTGGAATGAGCTGCCGCTTACCAAAACATATAAAGATGACGAAGCGGCGGAATTTGTACAACGAGGGTTTGAAGAATTTGCCCGCGTTGGTCCTCTTTACTTGGACGGCGCCTTAGCTGAAACAGCTATTGTTGACGCACCCGAGCTCTCCGAGATTAAGTTTATTTCAGAGGAAGACGGCTGGTTCCGGCTTGATCCCCGTTACGGCCTGGGTCGCGGCAGTATTTCGATGGCGACGCTCATGCAGCAGTATCGCAGCAAAAGGCGCCAATTTGTCAGGTCCGGCAATGTCTGGATGAAAATCCCGGAATTTGTCACCGCTCACAAATGGGAGCTGACTGATGACGGGCAATCACTAAAGGTAGATGCTTTAGGTCTGATGCGGCTTAAAGCTGCTGTTGGCGACTTTGATCAGTTCGTTGGCAGCAAAAAGGCTTTAACTCAAATCCGGAGTCGCCTGGAGTTCACGCCGGAAACTATGGAGCCAGTCCCCCACGATGCAAAAGTCGAGCTCAGGGGGTATCAAGAGACTGGGCTGCGCTGGTTATGGTGGCTCTACAAGAATGGCCTACATGGCCTACTCGCTGACGAAATGGGACTTGGTAAAACTCATCAAGCTATGGCCTTGATGGCGGCCATTTTAAAAGAAAAACCGAATGCTCGTTTTATGGTCGTGTGTCCAACGACAGTTCTCGACCACTGGATCGATAAAATAGAGCAGTTTTTCCCGATGCTACACGGCGTGAAATATCATGGGCCGCGGCGGATGGGGCTGCTTACTCAGCTAGGGAAGAACGAGGATGCACCCAAAACCTTGGTCACTAGCTATGGAGTATTACTGCGCGACATAAGACACTTGTGCGCGATGGAATGGGATGCACTGATATTGGACGAAGCACACTTCGTCAAAAACAACGGGACTGCCACCTATCAAGCGGCCTGCAGAGTTCCTAGCCGAATTCGTATTTGCCTAAGCGGTACACCCATGGAAAACCACCTTGGCGAACTGAAAAACTTGTTCGATTTCCTGGTGCCTGGCTATTTGGGTTCGGACGAGTATTTCCGCGATACTTTTATATCACCGGTTTCGACGGGTGACGACCCAGAGGCCACACTCGCCCTACAAAAGCTTATTTATCCGTTCAAAATGAGACGGACAAAAAGTAACGTACTGAAGGAGCTTCCGGCAAAGGTAGAGGATCTACGGCACTGTGCCCTATCCGATGAGCAGGTGAAACTTTACCGCGACGTCATCTCACTTAAAGCGCAACCTTTGATCGCACAGCTACAAGACGAAGGTTCACCGGTACCCTACTTGCACGTATTTGCAACGTTAACTTTACTCAAACAAATCTGTAATCACCCTGCATTAGTGACAAAAAATTCGACTTACAAAGATCATCACAGCGGCAAATTCGATCTGATGCAAGAACTAATCGAAGAAGCTCTAGGATCGGGTCATAAGATCGTGATCTTTAGTCAGTATGTGGGCATGATTAAATTGATAACGAGTTACTTAAAGGACTCAAATATTGGACATGTGACGCTGACAGGCGAAACTCGTAACAGAGGTGCCGTGATCAAGTCGTTCCAAACCGATCCTGAACTCAAAGTATTCTGTGGTTCACTTTTGGCTGGTGGTATCGGTATCGACCTAACCGCTGCGTCCGTGGTCATCCACTATGACCGCTGGTGGAACGCTACGAAGGAAAATCAGGCGACGGACCGTGTTCACCGCATCGGTCAGAACAAGAATGTCCAGGTCATGAAACTAGTGACCCGTGGTACGCTAGAAGAAAAAATCGACCGGATGATTCAAAATAAACGAGCTCTATTCGAAAAATTCATGGACCAAGACGAAGAGGTCTTTAAAACCCTGTCGAGGCAGGAACTAATCGACTTACTCCAGTAATCAAGGCCAGTCCGCCAGCTTAAGGAGCCCGCCATCTGCGCGCGCCCACCCGGCACATCGACTGGTCGACAAAAATATTGATCGCATGATCTAAAACAAGCGGGCACAATTTATAAAGTTCCTGGACCTACACTGGGTGCCTTCACACCCAGAAGTGGCAGGAGTTGATAGACCTTTTCTGCCGTGAACGGATAGTCCATACATGCATAAATTTGTAATTGAAGGCGGCCGCCCATTGCATGGCTCGGTTCGCCCCTCTGGTAACAAAAATGAAGCCCTACCGGCTCTCTGCGCCTGCTTGCTCAGCGATGAACCGGTGACTTTGAGGCGAATGCCACGCATCGGCGACGTCCTGACCATGCTGGAGATTCTCCAGGGCATCGGGGTCAAAGTCGAATGGACCGACCAAGAGACCGTGGTCCTTGATGCTAGTAAAGCCAATAGTTGGCACCCAAACTATGCCCTTTGCGCCAAAGTTCGGGCGTCTATCATGCTTTTGGGGCCTCTGCTGGCCCGCTTTGGCCAGGTTGAGTTAGCGCCACCAGGCGGAGACGTTATCGGTGCCCGTCGGATCGATACCCACTGGGAAGGCATTGTGGCGCTTGGCGGCATATTATCTTTGGACCGAGTCATCACAGGGCGGATGCCAAAAATCGTCGGCACAGACTTTTACCTGGATGAGCCATCAGTTACAGCTACCGAAAACCTAGTGATGCTAGCTACCCGAGCTGAGGGGACAACGACACTCCATAATGCTGCCTCGGAACCACACGTAGTCGGTATCTGCCGCCTGCTCAACTCCATGGGAGCTAAGATCACAGGCATTGGTACTAACAGGTTGAAAATTGAGGGGGTCACTAGCCTCAAGGGCACGGACCATACGATCGGTGCAGATTTCATGGAGGTAGGGAGCTTTCTCTGCCTTGGTGCCATAGCCAAAGGTAAAATAACCATCAGTGACGTAAACGTTGAAGATATGCGTTATCCCTTAAAGGTCCTCGGGCGGCTTGGCATCAACCCGGAGATTGGCGAAAACTCCCTCACCATAGATGGGACGCGCCCCTTAGTGATGCGTAAAGATATCGGTGACCGGATTGCGTCGATCTACAGCGGTCCCTGGCCGGCATTCCCTACCGATCTTATGTCAGTGGCCATCGTCGGAGCGACTCAGGCAGCCGGCACACTCATCTTTTTTGAAAAGATGTTTGAGGGGCGAATGTTCTTCACCGACAACCTCATGCGCATGGGCGCGAACATCGTGCTTTGCGACCCGCATCGCATCGTAGTTACAGGCCCATCACAGCTATTTTGCGCCAATATGAGCTCACCCGATGTGCGAGCCGGGATGGCTTTGGTTATGGCCGCATTAATTGCTTTGGGCAAAAGCGAGATCCATAACATTTATCAGATCGAACGCGGCTATCAAGACATCGACAAAAAGCTGGAAACCCTTGGTGCGGCGATAAAAAGAGTCTCTGTATAGGCGATAAACCCAGTATTTTTCAAGGCTTAAACCCCGCGAAGATGCTCCAGTGAGGCAGGTGATAGAGCACCTGCTAACGCCCCCCTAATCCCTACCCTTATTTCCACCGATAGTCATCGGTAGGGAAATGGGGTGAGGGTGGGTCGAAAAAGTAAATTTATAGTTTCTCTGTCGCAATTGGGAAGTCACTTCCCAATTGCGCTGTTTTGCTTTTGTCTTCTCATGGTGGCAACTTCCTACTGGAAGGTAGGCGTTAGACCGTCACTCCCGTTTGATTATTACCAAAGCCCTCAAGACTCAGCACCTGCAACTCTAGAGAACATAACTAAGGTTGGCGCCGAAAATTGGGTGCCGATGACAGGCGATAACTATCTACACACCGGCTGGAGATCGCAAACTGTCTGGCTGAGGGTCACTATACCCGCCAGTCCCAACGCTGTGCGATTCACTGGAGGGATAAACAAATTATTGATTCATGACGTGGACATGTTTCTCGCCACGCCTGGAAGCGCTCCCCCCAGGCTACTCGCATCAGGTAGCGATCCTAAATCCTGGGCCTCACCGAATGAACCGAGCTTCAGCGTATTACAGTCACCACTGCACCAACAAATCATATATTTAAAAATTCGTAGTCGCACATTCTGGAGTATGCCGTTTTTTGTACAAACTGACCAAGTCTACCAGGCTAGGATGGCCGAACGTTCTGTGGCATTTGGAATCTTATACGGATGTATGCTGAGCATACTCGGCGTGAGCATCACTTTTTATTTTATTTTGCACCAACCCTTCTATGCAGTATTGGCCCTATTTAAATTCGTTTTTTTAATATTGCTCGCATTTTACAATGGGGATTGCTTTCGCTTTGCTCCGCATTTAGCGAATGAAACCCATATAAACGTATTGCTATTTAACTCTATTTTTCTCGCCTTGATATACTTCGCAGTCCTGTCGCATCTCTTTATTCAATACGATAACAACATCTCTTCTCAATCGCGAATATCAGTTCTGCGAATGTCCACAATAACGGCATGCATGATATTTGCATTATTCTGTGTGCCAGATCCAATGCTGGATCTGGCCGTTCCATTTTCCTTCCTGATATATGTCGGGCAAATTTCGCATCGACTGATACGAAACTGGAATCACCTCAGGACACGGCTGAATGGGTTCAGTGCTTCAGTAACTAACGCCGGAGTCGTCTGTGCAATACTAGTTTTGCTCGGACTCATTAGTCACTCTGTTTATACGGAAATTGCCTACGGATTTGGAGCGGTCTTGATGTCCGCCTTCTTCATGGCCGACGTCGCGCGTAGCATGAGAGGCATTCAGAATGACCGCCAAATTATTATCGAAAAATTAAAAAAATCCTCTCCAACATTCATTGGATCCTCGGCAGAAAATTCTCCCGGAGAAATTCGAGTTTCAATCCTATTCATTGATATCGTGGGATTCTCGACATTAGCAGAGACCGAGGATCCGGAAGTCATCTTCTCTCTGCTATCCCGCCAAATGCTCTCAATGACTAAAACCATTGAAAAATACGGTGGTAAAGTAGATCGATCCTTAGGCGATGGGCTACTTTGTTTTTTCGCAGGAAGCGATCCAGACCATGTTGAACAAGGATTTTTAGCAGCTAATGAAATACAAAAAAAGATTGCCTCAGACGTCATGAGCCTTGCTACAAAAAAATCTCAAGACAAAATTCTGAGCGTGCGGATAGGTATGCATACCGACAAAGTACTCATAGGCAATTTGGGCGGGAGTTCCCGCATTGATTTCACCATGATCGGCCAGGGTGTCAACTTCGCCAACAGACTGGAACAAGCCTGTGCGCCAATGAAAATCATGATCAGTAGCGAAACTAGGGAACAACTTTTAAACCATGGATTCAATGCTGATGATTTCGTAGCCATCAAAATCCCGATCAAACACCAAGCAAACCTAGTGCAGGCATATGAATGTGATCCATTCAAACGGCAACCGGAATTGCTATCCGCGGTGAACATCGCCCAAAGAAAGCAAGTCGGCACAAGGCATCGAAATCCACGCCACGTCCTCACTGGTGACCACCAAATCAAACTTTCAGGATCTGACGGTGTCTTCACTGTAGCTGATTTTTCAGAGACCGGATTCAGAGTGAAGTCGAGAGTTTTCCTGGCACAAAATGCCGTCATCGAATTAAATATGGATACCGGCGACGCCTATCTAAATAAATGCCTTGAAGACAAACTACTTACGCGGCTTACCATCGAAGTGAAGTGGAGTCGAAGTAGTTCGCAGGGATGCGAACATGGATTCAAAATTCTGGGTGAGACACCTGCCCAATCTAGCTACCGCTTGAGCATCCTACTAAGTCACCCCGCGTCGCCGGTAAGTGCGGAAATATCAGCTTAAAAATTAATAAATAATCAAAAAATCTAGTGACAACATTTATCCCCAATCGGCAAACAACCGATAAAATTTCTAATGAACGAGTCAATCCGCAAAATTCCTCGAATCTTAATAACAACATTGCCAGCAATGCTAGTGATGGTTCTACTTGCTTGGCTTGCCCCGACTGAGCCTGCGAGCCTTGTTACTAGCGAACAAATACTAGCGTCCGATCAAGTCGATAAAAACATAGAAATTGTTATGGCTCTTCCCGAAAGATCATGGGCGCAGCGTCCGCCAGATGCCAACGCACTCAATACCCCATTCCAAAGAACACACTGGCTCAGGATCCAATTACCACCGAAAAGCGAGGCGGGAGACTCTCAGGAACTAATTGCTGAAGCCAAATTCCTATTTTTTAGAGACTTAGAATTCTTTCTCGTCGCTGATGGTAAGCTGATCGATTACTACTTGACCGGAAACGATCATACAGAGTCATTTCATGGATCCTATGGGCCTTTTTTTCAGTATAAAGCGGCACTGGGGCCTTCAACCAGACTGCTATATGTAAAATCCACTGCCGATGTGCCTAATTATCCTAAAATTAGCCTACGGAAGCCTTCAGAATTTCAAACTATACGCGACTCACGCATCAGAATCATGAGTGTACTTGCTGGCATCTCCGTATTCTTGATTCTTTACAATATCGCCGTGCTTTGTACGCAACCAGGCAAAAACAGTGCCTATCAGTTAGTAACTCAGATTTCGTTTCTAACAATTGTTTATTTTGGGCTGGATTATCATAAAACTGTGTCAGCAAATCCAAGCCTGATGCTTAGCACCTGGTTGAAAATCTGTAGCATAGCCTACGTTATTGGCGTGATATTTTTGAGTCGGTTGATTCGAGATGACATCAAACTAGATCGTGCTTTTCCCAGAATTATAAAAAAATACAGGATCATTCAGCTTGCTCATGTTGCGGCAGCTCTGATCGTTTTAATGACCCCTTACACCATAGGGCTAGCGACTGTATACACAGTTGGCATTATTTGCGTCCTCTGGCTTGTCTCCGACGTTTACTATTTCGCTCGATTTAATTCAGTCATCTTTAGTACATCTGCTCATTTAAGCCTAATTTTAGGTTTAATTTTGAGTATCGGGACGATTTTCGACGTTATTCCGGACAACACATTTAGCCGTTTATCCGCTCATTTGGGCGTAATTTGGATGGGCGCAAGCTATATGGTTTTGAACGCTCTGGTCCTACGCACCATGAATGTGAGGCAAGATAAAATCAACCAGGCGATGCAGAGTGATGCAAGCAAAACCGAACTAAATAGCTTGTTAACATCTACATATTCAGAGGATGAAGCTGTTGTAAATGCTGACGTATCGATCATGTTTGTCGACATCGTAGCCTTCAGTTCACTTTCAGCTCAGCACACAACCGCAGAGATGTTCGTCGAGCTATCCCAGAAAATGCAGGAGATGATTAAAATTGTAGAGAGTCATGGCGGATCCGTGGATCGCTCCCTCGGCGATGGGATCCTCTGTTTTTTCGGCTACTCTGAAAAAAAACAAAATAATGACCACGCTTCGGCCGCCTTACTTGCCGCGGAAGAGATTCAAAAACTCACCACCAAACCAGAACTAGTTGCGGGCCAGCGCTTGATCCTTCCGGTCCGAATCGGCATCCACTCGTCGCGTGTGCTCATAGGTAATCTTGGTGATTCCAAGCACCTAGACTTTACTATGATTGGATCCGGAGTAAATTTTGCTAGCCGACTTGAAACGGCATGCAGCCCATTTAAGATCATGATTAGTGCGGCCACCTTGGACCTCCTGCTACAGCAGGGATTTGAGCGAGAGATGTTCACGCAGGTTGCGGTTGCGATTAAGCATCAAAGAGCGCTGACTAGCGCCTTTGAATACAACCCATTTCGAGGGTCCGCGTCAGAATTGACCAAAGCTGAGAAGAAGTTTTTGAAACAGATCAATTTAAAGCGTGAAGAAGATCGTCTCACATTGAGACCAGGAGCCTATATCGTCCTGGAAAGCGCTATGGGGCGATTTGAAGTTTTGGACTTCTCCATCCATGGATTTCGCACTACTGCTACCACAATGACAGGGCGACGAGCCATAATTCCGGTAAAAATCATTACGTCCAGCGAGCAAGTCAATCAAGAGCTCCCACGCCACCTTATGCAGGGGCTTATAGTCGAAGTACGCTGGAGCCAAGAGGCTAATGGCAGCTTTGCACACGGCCTGAAAATCTTTGGCGGCAGCGAAGACAGAAAGCGATTCTTATTTGAGCTTTTCAGGTCGCACCTAGCGAAGCCGAACGCTGGGCAGGCAGGCCAAGTCTGGGATACGGATAAACTCACCTCAACGGTGGCTTAAACCAATATCCCGACTTAGACGCAGCAGAGCACCTAGTCAGCAGCACTTACTGGCGCAGAAACTTAAGTGCATCGCGTAAGCGAAACCGCACCATTTCCCTGCCTAAAATCACTAAAGACTCAAAAAGTGGCGGTGAATCTTTGCGGCCCGTGACAATCAACCGCACGCTCATGAAGTAGTCTTTTGGCTTCCAAGCAATCGCTTCGCGGTGGGCATCAAAGCAAGCCTTGAGGTGCTCCATGTCCCACTCATATTCCTCGTCGAGCCGCTCCACAAGCTCACTCACCATCGTGGCGAGTTCCGCGGCGGTCTTGCCGTTTGGCACTAGAGGAACCGCGTCATACTGCAAGGCACCGTTGAAAAAGAAACTGTTCTTATCAACAAATTGATCTAGTCGGTCCATGCGTTCGACCACGAAGGGACGAAGAGCCTTGAGTATCTCTGGCGCGAACATCTGATCACGGATGAGGGACACGAAACGATCATCGGAAAGCTTCTGTAAATATTGATTATTCAGCCAGTTGAGCTTGGTCTGATCGAAAATTGGCCCACCCAGGTGGATGCCCTTCAACTCAAATCGACTCGTCATCTCTTCCACATTGAAGATCTCGATATTGTCGCCAAAACTCCAGCCCATGAGGCCCAGGTAATTGAGTAAGGCATCAGGCAAGATTCCGGCGCGCTCATAGTAGCGCAAGGACGTCGGATTTTTACGCTTTGAAATCTTGGAGTGATCAGTGTTGCGCAGCAAGGGTAGATGGCAGAAGACGGGCTTCTCCCATCCAAAGGCCTCATAGAGGAGCACATGTTTAGGTGTAGAAGAGATCCACTCTTCAGCTCGCATCACGTGGCTGATCTTCATCAAATGATCATCGACTACGTTGGCTAAATGGTAGGTCGGGTAGCCATCGGATTTTAGCAGTACCTGATCATCCAGGCGCTGATTCTCGATCTCGACGGTGCCACGTAGCGCGTCATCGAACTTGGTGACGCCGGACAGAGGCATCTTGAGCCGGATGACAAAGGGCTCACTAGCAGCCATCCGACGCTCCGCCTCAGCTACCGGCAAGTCCCTGCAATGACGGTCATAACCGGTGGTCTGACCCTTTTCGCGCTGCTCTTTGCGGACCCCGTCCAACCGGGCAGCTGTACAAAAACAGCGATAAGCCAATCCGCGGTCCACCAGCTGCATGGCATGAGCGGCATGGATTTCACGACGCTCAGACTGGCGGTACGGACCGCAGGGACCGCCGACGTCCGGACCTTCGTCCCAGCTCAGACCGAGCCACTTCAAGCTCCGGAGGATCATGTCCTCACTAGAACCGCGATATCGGCTCTGGTCGGTGTCTTCGATACGAATGATGAAGTCGCCACCGTTTTTCTTGGCGAAAACATAATTGAACAACGCTACATATGCCGTGCCGACATGCGGGTCGCCGGTGGGTGATGGGGCAATACGCACACGGACTCGGTCAAAGCTCATAAAGTTCCTTTAAGGTCCTACCGAAGATCTAATATGGGTCCAAGGTTCAAAGCATTACTTATTATTAGTTTGGATTTCAATGAGGAAGTCAGTATAAGGCTGGCTTTAAAGGCGCCTAAGCGTCGGACAGGTGGTAAGTAAGCGTGAAAAATGCCTCCAATTCTAGTGACCTTAACGAAGATACCGGCATCCGCGGGACGGTCTTCCTCAACGACATAACAACGGTCGATTGTGCCATTTTCGATCCCTCCAAAGGGGTTTTAGGTCAGAGTTGGGATGTGGATGTCACGCTGACAGGAACACTAGGCGACAATGGCTTCGTCTTCGATTTCGGACTATTAAAGAAAATGGTTCGGCAAGTGCTGAAGTCGAGCCTGGATCATGCATTGATCATGCCGATCAACTCGCAAGCCGTGCAGTTTAAGGGCATGGAATTCCGCGGCTCGGAAAAGAGCGAGTGGTGGCACATGAAGTCCCGCCTCAGCAAAGCCGGGGCCGAAGGGGACTGGGAATACCACAGTCCAAATGGTGCTGTGTTTCCCGTCCGCAGCGTGGCCATCAACCGTCCGATCCTCGAGCAAGAGGTCGTGCGTAGCTTACGGCATCGCCTACCCCAAGAGATTTTAAGCATCAGCGTAACTTTGCGTGAAGAAGACATTGACGCAACGGAAGCTACGTTTCGTTATACGCACGGTATTGCCGGACACGAAGGCATGTGCCAACGACTCTTCCACGGCCACAGGTCGCGCTTGCAGGTCTTTGTTGGCGAGGAGCGCCGCCCAGACCTCGAGCACTATATCGCGCGTGATGTCCTCGGCGCCAACGTGCACATCGCCACCCCAGGGCAATTCCGCAAAGGTGAGATCGCAACTGGCACCCGAGGCAAGACACGTGACCCCATCACCTTGGGATACCAGGCATCGCAAGGTTATTTTGAGGCCACTATGCCGGCCGAACGCATCTTCTGCGTTGAGCGCGAAACCAGCATCGAGTGCATTGCAGCTGAGATCGCCCGCCTAGTGAAGCGAGAAGAGAACACCAACGAGCGCGTCCGAGTCATCTGCTACGAGGGCATGTCCAAAGGTGCAGTATCTGAGTGCTGAGCCAATGCGGCGAGCCAATTTTGGCGGATCACGTCGCTGCCCTCGCTGAGGAATGACTCAGGATGAAACTGCACCCCGAAAGCGGAAGCCTGACCTGGCACGTGCCGGGACATGGCTTGAATCTCGCCAAATTCACATAGCGCGTTGATGTGCCATTCAGGACCTTGTGAATGCGGAAGCACAACCAAAGAGTTGTACACGCCAACACGGGGGCGATGGGCCATACCAGACAATAGTCCAGCGTCCGGCGCCAAATTAAGAGTTCGTGTGGAACCGTGTTGAGGTGACCTTCCGCGAGTCACAGTGCCGCCTGACGCTACTGCGAGCAACTGATGACCCAGGCAAATACCTAAAATTGGCACCTTGCCGAGCAAGTTTTGCGTCAAATGCAAAGTCGGAACCGCATCCTCGGGGCGCTTCGGACCGGGCGACAAGACTAACGGACGCGGAGCCTCGAGCAACTGACGCATCTTAGCCTGATCGTCAAAAGCCACATAATCGACCTCGACCTGACAGTCACTGCCAACCAGCCAATCTATGACGTTAAAACTAAAGCTGTCATAATGATCTATGAATGCAACTCGCATGGCCGCTTTTATGGCACTCCCATTGAAGCAATGCCATGAAAAATGCAGTTAGCTAGACACGCCTTCCCCACCAAGTGCCCCACCCCATTTTGCCAGAGAGTGTAAGCCTCGATGTCGATTAAGAAATTTTTACTGCTCTTAAGTTTACATGCAGAAGTTGGAATGGCCGCTCAAGCAACAAGATCGGACGACAGGGCAGAGGAAGCACTGCAGATATTAGCCACGATGAATAGCCCAAGCGCCCTCCAACCGGCGTCTTGCCACGGTTCCTTTGGCACCGATATTGGGGTTGGGATCGATAGCCTCGAAATACCCACCTCTAATGCCTTACTTTTGGACCAATTGGGCGCCACAGCTAACGACAACACCGAGCATTCTCGCTACGCGGCTCCGAGACTTTGGCTCACTAGAGGCCTGCCTTTGCCGATTGACGTAAGTCTTTCAGCCAGCGCGCCAGGGAAAGACGGAGGCATCTTTCAGGCCAGCGGCTTTCTCCAATGGACCATCTATCAAGCTCTTGCGCGACCAGCACTTGCCGTCAGAGCCACCTACGGCCAACTTAGCGGCCACAACAGCACTAAGCTAACATCCATGCGCGGAGAGGCCGTCCTAAGCTACGGCTTTTGGCGGTATATAGGACTTTATGGACGAGGAGGTTTCTCCTCGCACCAGGGCAGCATTGGAATCACTCCAGACCCGAGATTGAGCTACTCACTCACCTATGAAAATGAGCCGACTGCCATAACTAAAAGTTGGATCCAACCAGATATTGCCGCTGGCATAAGGCTAAATCTAGGGTCACCATTTTTAGCCGTAACTTCTGAAATCAATCTACAAACTCGAACAAACTACACGGTGAAGCTGAGCTATCTTCTTTAAGCGACACTTACGGACTTATTCACCATACCAAAGCTGGCGAGCTAATTGCTCGTGCTCGTCAGTAAGCTTTTCTGGCGTTGCCCAGTTTTCGTGCGACATCACTGCCCGAATAAGAAAGTCTAGTAGAGCATGGTGACGCCGTAAGGTGCGTTGAATCCGATGCGGTAAAACTGGATTAAAGATGCCCAACGACGAAAAGAGCTGGCGTGGGTTTTTCTTAATCCAAATCCAAGAACCCATCTCCAAAGTAAGGGGTAACAGCACTCGATCAGGTATTTCACGGCGAAACTCTAAGAACATATAGTCCCATAGATCACCATGCGTCACATATTGCAGGGACTGCGGCTCCATCACATAAACATGATTGGGAAGGCTGCGTTGGAGACGCGTCTTCAGTGCATACATCATAGGCAAATATTCAAACGGCCGCCTTGTGTATGCGTAAGGAAACCACAACCGATCCTGCATACCAAAACCAGAATGCATATCGAGAGCTAAGGAAAAGCGTGAGGGAAATAACTCGCGCTTTACAAACGAGATTAGCATTTGCGCCTCCGCCTCCATGGCGGCGCCTTGTTCTCCTCGGTACCATGGCAACTTAGGCGATTTACGGTGACCGCCTACCAGCGGAATATTCGGATCGATCTCTGCCTCGATAGGGGCATTTCGCATGAGATCGATACCGTTTGCATTAGACCGTGTTTTAGCGAACATCCCTGCTGGATTCACGAGCGGCAAGAAAACTAGTCGACACTTGCCGAGTAGGTGTTGCAGCCCCTTATCCCACTGCAACAGTTCGACTACCGTTCGCAAATAGGAAATGGCAACATTAGTACCAATGCGCTCAAGCCCATGCACTCCGCCGACAAAAGCTATGGTCGGATCAGAGGCAACAGAGCTGCCAAATGCGAAGGAGTAAATCGGGAAGCGGTGCCCAAAAGCATCAACCGTGCCCTCTACGTTGACCGTACCAAGATGCTGACAAAGTGCGGCTATGTCCTCAATCTCAAATAGCTCTGGCAGACGACGGCGAATGTCCGGATGCGTTGCGATACGAGGCAATGCGGCCGCGGGCAATAAGTTCAGGGCGTTGGCACTATTGGGGGCCAAGGAGAAGGACCTCTTAATAGCTCAGAATATTAGGTGAATAGGAAGCGAAGGATGGATCTCAAGGAGGAAAAAGCAAAAGGCAGAGCGCCAAAAACTTAGAAGGACGAACCCCAACTTGGTCGGGATACTATGAGTCTATCATCTCATACCTGACCGAAAGTGGCATCACCCCCGCCAAGCACAAGGAGGCACTTGCAGTGCTCTAGTTCAAGTTCGAACAGAGTTTTATCTTTGCGTCAAAATATTGACGGTCCTATGTCGGCGTAGCTAAATGCTCAGCAATTTTCGCCCGAGCATCATCTGCTAAACGCTTACGTGACCTATGTCCACGAAAGGCAACCTCCCCCAGCACTGACAGCCGCACTTCGACCGATTTGGTCATCATTAACTGCCATAAATGCGGGAAGAACTGCATACTTCCATACCAAGCGATCGTATCCCTATTTGATGCGTCGAAGGTCTGTCCGTCAATCGTCTGATAACGAATGCACACAGGCACCACCTGGCAGCGACTTCGCACAGCAGCTTCAAATAGAGATTTCTTGAATGGTAGTAACTGCTCGCCTGCTGAAGTAGTGCCTTCCGGGAACAACGTGACATTTATCCCTTGATTGAGAAGACCAGACAGCTGATCAATGTCGCGGTGTAAACTCTGCTTATTACGTCGCTCGACAAAGGCACAGCCGGCACCGCTGGTGACTTGACCAAGAATCGGGGTTTCTTCAATCTCGCGTGATGTGACAAAAACCGCAGGAAATAAGGCATTGACGACAATAACGTCAAGATACGAGATGTGGTTAGGAATGATCAGCAGACCTGAGTGCGTATCAAAGTTTTGCCCCTCCGGAGCATCTATCTGGCAACGGATATCAAGGAAACGCAGCATCGAACGCGAGTATAACTGCACCAGTCGTGTCATCCTGGTGACCCGGCGGTAGCGAGAGGTGCTGCTGAAACCTGCAGCAAAAGCGACCAAGGCCATCAGAACTAAAGACCCGCAGACTACGGCTATCCTGTAGGACGCTCTTAATCGCGCATATACTTCTTGTCGTAAGCCGCTGTGACTGCCCGCATATCGAGTACGGTCAACCAATCGGCGCAGTTGAAGTCGCGGTCGATCACCGGCTGCGAACATATCTTAGCTCCAGCTTTAATATAGGTCTTAAACAAGGGTGGCATCGCTTCTATCGACGCGGCCGGCACAGATCCCGTTTTGGCGAACACTTGTTCGAATTGATCAATCCGGTACTTGCCGCGGGGAGTGATACCAAATTCATCTTGGATCAGATCTTTTTCGGCAAAATAGCGATGAATCTCGGCAATCCGCTTCACATCGACGGTCGTAATACTGCTAAGGCCGAAAAGGTGGTCAGTACCAGCCTTCTTGGCGTATTCCGCAATACCCCGCCACAACAGGCTGATCACTATGCCATTCCGGTAATCGCGGTTGATACAAGCACGGCTAAGCTCCAATTTCGAGCCACCTAAGCCTATGAAATGACTGATATCAAACTCACTGGCTGAGTAAAAAGAGCGGCTGAAATCGCTAGCTATCAGGCGATATACCCCAGCCACAACGCCGGTCTTCTCATCAAAAATTGCCAGATGGTCGGCTGCGACATCAAAGACATCCTGGTCGCTGCGTAGGCTCAGCCATTTGCCAGCGAACTCATAATGAAACACCGATCTACGTAAGGCTAACACCTGCTTTAACTCAGCAGGAGACTCAACAGTTTTAACCCGGTAATCGCGCACCTTAAAGTCGACGGCTATTTTACGAGTAAAATCGCTTGCTCCGCCTTTCAGAATGGTCCAGGGGCGGATAAAATTTGGCACGAACGGTGCAACATTATCGCGGACCAAAGCTGAGAGCATATAGAACTCCACACCTTCTAAAGTTTTTCCCTATGATCTTAACTTACCAGTCTCTTTTGAAGATGGTGTTAACTATAGATAAATTTTCAGCGGTCTGTCACCAAGACAAACCACCGTGCAGGATTCATGTTGTCAGCTTAGCGATCAGCACCGGGTAATGCCGCGCGTAGAATTTCGGCAATTCGGCTGAACATAGACGGATATACCAACCATAAAGCCACTAAACTCATCATGGTGGCCAGCACTGCAATACGCACAGGCGACCACAACCCCACAGGCTTTGTCTTAATGCCCTGCATGAGCATACTTAAATTCAAAGTCATCTGTGAGGAACGAATTGGTTGCGGATGCAGAGCCAAATACGCCTTCACATAAGTGGAAACATCGGCAACGCCCTCTAACTCTTGACGCAACAGCACCAGTCCCTGCGACAGCAATTGCTCCAGATTACGCTCAGGCTTGCCAGTAATCTCACTAATCTCCGCAAGTTCGAATCCGACGATCAGCGAGAGAAGCACAACCTCGCGCTGTTCACCCGATAAGGCCCGCATGGCTTTGTCGATGGCCATAGCGGCTTTAGGATCCGCAACTTCCGTAGCTAATACCTCGGGAGCAGTTGGTGGCCGAGGCGTCAATGCAGCGTTCAGCAGCCTGCTGATGTCGGCATTCCAAATATCAGCATTAAATCGCCGCGCTGTGGAATAGATGCAAATTTTTAGATCGGCATAGCTGGCTAGCGTTTCTATCGTGTCTTTCGTGATGGCCACAAAGACTTCATCAGTCGACTCTAAGGAGCGAGCCACTTGCCCAGTCATGCGCATGAGGTAATCAAATAGATTACTTCTCTCGGCCTCCAATAGGTCCACGAGTGCACTTTGATCGCCTTTCATCACCAGACGAAAGCGTTTTTCTTGATCTGCTTGAACCTTCTGCATGTCGTCATGGCTCCCTAGCAGCTGCGTGGCGAACAATCGTTCCATAATAGACAAGAGCACAGATTCCAGTCGAAGCTAACACTGGCTGAATCTCCTGGTGCAGGATCCCGGTCAAACACAGAACCGTAGCAGCCAAGAGCGCGGTCAAGTGCAAGGATCCCGTAAACAACACCGCCCGAGCAAGCCAACGCAGCCGATGCGGCCGCCGACGGGTCGCTAGGACCAGTAGACCATATCCTACAAACAACCAATCAATCGGCCACGTCAACCACAACACAGCGTTATGTTTGACCATTACATAGGTGGAAAGCAACCAATTCGAGAGCAACAAAGTCCCCCAGAGAGAGGACCAAAGCCCGAAGACCAAACTCATAATACCAAGTAATAGTGCTGTGGTTGAGTCAGGAGGATGACGCCCGACAGCGAATGCTAGGCCGACCAACACACCACCAACGATGATATTGAAAATAAAATAAGGGTCCACCGCTGCCGGTGGTTCAGGCATGTCGACTAAAACTTCCGCATTTTCGATCAGCTTGTGATCAGTAGAGGGCTTGCCATGGTCATCAAGTGCCGGCACTGTGGTCAATAGCTCCCTAAGCCGCGATGGCAGGAACATTTCGTCCCAGTTACTCATCTTGGCGTCTAGAAAATCGTTGCTGCTCATATCCAAGCCCAGCGCAACCCACCAATTAGGCCGAGCTGCGCTGCTGACATATTGTCTCCTGGTCACTATTGCAGGTCGATTGACAAAGAATAGCCGCAAAACATCTCCGACAACGGCATTCAGATGATCTCTAGGACGTGTTGCACAGTTATCCAGAAATTGGCTGTATTGATAACGGATGTTTTCAGGCAGCGCGTTTTTGACCAGCCTTTCATAGAGCTTCTGCTTTTGTATTAAAGTGAGAACGATTCGATCCTGAATGATGCTGCGCCGCTCAACACGTCGATAATAATCCACCAGAGAGTCGGTATCTGAGATGGCGAGAGCATAGTTGAGATCGCCACGGTAGAACTTCCAGGCAAACAGAGGATCAGAGAAGTCAAAGATCCCCCAATTGAAACTTAAATCCGTCGCGGAAATTCGATCTACAACGCGCAAAATAGTGTGACCGAATAGGGCTTCCGGCTGCGGGCCGCGACCGACCGTTAACAAATAAAAATCAACTTGATTGTAGTCCTGGGGCGTCGGCAGATTGGACTCCGCGGCAGCCTCAGCCTGGCAAACGCCAAACCCCAAAGGCAGGCTCAAAATCAGCAGTAACGAGCGAAAAAATTTCTGCAAACTGGTTTCCTTATTACGGCGCGGTTCCGTGTCGACGACTCGCCAGCGCAGCTTTCAATTCGAGACGTGATTTACGCCTAGCTTGCCCCTCTTGAAAGCGCCGCTTCTCATCCGCAGTCTGTGGCTCTACTGGTGGAATTGTCGTTGGCCGTCCGTAGCTATCCAAAGCAACAAACGTCAGATAAGCACTCGCTGTATGGTGACGCTCACCCGTGACTGGGTCAAATGCAGTGACCTTCACACCAATTTCACAGCTCGTTTTGCCTGTATAATTGACGCTAGCATCGAGACAGACAATCCAGCCTACGTGCACTGGTGACAGGAAAGCCATGGCGTCGATCGATGCTGTTACCACCGGTCGGCTACAGTGACGCATTGCGCAAGTTGCCGCCGCAATATCAACCCAAGACACGACCTCACCACCAAACACTGAGTTCATAGCATTGGTGTGCTGCGGCCGCACAAGGTGCTCTTGATGGGTAACACTGGAGCTTGGTGGTTTACCTTGCACGCTGTTCCTCGTCCTCTATCTGTGCGGAGCGGCTGACTACCGACACGCGATTCTTACCGCCACGTTTGCTGCTATACATGGTCTCATCGGCAAGCCTAAGGAGCGACGAGCGATCGCGAGCATGCTCGGGATATGCGGCAACTCCTATAGATGCAGTAAGTCGAGCAGTAAAACCATCCTCGAGCTTAAACTCGCGCGCTTCTATCTGCCGCCTGATCCGCTCAGCAACCAAGACACCCTTTGAACACGATGCCCCAAGCAGTAAAACGACAAACTCATCGCCACCGTAGCGAATCGGGATATCGATCTCACGCACCGCCTCACGGAGAACTTCCGCAACCTGTTTCAGCACAGAGCTACCCGAACAATGCCCATGCTCATCATTAATCGGCTTAAAACTATCTAAATCAAGAAAAAGCAGACAAAAATTTGTTTGAAAGCGATCGGCGCGACGCAGCTCGTTATCAATGGCGATCTCAAGGAACCGGTAATTATAAAGTCCAGTTAACTCGTCGCGGTAAAGTTCTGCCTGGGTCCGTTCTAACTTGCGCAACCAGCGACCTTCGTTCTGAACCGTCCGGACAACCTGCTCAAGTCGGAGCTTTTGTAGCTGCTTGGCCTCTGGCTCTGTAGGCGGTAACTCCCAAACCAACAGTGTTCCGGCACGGCTGCGCGGATCTTCTGTAACGGCTACTTGCAACACCTTTGAGTCAACCCGAAGCTCCGCAAAGCCATCGCGAAGCTCGCCGCGCAAGCCGCCTGAATCATTGAGAAAAGACCCTATCTCCGCCAGCGCTGCGTCACTCAAAGGAGAAACACCTGGTACGGGCACACGCCGGCGCTTTAACGCCACCTTGCCATTTACTTTGGTGATTTTGGCGGAGTCAAACAGTGCCACGTCGAATTGGTGGTGCAGCACCTCGCCCAAACGCCGATACAGCGCCCGCGGACCCGGAGCACCAGACAAGGTTCTAGTCGCATCGTGCATGTTACGGAGCAACTGCACCATAGTCGCCGACTGCAAGTCTTGCGTCATGTATGCCTTTCGCTGTCACCTATAAACCACTGGGGGAGAGCAGCAGTTCCTGAAGGTATGGACCAATGATTAGATGAATTATAGCACCCAATGCTAGAAAAGGCCCAAAAGGAATTGCGGAGCGCAGGGTTAGCTTGCGACTGACAAGCATAATACCAATGCCAGTAAGCGCCCCCGTGAGCGAACCGTAAAACACCGTCGGCAGAATGGACTGATAGCCAAGCCACCCACCGATAGCTGCAAGTAACTTAACATCGCCCATACCCATGCCGACTTCGCGCCGAATCAGCCAATAGATCCAGGCTATGGCATATAAACTACCGCCACCAATAACAACACCTAAGAGTGCACTTAACCAGTTAAGATCTGGATGAAAAAAGACTACCGCGGGGGTAAGCGCCAGCATCGGTAGACTGATCACATCCGGAATAATCATGAGACGAAGGTCAATCACGGCACAGACTACGAGTAGGCTACAAAAAATGGCGGCATGCAGTGACCTTAGTAAGTTTCCGTATTCAATTTGCCAGGCATCGCCGCGTTGAATAAGAAAGGGGAAGCGCCAATAAATCACCGCAAAAAGGCAACCAGTAAGGGCTTCGACTGCCGGATACTGCCAGCTCAATGGAGCTCCGCAGCAGCGAGCACGGCCACGCAGCATAAACCAGCTGAATATCGGAATGTTTAAATAAAATGGAATGGGACTTAAGCAGGCTGGACAGACGGAGCGCGTGTGCTTGAGGAATGTCCCTGCTGGTATCCGTAAAATACACACATTAAGAAAGCTTCCGACCACAGAACCCCAAAGCACTGCTACCCAGGTAACCCAGGAACTAAGGTAGCTAATCAATTTTAGCCAAAAAATTTGCATGCATCTCACTCGTAGACGACCGCACGGCGGCAATTGCTCTTCATACCTGCGCCCACATCATATAGGTTGAGTATCGCACAGCGCCGCTTTTGCGGAAGAGCCAATTCCAGCAAATTCAGTGCCTCATTTCGGAAGGTTGCATGCTCGCATTTGCCAGTGCCCAAACTCTAGAAAAACTCGAATGGCCTGTCCTGCTGAATGTCTTAGCCGACTTCAGCCAGACCCTGGATGGGCGAGATACCGCTCTGGCTCGGACACCGAATCTGTCATCTGTCGAGGTTTCCGAGCGATGGACTGCAGTTGAGCCTTTAAAAATTCTCGCCGCTCAGGGTCTAAAGGCCCCCATCGGCGCCCTCATCCCACTGGCGCACGTTTTTCGCGCTGCCGCTAAAGGGCAAGTGCTCGATGGCCCTTCCCTGAGAGCCGTAGCGGAGCTTCTCGAGGCGACGCGGCGCGTGCATGCCTTTGCTGCAGGCTATGAAGCTCGCTGCTCCACACTAAGGCGCACCCGCGCCAGGATACTACCCTTACCCAAGTTGCTTGACGCGATTACTAGAGCCGTCGGCCCTGAAGGGGAATTACTCGACGATGCCTCGCCAGAATTGGCGCGTATACGTCGCGGCAAACAGCAAATGCGTCGCCGCATTGAAGAGACGCTCACCAAGCTCCTGCATGGTGATCAGGATCTCATGCCCTACCTACAGGACGACTTCTTCACCGTCCGTTCCGAACGTTACGTCGTGCCGATGAAACTTGACGGTCGCGGTCGAGTTAAGGGCATGATTCTCGATACTTCGGCTAGCGGTCAAACGCTTTACATAGAACCTCTGGCCATAGCTCCAATGAATGCGCACTTACTTGATCTTGATCTAGAAGAGAAACTTGAGATCGCTCGCATCTTCCGCGAACTGAGTGCGCAAGTTGAGGCCGACACGGAAACTCTAGGTCACAACTATGAAGAGCTCATTAACTTAGATGTGCTAACGGCGGAAGCCTGCCTGGCAGCTGCGCAACAAGCGGGTCCAGTGCAGCTGAGTGATCGCCCTTGCCTAGATCTACGTGACGCTCGCCATCCTCTGTTATCGCGCGACAGAAAAAGCATAAGTAACGCCATTGGCCTTGAACAACATCACAACATCCTAATTGTCTCGGGTCCAAACGCAGGCGGAAAAACCGTAGTCCTAAAGACAGTAGGCTTACTCCACTTGATGGCAAAAGCTGGACTACTAATACCGGCTGATCCCACTTCGAATCTCCATTTGTTCGATCATCTGTACCTTGAAATGGGAGATGCTCAAAATCTAAGCGCTAATCTCTCAACGTTCTCTGGTCACTTACTCGGCCTAAAACCAATCCTTGAAACAGCAGGAGCACGTGACTTAGTTTTACTCGATGAACTCGCCGTCGGTACGGACCCAGAAACAGGAGCTGCAATCGGCGCGGCAATACTCGAGACTTTGGCCACGCGTGGCGTCCGCGGAGTTGTTACGACGCACTTTGATGCCCTAAAAAGCATGGCGCTCACGGATCAACGCTTTCGCAACGGATCCATGGAGTTCTCGTTGGGCAATTTGCGACCGACCTACCGTTTACTTTTAGACCTTCCCGGCCAAAGTTTTGGCCTGGAAGTGGCGGAACAAATCGGCCTACCCGCTGCGGTACTCCAACGCGCAAAAGAGTTGCGGCATGGCCAGTCATCCAGCCTTGACCATGCGGTCAAATCCCTCATGTTGGCTAGAGAAGAAGCCAATCAGGCCACCGCTAAAGCCACCGGTGAACGTCTGCAAGCCGAATCTGAACGACTAAGGTGGCAGCAAGAAGTGGAACATATGCAAGAGGCTCGCCGCAAGGCAGCCCAGCAACTAGCGGATCGCTATGATTCGCGCCTCAGCGACATGAGGGGTGAATTCGAAGCTACGCTTAAAGAAATTAAGCAAGCAGCAAAAGAGCAAGATCAGGATAGCCGCGCGGCTGTGCTGCAAGGACGACAGCGCGCAGATCAAACGCTTAAACAGATGGGCCAGACTGTCGGCGAAATCCAGCGTGGTTATGATATCGAAGGCAAGCTACCCGGCCAGCCAGCCAGTCGGGAGCAATTGGCGCCCAATACGCCAGTATATATCTTGCCTCTGAAGAAAACCGGTCGTGTACTCCGCGTCGGTAGCGGTACCGGCACGGATGAAAGCATTGAAGTTGAGGTGGGAATCCTTAAATTGCGAGTCCCGCTGCATGATCTTCGCATCCTGAGCCCTGGCGAAGGCGTTGCCAGCCCGCGTCCGAATCGTTAGAGTCAGTCTCCTCCCCAAAGAGGTTGATTGATCATCCACCTGGTGGCCTCTGCTAGCCCCTGGAAGTGGTAGTTAGCAGTGATAATTAGTAGTCGTTAGCAGAAGGAGTATCACCGTGGCAAAGACCGCTGAGGCGCAACCAAGCCGGACGCTCAAACTTACCAAGTCTACGATTCTCGCTGACTACCGACTTGCCTGCGCGAGCCGGCAGGCCAGCCTGGTCGGCCGCAAAGAGGTGCTCACCGGCAAAGCTAAATTTGGCATTTTCGGTGATGGTAAAGAGGTTGCGCAAATTGCCATGGCGAAGGCCTGGCGAAAGGGTGATTGGCGCAGTGGCTACTACCGTGACCAGACTTTGATGTTGGCACTTGGCGTTTGCACTGTGAAGCAACTTTTTGCGCAGCTTTACGCCGACACTGACTTGAGCCACGACCCGATGTCCGGTGGACGGCAAATGAATGCCCATTTTGCTACTCGCTATATTGATGCTGCTGGCCAGTGGTTAGATCAGTTGGCGCAACACAACACCACATCCGACATCTCTCCAACTGCAGCGCAGATGGCACGACTCGTAGGTCTAGGATATGCCTCAAAACTATACCGGCAAAATCCAGAGCTTCGCGATTACCGTAAATTCTCTGACAACGGTAACGAGGTGGCTTTTGGGACGATAGGCAACGCCAGCGCCGCTGAAGGCATTTTTTGGGAAGCACTGAACGCCTGCGGTGTCTTACAGGTACCAGTAGCCATCTCTGTTTGGGACGATGGGTTTGGGATTTCCGTCCCTAACAAATATCAGATGACCAAGGACTCCATCTCGGCAGTCACTCAAGGGTTCGTCGCTGACAAGGATCTTCCTGGTTTCGATTTACATGTAGTGAAGGGATGGGACTACCCCGCTCTGATCGAAGCATACACGGGTGGTATCAAACGAGTTCGCGAAGAGCATAGGCCAGCTCTTTACCACATCACTGAACTGACTCAGCCCCAAGGCCATTCAACCAGTGGCAGTCACGAACGCTACAAAACAGCTGAAAGACTCCAGTTCGAACTCGATGCAGATTGCTTAAAGCGGATGCGCGAGTGGATCCGTGCGAATGACTTTGCTACTGATGCTGAGCTCAACGCTATAGAGCACGAGGCTCAAATTGAAGTCGAGACTGCACGATCTGAAGCTTGGCAGGAATACCTGAAACCCATCAGCGATGAACGAGCGGAACTGATGGCCATCTATGATCGCGTTGCCGCGAGCTGCGAACGCAATGATCTACTAGATGATGCGAAAAAATCCCTAAGTAAAATGCCTGCGCTGCTGCGGCGCGGGATTGTCAGTTCAGCTCGTCGGACGCTGTTTGATTTAAACAAAGAGCCAAAGGAGACATGCTCACCACTGAAGGACTTCGTGGTGCGCTATCAACATGAGAATAAGGACCGCTACCAGCGCTGGCTGACCAGCGAAAGTGATCGGTCGCCCCTACAAGTGCCTGAGATTCGAGCCATTTATGAGAAACAGCCAGAATCCATTCCTGGCAATGAAATCATTCAAAAATGCTTCGATGCGCTAATGCACAGGGATCCACGGCTATTTATCATTGGTGAGGATGTCGGCAAACTAGGCGACGTTAACCAAAATTTCAAGGGTCTGCAGGAAAAATACGGTGACTTACGCCTGACTGACACTGGGATCCGCGAAGCGACCATACTCGGGCAGGGCTTAGGCGCGGCGATGCGCGGACTGCGCCCAGTTGTCGACATTCAGTACCTGGATTACCTGCTGTATTGCTTCCAACTTTTATCAGACGACTTAGCAACGCTACATTATCGGTCGGCGGGAGGCCAGATTGCTCCCGTGATCGTTCGCACGAAGGGTCACCGACTTGAGGGCATCTGGCACAGTGGCTCTCCAATGGGAGTGATCACGAGCGGTCTGCGCGGCATGCACGTTTGTGTTCCACGGTCGATGGTGCAAGCCGCGGGCATGTATAATACGCTTTTTAAAGGCGATGATCCGGCATTGGTCATTGAGGTCTTAAGTGGATATCGCCTACGTGAGGCAGTGCCCGTAAATTTGGCGGAGTTTACGATACCTCTTGGTGTTCCGGAAATCGTAGTACCCGGTACCGACGTGACCGTAGTTACCTACGGAGCCTGTGTGCGCATTGCCGAGGAAGCTGCCACCCGCCTTGCGACTGCTGGCATTAGCATCGAAGTGGTCGATGTCCGTACCCTCTTACCTTTTGACCGACCACAAATCATCGCGGCTTCCATCAAAAAAACAAATGCTGTTTTATTTATGGATGAAGACGTCCCTGGCGGAGCCTCTGCTTACATGATGCAGCAAGTCTTGGAACATCAAGATGCTTATGAGTATCTTGACGCGCCGCCCCGCACACTTACTGCACCGGCAAATCGCCCCGCATATGCCTCAGATGCCGATTATTGGTGCAAGCCAAGCGTTGAGGATGTGGTCGAGTCTATTTATGCGATCATGAGTGAACGCGACCCATTTCGCTTCGGCAACTAATTTGGATCTGGAGGGCCACGATGTCCAACCTGACGGAAAGCAACAGGGCTCCACACTCAGTATTCGCTGGTGAGATCGACGGCTATTCATCATTTTTTAAGCTTAGTCGGCGAGAGACAGAGGTGGTGGTCGCCCTGATTCGGAATATTACAAATTCAGAAGAGATCGCTAAAACTCTGACGATCAGTACACACACCGTCAACAATCATCTCAAAAGTATTTTTGAAAAGACCAAGACAAGTAGCAAGACAGAGATCCTCGCTACATTCTTGCGTTATGCTGCAGATTGTTTGCAGGGGCGCAGTCCATTTGTCAGGCGCCCTAGCTTACTTATCGTAAGCGAGGAAACCGTGCTATCGAGTTTCATCGCTAATGGGCTGCGTGACCGCGGGATCAAAACCTATACCCTGACAGATCCAGGGCAGATCACAGAGATGCTGCGAAAATTCGCCATAGATTTTGTCGTCTTTGACGCCTCCTGCAATAATGCACGCGCCTTGAATTACCTGAAGCAAATACGCTGCGCATTCCCCAACTGGCCTCAATTTGTGCTACTAAATGCAGAAGCGGACTGTTCGACCGAGGACTGCATGCAAGTGGGAGCCGTGGGATACCTCACAAAGCCACTCGACATGGATCAACTTTTCCGCACCGTAATGGGTCACTTGGTCGAACCCATTGAGGAGAAGGCCCGCTACTTGCGACTAGACTTGAGCTCCGTCATCACCTTGCCTAAACCATGCCAAATCGGTGCACATGATCTGGGATCTGGTGGTGCCTTTATCCCACTCGATGAGTCGATCCAGAAAAAATATCGACTAAATGTCGGATCCATTGTCGAAGCTAATATTTCACCTCTGCAAGCAAGCGTATCCTTCAAGGTTAAAGGACGCATCGCCTGGAAGCGCTCACCTGAGGACTCCGCCGAGCAGCCAGGGATCGGTTTACAGTTCATTGAGGTTAGCGATCACGACCAATTCTTAATTGATGAGTGGTTGAAAAACCACGAGGAGAAGGCATTCATACCCAATGGTCGCAGGAACGCGGAGCGTGGCACAGAGCAGCTAAACTTGCTAGTAAGAGGCGACCATAACCCCATGGTCTCTAGCCAGGATACGATCTAAGATTTGCGGCCTCGCACCAGCGCTAGACCGTTGAGGCGCCGATTGATACGGCGCTGCAATTTGACTAGATCATCAACCAGGGAACTGTCCAGGTCTTCGTCGTGGCACGCGTGGATAAGTAGATGAGTTTTCTTAGATAAACGCTCTAAGCGCCTGACTCCACCAAGGATGAGAGCCCGTTCACAATTATCGACCAGATCGGCTGCACGAACTAGCAAAGCCCCTTCACCATAGCTAGCGCAGCGCAAAACGCTATCAGCATAGCGCGCAATTGGATCTCGAATTCGAACATCATTGGTGGTAGCTTGCACGATCGAAGCGACCTCCAGTCCAAACCGTCGCAAGACTTGCCTGGGCGTCAAAACCGACTTTTCCAGCAAATCGTGCAAGAGGCCTGCGAGCACAATATCAAGGTCATAACCCAAGGACATCAGTTTGAAGGCCACGCGCAAGCTGTGCACTACGACCGGTTTTCTGCCATTTCTTGGCTTTGCCGCTACTGCGTGCACCAGCAGGTGGACTGCCTGCTCTAAGGGCTCTTCACATGCTATAATTTTAGGAAGATCAGCATTCGACACCGCCGCGGATGGCCGCACTAAATGCCGCAGTACTGTGGATCTTTTATTTGCCATATTCATAATGCTTGCCCGATTTCCATTGATAAATCAAGTACTGTCCGCGATTACCGCGGGTGGAGGCCCCTGTGACTGTTGACCATACCTTGCCCAAAAACGCGCCCTCACAGCTGCCAGAGATCTATCTCAACAAAGAGCTAAGCTGGCTGGAATTCAACGCCAGAGTATTAGACGAGGCACTGTCGACCTCAACGCCGCTTTTGGAGCGACTGAAATTTCTGTCAATCTTCACATCCAACCTTGACGAATTCTTCATGGTCCGCGTTGCCGGGCTGAAGAAAATGTCGCAAGAGGGACTGAGACTAAGTGACTCGCCAGACTCTATGGAGACGAGTAGCGTCTTGGCAAATATCCGCCAGCGCACTGTTGAGCTACAAGAAAAACAGTATCGATGCTTACTTGATCATGTTTTACCTGAATTAGCAGACCTCGGAATTCGCATACTTCGTTTAGAAGACCTCTCCACCCGACAAAAGACTGTCCTAGATGCCTATTTTGAATCCGATGTTAGTCCGGTATTAACTCCACTGGCTTTCGACCCAGCTCACCCATTCCCATTTTTATCCAATCAATCCCTGTACTTAACTGTGAGAACTCTCGAGGACTCAGCCTCGGATGATGACCTACCCGGCCTTGGATTTGTCGAGATTCCGCCGATTTTGCCGCGACTGATCCGATTACAAACCGAGAATCCGGGTGAAATGCAGTTTGTACTGCTCGAGGATCTCATCGCCCATCACCTACGTGGTCTTTTCTTCGGCGTCGAGGTAACAGCAGCATTTACCATTCGAGTACTCCGCAATCTGGACTACAACTTGCTCGAAAACAAAGTGGTAGACCTTTTAAAATCGGTTCAAAAGGAAGTGGCCGAAGCCGAACATCAAGAAGTTGTGCGGGTCGAGATTGATGGAGACGTACCTCAGGCCATACTAAGTCTGCTGCGTGAGCGTCTAAACATCACCGACGCCGATATTTACAAACTACCGAAACCGCTATATATATCGGCACTTATGCCGCTATATTCAGCTGTTCCCTACGAGGAACTGCGCGATCCGCCTTTCAACCCTCGGCTCCCGCCCGCTCTCGCAACCAGCGAAGATATGTTTTCTGTGATCGCCAAAAAAGACCTGCTGGTGCATCACCCATACGAAAGTTTTTATGCTGTTACAGAGTTTCTGCATTTAGCGGCACAGGATCCGCACGTCTTAGCGATCAAACAAACACTGTACCGAACGGCTGGTGATTCACCGATCATCGATGCACTAATAACCGCCGCAGAAAACGGCAAACAGGTGACAGCCGTTGTCGAGTTAAAAGCGCGATTTGATGAACGCAATAACATCATCTGGGCACGACGCTTAGAGCGCGCCGGTGCCAACGTGGTGTTTGGATTTGTCGGTTTAAAGACCCACTGCAAAGCCACTCTGGTCGTACGCAAAGAGAAGCAAAAGTTAGTGCGCTATGTGCATCTATCTACGGGTAATTACAATTCAACAACAGCAAAACTCTATACAGACCTAGGTCTTTTTACGGCCAATGAGGCAATTGGGCGTGATATCGCCACCATTTTCAATCTCATCACCGGCTTTGATGTTTTGACAGGAGCACACAAGCTACCTGAAGAGGTCATCTTACAAAAAATAGAGAAACTAGCGCTTTCGCCACTGAACATGCGCAAAATGATCCTTCAGCTCATTGATCAAGAAATTGCCAGTCAGCGCGCAAAAGGTAGCGGCTTTATAGTCGTCAAGATGAATGCCCTAGTCGATAAAGATATCATCGATGCACTTTATAGAGCCTCTCAAGCAGGGGTAAAAATCCAACTGATAGTGCGCGGAATATGCTGCCTAAAACCAGGCCTACCTGGTATCAGCGAAAACATTGAGGTGATCTCAATCGTCGATCGCTTCCTAGAACACTCGCGAGTTTATTACTTTCACGCCGGTGGCGAACACAAGGTCTATCTAGCAAGTGCTGACTGGATGCCACGCAACATGGATCGACGCA
>CAIWTN010000097.1 GCA_903915625.1 uncultured Pseudomonadota bacterium | reverse complement strand
GGCACGGCACCGGCTTGGTCTTCCGCTGCAAACGCACACACACTCAATATCCCGCTAGCATCAATAGCAAGTGTTACTGCGGGATTGATCTCAAACTCCGACTACAACACCTTCAACGGTAAAGTCGCCGGCGTCACGTCAGGTACCGGGGTCTCTGTCTCGACCACGGGCAACATTGCTACGGTTAATCTTGCGACAGCGGGTACTGCAGGCACCTACGCTAAAGTCACCACTGACGCTTACGGCCGCGTTACCGCCGGCTCGACGTTAGCTAGTAGTGATGTAACATCAGCACTCGGATTTACACCGATTAACAAAGCTGGCGACACAATGAGCGGCGCTATAACTCTTCCACCTAATGGACTTGTTGCTGGTACAAATCAACTCGTCCTGGCAAATAGCAACGTTGGTATAGGTTCCACCGCCCCCGCCGGCAAACTAGACGTTGCTGGCACAATCTGTCTAAACGGCGCCAATTGTATTAGCTCATGGCCTGCTGGTAGCGTCACTTCCGTAACTGCTGGCACCGGTTTAACAGGAGGCCCAATTACGTCGTCTGGCACCCTATCTCTTGCTAACACCGCAGTCACTGCTGGTGCCTATACTCGAGCAAATATCACGGTAGACGGACAGGGTCGTCTCACATCTGCCGCAAACGGAAGTAGCTTGTCACTGGCTACAGAAGTCACCGGTACACTCCCAATCGCAAATGGTGGTACCGGCGCAACGACTGCAACTAACGCCTTCAACGCCTTGTCGCCAATGACAGCTGCAGGCGACCTTATTTACGGAGGAACCGCAGGTGCTGGGACTCGGTTAGCTGGTAACACGACGACGACTAAACAGTTTTTAACGGGTACAGGAACTGGTTCCGCGGCAAATGCTCCGACTTGGGGCGCCCTCACCGCTAGCGACATCCCAGCCCACAGTGCGGCTCTAATCACATCTGGAACTTTGGGCGTAGCCAATGGTGGTACGGGTGCTTCGACTTTAGCCGCAAATAATGTGCTTTTAGGTAACGGTACAGGCGCCCCACTCACAGTCGCTCCTGGGACTAGCGGTAACGTACTAACTTCGAACGGAACCACCTGGGCTAGCTCAGCACCAGTATCCAATTGGACCACGTCCGGCTCTGATGTTTACCGGAATGCAGGCAATGTTGGGATTGGGACTACCAGCCCCGGTAGCGTTCTTGATGTTATCGGTGGGATAGCTTCAGGCAGCGGCGGCATCAATGTGCGCGCTTCCAACCTAACTCAAGGTATCACGATTGGTTACAACTCGATCTCGGCATCCGGGTCGAACGCTAACCAAGGCATCGGTCTTCTGCCTGCGGGTACCGGTGGGGTGGGCATTGGCACCAGCAGCGCACAGACTTTGTTGCAAGTTTACAACGGTGGCGGTACGGCGAGCCTTAGCGCGGAAACTGGCATGCTGAAAGTAACAAATTCATCGGCAAACGAACTTTCCATCGGCACTAATCCCGCGGCCCCGTATGAAGCTTGGCTTCAAGTAAAGCGAAGCACAGGCGGCGGAAGCTCTTATCCATTGGCACTTCAGCCGGTCGGCGGCAACGTCGGGATAGGGACAACGGCGCCCAAGGGGATTCTCGACCTGGGAGCCCCAGGCGCTTTGACATATGTCTCCATGGGCATTGAGGGCTCGTATATCGGTTTCAATAGCTATTGGGGCGGCAGCGGTTGGCAGTATAAAGCAAACGGCATGGGTAGCTTGCTGCGCCAGGATACTAAAGGGTTCCAAATCTGGACAGCTCCCAGCAATGGTTCAGGCGCTGATGCTCCGGAAGCGCCGGTGGCTGCGATGACAATTGCTCCGTTGGGCAACGTCGGGATAGGTACAACAGCCCCTGCAACCGCACTCGATGTCCAAGGCCAAATCCGCAGCCTGGTCTACAACGCCTCTGCAGGCACTGCCTTCGACTGGAACAATAGTAACACTCAGTACACCACCGCGACTTGTGGTGCCTTTACCTTCAGCAACATGAAAGACGGTGGCATTTATACTCTGATCGTCAAATCAACCACCCAAGGCACTTGTGTCTTTACACAGGCTGGATTGACCTTCCGCTCACAGACGTCTCTGACAACCGCGTCGGGTAGCTACACAATTTTCAACATTCTCGTGGCGGGAACTGATGCATTTGTAACGATTCGCAGAGGGTTCTAACATGAGACTGAACCATCTGATGCTAACTATGATATTTTTGTTTACCGTCGGGAGCAAGGCACTAGGATTTGGTGGCGCGGCACTTAGTTATGGCATGGAGATCCCATCGCCAGATTCGCTAGGAGTTGCTGGCAGCATTTCTGCCATGGTCCGCGATTCTTCCGGCAACATTTACATCGGAGGTTCCTTTACCGCCGTAGGTAACGTAGCAGCGAGCAATGTCGCCAAATGGAATGGGTCGACTTGGTCAGCACTTGGTTCGGGCACAGACAGTAGCGTCAATGCCCTAGCCATCGATTCATCAGATAATCTTTACGTGGGTGGCTACTTTTCCAATGCTGGCGGCGTATCCGCTAGCAAAGTTGCCACATGGAACGGAACGACCTGGTCAACCCTCGGCGCGGGTATGAATAATGTTATAAATGCCCTAGCCGTCGATTCATCAGGCAATCTTTACGCGGGTGGCCGGTTCACGACAGCCGGCGGCGTATCCGCCAGCAACATCGCCAAATGGAACGGTAGCGCTTGGTCTGCGCTCGGTACGGGGATGTCTGGTGCCTTTATGGTGGGTGTGGGGGCTCTGGCAATCAACTCTGGGGGCACTCTATTTGCGGGTGGCGATTTCACGAGCGCCGGAGGCGTGGCAAATACTGCTTATATCGCTAAGTGGAACGGCACAACCTGGTCCGCACTGGGCACCGGGATGGGCCAAAGCGTTAGCTCTCTTGCAATCGATTCATCAGCCAATGTTTATGCGGGCGGCAATTTTACGACCGCTGGAGGCGTAGCTGCGAACAGGATCGCCAAATGGAACGGCACAACCTGGTCGGCCCTGGGCACCGGGATGAACTCCTCCGTTAGTTCTCTTACGATCGATTCATCAACGAACGTTTATGCGGGCGGCAATTTTACGACCGCTGGAGGCGTGGCGGCGAACAGGATCGCCAAATGGAACGGCACAACCTGGTCGGCCCTTGACACGGGTCTTAATAGCTCGGTCACTGCCCTCATTCTGGATGGATCTGGCAACCTCTATGCTGGCGGCAGTTTTACTGGAGCTGGAAGTGTAGCAGCCACAGGCTTTGCCAAATGGGACGGAACGAGCTGGTCTCGCATCGGCGGCATCGGCTTAAATGGTATTATCTATGCTTTGGCTAAAGACGCCGCCGGAAACATATACGTAGGAGGCAATTTCAGTAGTGCAGGTGGTGTCGCAAACACTGCAAATATAGCCAAATGGGATGGTGTCAGCTGGTCAGCCCTTGGGACTGGAACGACATCGGCGGTGAATTCCATCGCCTTTGACTCTTCCGGTAACCTCTATGCAGCAGGGATGTTTGGGAGTGCAGGTGGTGTGGCGAATACCGCCAACATTGCCAAATGGAATGGGACAAGCTGGAGCGCCTTAGGGACGGGGCTAAACGCCTATGCATCCACAGTCGTTACCGACTCATCGGGGAATGTCTTTGTTGGGGGCAGCTTTACTAGCGCGGGTGGTGTGGCCAACACCGCCTATATTGCGAAATGGAATGGCTCGAGCTGGTCTGCTCTCGGAACGGGGATGAATAATACGGTCGGTTCTTTAGTTTACTCGTCCGGAAATCTCTTTGCAGGGGGATACTTTGGTACGGCAGGAGGGGTGAGCGCATCCAAGGTTGCTAAATGGAACGGCTCGAGCTGGTCGGCGCTGGGAACGGGCATGGACCAATTTGTTTGGTCGTTGGCCGTCGATGCATCTAACAACGTTTATGCGGGTGGGGATTTTGCGACCGCTGGCGGCGTTTCAGCGAGCAGAATCGCCAAATGGAACGGCACAAGTTGGTCAGCATTAGGTACGGGGGCCAATAATCAAGTTAGAACGATTAAATTCGACTCATCCGGCACTCTCTATGCTGGGGGGCAATTTACCACAGCCGGTGGCGTCTCGGCAGTATCGATAGCTAAATGGGACGGTACCAGCTGGTCGGCGTTGGGAGCGGGTGTTAATAGCTACGGTATCGTTATTGCTCTTGGCACCGATGCCGCCGACAACCTCTATGTGGGCGGACAATTTACCACCGTCGATAGTGTCGTACGCCCGTTTCTTGCCGTTTGGCTCAAGCTTAAGAGCGCATGGCTTTAGTCCCTAAGGTCCCTAAGGGGTCAGGCACTGGCGCTAACTCACCAAAGCCATTGGAATTCATTGGCATTCGGTGGCGTGTGAATGCCGAATTCGCCGACGTGTGACTAAACCCGAATTGACGAAATTCATCGAGCCCACTCTTACCTTGCTAGCTCTGACGCACATGTCCAACGATGTCTTTGGCTTTTTCTACCACTAGGCTTTCCCGACGCTCTACTTGACCACGCTCACTACATATTCAGTATTAAAGAAAGGGCGAATCTCACCCGAATTCCACCCTATTTCACTATGCATTTTGTCGAGATCCCTAAGCTAATTCTTAAATTAGGACAGGACTTGCGACCACCAGAAGACTTGCCTTTGCTCAACTGGTGCAAGTTTTTGTACAATCCAAACCAACCCGGTTTGGATGCATATTTTGAACAATTTTGACATCCATCCTGGTGCCATTCAATTATCCAGCAGCAATCCTTACGGCGGGGGCGGCAGCGGATTTGAGCGCACCGAATGGATGAGCGTATCCGATTTCAAAAATCAGGTCTTGTACCTAAAGACCTTTGAGAATCAGCATATTCAAGCGCTCGATATGAAGAAGCTCAACTTGGCAGCAAAAGAGGTCCAGTATTTCGATCTGCAAAAGGCGGCGCAAGTGGTGCAGTTAGGTCAGTAGCACCCTATTTATCACCTGCTAGCGGGAGCAGGTGACTTCAGCCACTCAACCATGAGACGTTTAATCATCGTCTGATACGGTACACCCTGTTGCTCCGCCTTAAAACGGAATGCCGCTAGTAGCGGTTCAGGCACTTTCAAACTAATCAACTTTTGGGGATGACGAGCTCGTGGGTCTGACAGCTCGCGAAACATCTCAAGAAAGTCGACGATAGGAGTAATATCCTCCATCGGCCCCGGTAACTCGTCGGGTGTCTTCGCATGCTGCATAGGTCGGCTTTTTTTAGATCCGCCCTTATTTTTTACCATGCAGACCCTCCAACATTTTGATGTCCTCCAGATCCTGGGGACGACCGGAGGCGCGCTTCATTTCAATTAAATCGGGCACGGTTAGGACGCGCACCTTCTCAATGCCGTAACGAAGATGGACCGCCTTGAGCTCAGCCAAATCGCGGGTGATGATCACGTTCACAACTTCGACCGGATTAGCGGGATTGTAGAAGCTCCAAGCAATCAAATTGCGACGGGCAATATATTCTTCACGGAACTGAAACACCTCGTGACCAGACACCGGTAGGCGCGGAGTAAGGCCGATCGAACGCAGGGCTTTCTCACAGGCCACGAAGTGGACTTCCGAGTGCTCGATGATGCAATCAATATCGACGGTGCCCCGTACCGCGCCATGCAGAGCCACGGCGTAACCACCCACTAAGGCATAAGGCACTTTGTACGTCTCGAAGGCTTTGCTGATGCGCAGGAGAAAGCTCAAGTGCTGTGATCCTAGTCTGATGAAAGCGGTATATACCAGTATATACCGCTTTTACTTAAGCCGCAATAAAGCTCGGACTAGAAGAGGTCAATCCCCACTCTCCTAGAGACATGCCCAAAAAACCTTGCTCACAAAAGCCCAAAAATCACCAATGATATCTGCCGATTAAAGATTCCCCTCACTTTTCGACCAATAGTACCGATGTGCAAATTGAGCCAATAGAGAGTGCCGTAGCCCGATATCACGGCACATGCACTTAATTAGGTCACACACATGACCAGACACTTGAAACACACAAAACAAAAAATCAACCTACGGTTAGCCGCAGTTGTGGTGTCTTTCATGCTTTTGTCGGAAGCAGCAGTCGCCGCAAGTTTCACCTTAAACTATTCCGGGCGACTAACTCGCTCTGATGGCGCGCCGGTCGAAGGACCGGTAGCGATCCAAGCTAAATTTTGGAACTCATCGACCGACGGCATTCAGATTGGCCAGACTCTCGAATATTCAGGAATTAATTTAAGCTCTGGCGTCTTCTTACTAGACTTAGTTTTCAGCGCTGAGCAAGCAGCAACCATTTTTGGCGACGGCACTGCTCCGGTATACATCGAAATTACATCCGAAAATAAAACCTACCCACGGCAGCAGTTTTCCTACGTACCCTTTGCCCTACGCGTCCCGGTCGACAGTAAAACTCTGGCGTTTGATGCAGATGGCAAACTGTCTCTGTCGCTTACGACTAAGCCGGGTGCAAATCAATTTTTGACCAAAGACAGCGACGGCAAATTAATCTGGGGCACCCCTGCAGCGCCAACAATTCAAAACCAAGCCATCGCTACCGGAACACCAAGTTCGGGACAGGTTCTTACTTATAACGGTAGCCAGTGGGCCGCATCGTCTCCCACAAGTGGCGGCGCTGGCGGCTCGGGTGTCACCGGCACACTCGCCGTAACAAGTGGCGGTACAGGAGCCACTAGCTTCGTAAATAACGGTGTACTTATTGGTGCAGGAAATCTGCCGATTTCCACAGCTACTGGCAGTCAGTATCAGGTATTCACCTCGGGTGCTGGCGGGACTCTCGGATTCGGAGCCGTCAACCTAGCGCAAGGCGCAGCGGTGAGTGGAGTGCTGCCCACCACAAACGGCGGTATCGGAGTTAACTCGACGGCTACTTTCCCGACGTCAGGCGTGGTAGCGACGCGCGATGCTACAGAAACTCTGACCAATAAAACGATAACCACAGCCACGATTAACGGTAGCTCAACGATCGGTGGCTCGACAGAAATCAACACCACAGGATCCATTGCATCGGGTGCAGCGACCTTATCCGGCAACGTAACGATCAATGGCAACGGCACCACAGCAAGTAAACTCACTCTTAATGATAAGGGCAGTACCAACTCGCTGTCACTTAAGGCTCCCGACACGCTAGCGTCGTCTGTCACCTGGGAGTTACCAGCGGCCGATGGAACAAGTGGTCAGGTTTTAGCAACGAATGGCGCAGGCACTCTGAGCTGGATCTCAGGTCTCGCACCCACTGGTGCTGCTGGTGGCGACCTAACTGGAGCTTTCCCAAATCCGACTCTGGTCAATGTGGGGACTGCTGGTGCTTATTCTAAAGTCGTAGTCGACAGTAAAGGCCGCGTCACCAGTGGCAATAGTTTAACGGCGGCAGATATCCCGAATTTATCTGCAAGTCAGATCACCAGCGGTACATTAAATCCAACGCAACTGCCGACCGCAGGCAATGCGGGAACTTTTGTGAAGGTCACGACGGATGCTTACGGCCGGGTTACGGCGGGCGCATTTCTAAGTCCGAGCGATATTCCACCTATATCGGCGTCGCTGATCACCAGCGGAACTTTAGATTCGGCTCTGTTACCAACAGCGGGTACAGCCGGTACTTACGCCAAAGTCACGACGGATGCCTACGGC
>CAIWTN010000096.1 GCA_903915625.1 uncultured Pseudomonadota bacterium | reverse complement strand
GTGGGCGGCCTAAAAAACCATCGGATGAGAAAGAGAATATCCATTCAATCGGCCTTTCAGATAAATTCCTTGCAAAACTTAAGCTGCGAGCAGTTGAAAAAGGTTTTAACGCCTGGCAAACCTACGCCAAACAGGTGCTAGCAGAGGATATCGATCACGGATCCTAAGCTCATCCTGTTAGGATGTCTTTTCTAAGGCTCAAAGTTTTTTGCGAGTTCTGGGATCGGAAGAATCAAAGTGTGCCTTTTTTCATCGTTGGCTTCTAAGCAATGCGCACGATTTTTAATACTCTGAGGCGTTCAAAAAACCCCGTCAAAAAAGCGGCCTGCAACTCCTTGAGCTGTGCGGGCCGGTAACATCCGTCGGCCTCGTTCAAGAATTAGATGATTCGAAGACTGAAACACGCCTGTTTACTACCCAAGGTAGTCGCACTTAACCCTTTGAAACAAGGAACACAAATAGTTTCGCATATAGTTTATCGTATCTTTGGCACTACGCTTGCAAAGAGTATCGCATAATCCGAAGGTCGCAATTTGAATATCCAACTAAAATGAAAAAAAGGTTCAAAAAATGAAATCTGCACACACCAAGAAGTTAGGAAGTAAGTCGGTGTTGTACATTTCAACACTCACGGGATGACGCAGCGGACAGCCCCCGGAGTAGCTGTGCCCCTGGCAGAACTCGTGCTCGAGCCACTCCATCTATAAATGCCACCGTAGGCATTTTCTCCAGAGGCGGTCAGTGTCGACTCTGTACTAGGTACCCCATTAGTGGAGCTAAAGGTGGGTGCCGCATCATTTGCTACCCAACCTCCCGGGTTAGTAGATACCGTAGTTTCGAATAGTGTTGGAAGGCGCATACGCTTACTAGAACAGGTTGCGAGATTACCACTATACCACTGACCTGCTAAAGAAAAACCAAGTTGCGCGCCTGAATCATCGCCACCCGAATTGGAATACTGGGCAGCGTATGTCGGCGAGTAATAGAGGCAATTTCCGATGGAGACCTTATTGCTATCGTCGATATAAACATTGGTCGGACATGCTCTACCAGCAAGTATGGTGGTGGCAGTACCTAGGTTTGGATCACTGAATGCCGTACTGCTTCTACCCTTGCCACTGAGATTTAACGCCATCGACCAAGAGTCGAGTCCGGTTGGGCTAAGTATTTTCGCTGAGGATTGATCTTTCCATACCAAGAAACCCGAGGAGCCGTTTGCATATAGCATAGTGAGGCAGCGGCCGTTTGGAGTGACAGCAGATGCTCCCAGTACGGCGTTGATATTGCTATAGCAGTCGTTGCCGGCATAGCCGCAGGTGAAGGTAGCTGGTGTCGGGCATGCCATACTGGCGACGCCGTAGGCACTGTAGGAGCTGCCTTTGACCGCCCTGATGCGGTAGGTATAAACCGTGTTGGGATCCAGTCCGGTATCAGTGTAGGAGGTGGCATCCAGCGCGGGATTGGTAATATTGCCCCATGCGCCCCCGTTTACAGCCCTTTCGATCTGATAGCTGTCCTCACTGGGGGTATCGGTCCAGATCAGTGCAGTGGTATTGCCGCTCCTTGTCTGGGTCAGGTTGGTGGGCGTGGTCACGCTTGATGTGCCTTGCAGAGCGATCGACGAATTGCTGCCCGATACACCGCAATTGGCCGTAGCACGCCAATAGTAACTTTGTGTGCCAAGATTAGCATCGGTGTAGGAAGCGGTGGTGCTGTTGGCTGCGACCGAGGTGAGCGCGGTCCAGCCAGTGACGCCATCCGCACTGCGTTCGACACTATAACTTGTTTCGTTGGAATTGGTGTCATACCACGTAAGCGTGGTGGTCACGCTCGCCGCGCCAATGCCAACCGTGACAGAGACATTGGTCGGTGCATAACATGGGGCGGTGGCACTGGCGAAACCCGACATGTAATACAGGTAGGTTCCATCAGAAACAAATTGGGCGGCATCGGTCACCCCAGCAGCGCTTGAGAGAGCTGGTGTGGAGATGCCGCTTGGGAAATGATAACTCGACCCAAAAGTGAGCGAGCGACTACCGGTGGCATCTTGGGTGAACATAAATGAATAAATGGCGCCAGGTACCAGATTTGTTGGATTGGCTAGAGTTCGGTTACCTCCTAAAGTAACTTTATATACAGCACCCAAGGATCCATCGACTATGATGCTGGCTGCGTCCGTGAGGGTGACAAGACCAACTGCAGGGGATGCCGATGTTTGTATGGTGCCGTTAGGGTATTTAAAACCACCTGTCGTGGACTCGACGATACCCACTACGGAGACTTTTTGACCAGGTGTTGTCGTACCGATACCGACATTCCCACCTGAATAAACGAAGTTAGCATTACCGGTTAGAGCACCACCACTGTTGTACTGAATCTGGTTAGTTGCACCAGCCGCTGCTGCCGCGGGTGCAGCCCAGGTGCCATCACCACGCAAGAACTTAACGTTATCCGTCGCAGCAGGGCCAGGCACGGCGCCAGCCGTACCAGCAATGCTGCCATTGGCTCCGATCATCGCTGGATAGTCCCCGGCTACAAGAGCGCGGAATGAGGGCGCACCGGTGCTACTAGTCGGACCGGCGAAAAAATATTTAGCGCTAGTTGTCGTCGCGCCGGTGCCGCCATTAGCCACTGGTAGGATACCGGTGACACCGCTAGTTAGCGGCAAACCCGTCAAGTTGGTAGCAACACCACTGGCAGGCGTGCCG
>CAIWTN010000095.1 GCA_903915625.1 uncultured Pseudomonadota bacterium | reverse complement strand
TGGAGGCGGCGCACCATTCTCCAGTGCTGGGAGCCCAGCATGCAGTTTACCTCTGGCTAGGCTCCCGGCATTCCCACCCTCAAGTCACGAAGCATGCAACGGATGGGGTTTGTTTTATCCCAGAGTTGGGATGTACGACGGCCCTAGTCAAACTACTGCCGCGCTCATGGTTGCCGCTAGAATGAAGAGTCTGTCGAGCGAGGTGTTTCATTCAGCTCCGTCGTCAGCAGACGAAAAGTGGCAGATGATCCGGCCCTCGCAGTCTCAGTGCTTTCGTGAAGGGCAAAATGTTGGATTATTGGAAACGGCAGGATTGGTCAACGACCGCGGGCGTCTTTCGGGACACCTGAAGAACTACCTCTTTGCTGTCTGGGAACGCCGATCGTGTTGCCATGAGTATACAGACGTGGCCGCTGCCACAGCGATGCTTGCCAGTCTCAAGGCTGCCTGCCAAGGGGCCGGGGGGGCGACAAAATGACGACCTCACCGTTTACAGAACTATTTCAAAAAGCTGTGAAAGCAGCCTACGACCTGAACGCCAGCGATATCCATATTGAGCCCACACGCACGGGAGTTGATATTCGGCTCAGGGTATTTGGCGAGATGCAGGCGCCGTGGAAGCAGCTAGGTCTCGAGCATAAGACGAGTTTTATCTCGGCCGTCAAAGCTGAGACCAAGTTAGCGATCGGTGTAAGTGGAAGGGCGCAGGATTCGCGTTGTTCTATCGATGGTCTGCCTATCGATCTGCGCGTGAGTCTACTGCCCACATTATTTGGCGAGACCATCGTGCTCAGGATCCTAGACAGTAGCCGTGAGTTTGGGATCGATAAACTGATGGTCCCCAATTCAACGCTCTCTGGTCTAATGCAGAGTATCGAGTACCCAAGTGGCGTCGTGCTGATCTCTGGTCCGACCGGCAGTGGTAAGACCACGACGCTCTATAGCCTTCTTTGCAAGATTGATCGGACGCGCAAAAAAATCATCACGCTTGAAGACCCCGTGGAATACGTCATTCACGGTATCAGTCAAGTTAGGGTGGGTCCAAAGGTCAGTTTTGCAGATGCCTTAAGAGCCGTACTTCGCCAGGACCCAGATGTGATTTTGGTCGGCGAAATCCGTGACGAAGAGACCGCGTCGCTCGCATTTCGGGCGGCGGCAACTGGCCACTTGGTGCTGTCTACGGTGCATGCCAATAGTGCCGCGGACGTCATTGGGCGGCTGGAAAATCTGGGCATCGACCGAGATTCCCTGCGTGACAATCTGCGCTTTTCTGCAGCTCAAAGATTGGTGCCTAAGCTTTGCCGCAGTTGTTCAAAGCCGGCAACTATGGCGACCATATGCCGGGTAGGGGAGGCGGCTGGATTTAGCTTCGATCACACCGACAGCTTAAGAATGCGTGCAACGGAGGGCTGCAGCGACTGCCAAGCAGGAGTCATTGGTCGCCTACCGGTCATTGAATACATCAAGCAGGCAGACATCGAGCGTCATGCACGAGGTGAAACCAGCAAGCCATTAGCGACCCTCAGTCTTTCCGATGCTGCCTTAGAGCTAGCTATCGCTGGCCTTATAGATGTCAGGGAGGTCATGAACGTTGGTTAAAACCATGAGGCCAGTCATTGGCGCTGTAATTTTTAATGTCCTAACGACTCAGGCAATGGCGGAGGAAACTCGTTTTTTCAGCAGCGGCATCGACTTTTGGCAGGCCAAAGAAGTGCCCGATCAGGCTAAGAAAAACGTGGGTCCAGAGGAAACCCCAATCCAGGAGAAAACAAAAGATCAGGAGGTAAAACAGGCGCCGTTTGACTGGCAAAAATTTAGCTCACCGAAAAATAACGAGTTCTTTAAGGAGGGTGATTACCTACCGCCAGAGCCATTTATGGAGGTGTCACGTAACCCTAGTGATGAAAACATCCGGCAGTGGTTTGCTTACATTGAGCAAAAAAATAATCTAACTGAGCGACTTACGCGGCGCATCGATGAGTATGTGAAGAAGAATCCCACCGCTGCGGCAGGTTTTAAAGAGTCATCGGTGACGCTACCGTTGAAATCATCACCCGATGTGCGTCGGTTCCGGTTTCGCTTCTATTTTAGTTCTACCTGTCCCCACTGTCAGAAGATGTTTGTGACCGTAAACGACCTGGTAAGTCGTGGCTATTTTGTCGAGGTACGCCAGGTGGATCAGGGACCATTGGATAAGATCAGCTCACCGGTGCCAGTCATTCAGGCTAGTCGCGGGGATATAGCAAAATTCCATATCGATGCTGTCCCATTATTACTGGCCGCTGATCTCAAATCAGGCTCAGTCTTTAGGCAAAAGGGTTACATCGATGCCGAGACTCTAATCGGGCAGCTTCACATAAATTGAAAAGGAGGTGTCCATGGTTACCAAAATTTTAGCAGTCACCGGGTGTGCCATTTTATTGCTGCACTTTTTCTGTCCGGAAGTCATTGCAGCGGGTGGAGGCGTGGCGCTGCCGTCCGGAGGTGATGTGGATGCCGCGTCTAAGCTAGAGGTGGCCGGCACTCTGCTCCGTTTGATCGACACGGCCCTATTTAAATGGGGCGCGCGAGTTTTTGCCGGTATTTGCATCCTGTCCGCAGGTTGGTCGCTGAAAGAGCAGCGGTTTGGCATCGCCATTGTTTGCATTGTCGGAGCCTTGATCTTTGGCACGACCACCACATGGGTGCGTAACATTTTTAGTATCGGCGGCGGTGATTCGATATTCGGGACTAACTAAGGGAGAGGACGACCATGCACTCCTACGAAGGGATGAAAAAGCGCCACGGCACGCGCGTCGTCCAAACGATCGATACGCCCATTATGATCTTTGACTACTGGGAACTTGGCGACGCGTTCCTGGCACTACTAGTGATCTTGGTGTTTGGCATCGTCTTTTACGAGTGGGTCGCCATGCTCGCGATGTTGGGGCTGGTGGTCATCTTAGTCCCAGCTATTCGTAGGCGAGGAGAGAAGGGCGTCTTTTTCCACTGGCCATACCGCCGACTGGGTATGTCCTTGCCTGGATTAGTAAATCCGCGGGGACGGCGCGCCTACTCGGACTGAGTCACATTGGAATTTGAAGAGGAGGTTTTATGTCACATGAACATATCGGCGAGGTTCCGATCTTTACGGACCGGAAAAAGTCAGGTGAAGAAGAGAGCTCAGAGCCCACCCTATGGAAAAGGTTCCTGGGTCCAATCGAGCGTGGTTTTACTAAGGCGCGACTGGCAGCAGCCGGAAGTAACGAAGCATTAAATCTTGCGGGACTCCCAGAGTACGTCTCTTACCGAGCATCGTTGATTCGTGAAAAAATCATGATGCAGCACGTCTCGTGGATTCTCCTAGTGCTGCTGGTAGCAGTCTTTGCTCAGAGTCGCTGGGAAATTAATCGGCTGCAGGAGAGGCTTAGGACCAAGGAGTTTATCTTAGCTCCTGGTGTGACCGACTATTTGCCCGTCGCCCCTGGCACGGTTCCAGATAGCTATGTCCAGCACGCCGTTTCCGACTTTGTCGATGCGATCGGCAACGTGAATCCAACAAATATCGCGGAACGCTACACTCAGCTCGCAAGTGTCATGAGTCCTTCCCTGCAGGTGCAGTTTAACAGCGAGGGTAGTGACTGGATCGAGCGCGTGCTTGGAGACAACATTTCAGAGATCACGACCATTCTGGAAAAGCACATCGAGTCGAATAATGCCGGTGCCTACAAGGCGACGGTCAAAGCCCGCGTGGAAACGTTTATCGGCAGCGAATCCATCGGCATCCGTATGGAAGTTATTGAAATGGGCCTAGCCCTAGTGCCGCCGGAGTTAGGCAAAAGGTGGTGCCTTCAAATCACCACACTCAGCCGCAAGAGCGACGATGCGCACAAAGCCAGTAAGAACTTAGAAGGAGCAAAGCATGAAAAATAAGATTTTAGCGATCTGTCTAGCTCTTGCGCCTATCAGCGCAGCGCCGGCTGCTAGTGCAAAAAACGTCTATTTTGGCAGTGCTCCCGAAACGGTGCC
>CAIWTN010000094.1 GCA_903915625.1 uncultured Pseudomonadota bacterium | reverse complement strand
TGGTTTCACCACACCCGAGAAACTGGCACTCGATTGGAATGCCTTTAAGACGAGCCAGCAAATCCTCGCGAAAATCTCCTCTCGCGACGGCATCGTCCAAGTCTTCATTTGTGGCGGCTATGACGCGAACTTTTACTTTCTTTACACCGGTACTACCAACGCGGCTGAATTCACCACTTTGCAATACACGTAATAGAACAACTTGAGCTTGAGCTGATAATGTCGCTACTTCATCTAAAAAAATATCGCCGCCATCAGCCTGCTCAAAGTAACCTGCCTTATCCTTCACTGCATTGGTGAAAGCACCGCGTACATAACCGAACAATTCACTTTCGATCAAAGTTGTAGGAATGGCACCGCAGTTGACTGCAATAAAGGGCACACGTTCGGTTGTTCGTGAAACGGCTGTAGCAACTACGTCCTTACCAACACCCGTTGGACCAGTGATAAGAACATTTTGCGTTTTCGCTCGCCGAGCAATTGATGCGAGTGAAAATACATGGCGCATCTTTGCGGAACCAACTACTGCTCCAATACTGGTAGCGAGAATTTCCCCTTCTACCGCAACTTTCTTCTTTCCTCGCTTTTGAGCCAACGCCGACTGGATTCCAAGAACAATTTCATTCGTATCCTGAGTAAGCCCTTTTACAATGTAGTTGTTGGCACCGCTTTCCATCGCTTGTAATTTTACGGAGCTATCATCAATACTGGACAACATGATGATATCTGAATCCGGACTTGCTGCGCGAATGTCCCTGATAAGATCAAGTCCTTCTGTTTGCCCTGGACTAAACGATATATCTAGCACGATCACGTCATGATGACCGTTCATAACCTTGGCAAGACAGCTTCTTGGTGTCGTTGCGGAATCTATATCCAGCCGACCCTCATCGCCCAGCAAAACCGCCAAACACTCGGCAATAAAATCGGCATCATCGTCCGCGATTAAAATGCGGATTGGCTCTTTCATAATTAGACCCCTGGCGTTGGTAGATGCGCCGCACTACAGATCGGAGCTGCGAAGCGAATGAGCAAGAGGTATTCCAGATTTAGCCAATTCTGGCAAAGGGAAATTTAGTGATATATTAACAGCAGGATAAAGCCATTCCGACCAAAGTCCATGACGCTAAAATGGCTAACTTCCGTCCGAAAATGGTCATGCTTGGCTCAAAAATGGACGTGGAATGCTCATTTTCGGACAAAAACAATGGCTTCGGGGACCTGGTGCCAATGATCTATATATGAAACCGATCGGAGTGAATTGCCCGAAAACGGGCCTAAGGCGCCCGCGCCATGAATAGCAGCGCAACTTTCACCGCAACCGCAATAATAGCTGCAGCAATTCCTGCAATGCGGAGTACAAGCGCACGACTATTGTGCCCTTCGATGTGGATAATAACCGCGATGCTAAAGTCATCAATTTTTTTCTGGATTGGATTCTGTTGAGTCATTTCGAGCCCTCCCTTCGCCCACGCCGTCAGGCAAGAGAGGGAGGTGAGAAATGAGCAGAATTACAAAATATCAGGGCTGCTCGCGGGAAAGAAGGAGCGCGACATCTCAATTTTAACCCTTCGTGATCTGATACAGCGTAAGTTAGAACCGTCTCCTTCAAGTCGCTCAATTACGATTCACCGTCTTTTCTAACTTCTTTAAGCCTTTTCGTC
>CAIWTN010000093.1 GCA_903915625.1 uncultured Pseudomonadota bacterium | reverse complement strand
TCACTGCGTTAGTGATGTTGAAAAATGCTCGCTGCATAGGTGCACCCTAAATCAACCCCAAAGCCACCTAACCCACAGATTCCCTTCTTTATTCACACAAATGAGATCGGTGCTAGTTGCTAAAAGTTGAGGAGAAAAATTTTTGGAGAGAATTAATTCATAATAACTGGGTGTTATGGGCTTACTCGGTGGGGGATATGACCGTTACAAAGAAGAGCACGGTGTCAAAAAAATGAGCTGTTCCATCTGGCACTAGGTGTCCTACCCGGAAATCCTCAATTTGACCTTGGGTCTTCCGTTTAATAGTCTGGCATGTGACATCGAAGAAAAAAAATTTGCTGGAGTACTTCACCAATGAAGTCTGGCTACGAAATCAAGTTTGTGGATGCACCATCAAGCAGATCGGTGCAGCAAGTGCGCAACGTCTATTGTATCGGCCGCAATTACGCAGATCACGCGCGTGAGCTCGGCAACGAAGTGCCGAGTGCACCGATTGTTTTTTTGAAGACATCAACATCGCTCAGGCCGCTCGCGACTGGAGATTTGGCCTACGAGGGTGAAACGTTTCATCATGAAGCAGAGCTAGTAGTGCTCGTTGGTCAGGATATAAAGCTCGGTGAAAAAGGCGACTGGCGCGCCGTGTCAGCTCTAGGTCTTGGACTCGATTTGACGCGTCGCGAGGTACAAAATCAGCTCAAAGCAAAGGGTCTACCGTGGACTGCAGCAAAGAGTTTTGCAGGTTCAGGGCTATTAAGTGATTTCGTAGAAAAGGAGCGATTCCCCGATTTAGATGCAATCCAGTTCCGATTTACGCTTAATAATCAGCTGTGCCAGCAGGGGGATACCCGATTGATGTTGAATTCTATCCCAGCCCTTCTAACGCACTTAGCGGCGTCAACGCCATTAGTACTAGGCGATATTGTGTTTACCGGCACTCCTGCTGGCGTTGGTCCGATCAGGCGAGGCGATGTTTTTACGCTGGAGTTTATCCAGCCAAACATCATCTTTACCGGCAAGCTTTAATGGGGTCAGGCACTTGCGATAAGCTGGTGAAAACTCACAGACTGATGTCATATTTTTTCAATCATTCTAATTATTTCAGGCTGTTGGGTGAAGTACCTGACCCTCGCAATCTGTTGTCGTCGTGAATTGTGGTGTTCAGTTGAATCCGGTGGGTTAGGGCTAGTGCCCGACCCCCAAAAGTCAGCGGACCCACATCTCGATCCAGGTTACATATTCGGCGCTTCCAGAGGCGTTGCTCCAGTACACTTGCCCACTGGCGCTACCAGCAAAGCTCATGTAGTAACAATCACGATGCCACCAACCCACAGAATAAGTGGAACTGCAATTGCTCGCTGATGGATCGTTATCTTGATCGTAGGTCGAGAAAGCCATCATCCCTTGGTAGGACTGAAAATTTCCAGCATCTTTGGAGCCGAAAGTGCTCAAAACTGACAATCCGTATTTGTTCGCCTCACTATCCACCATAAAGCTTTTGTAGAAATGCTGCTGTACGTTATTGGCAACCATCAGCTCCACTCCCCCGCGTGTCAGCGCATGGATGCGATCATTGCCAAGCCAGCCCCAGCTGATGTTGGTGGTTAAATCGCCGAAGCCGGCTTTGTAGCTAGCCCAGTTTTTATTGAAATTGGTGAAGGTAGTGGTCGCATTGTTACGGGCAATAAGTGTCCAACCGCCGTTATCAGTGGTCATATCGCAGTAAGCCTGGAACGCACTCATGCCGATCAGTGCCAGCCAGTAAGTGCCACTGCCTGTAGAATAGCCGTCGTTAAGAATCTGCAAGCAGGACCTACCGGGAGTCGCCGCACTTGTACCATTGCGAAGCGGCATCGCAAGCACCTGCACAGACCCATCCGGGAACTTGATCCCACCAGTGGTTGATTCGATAGTTCCGGCGACTGATAACTTTTGATTGGGTGAGGTAATCCCAATCCCAACGTTACCGCTGCTATTGATCACCAGACGCATCGCGTTGGCCGTATCGTCTTGAATCGCATAGGCGCTACTCGTGTCACCGCGCACACCTGCACGCCATTGTCGCGTGCCATTTCCCGCGACATAACCAAGGTTAGCACTAGTACCGGAGCTATAGATGTGCATGAGGTCAGCAGGGGCTGTGGTACCAATCCCAACGCTGCCGCCATTGGGGTTTAGTAACAAAGAGTAATTTAAAGCCAGATTTCCCCAGTTGGTCGCCTGTAACCACTGCACGCCATTGGAATGGGTGCCAAAATCGAGCGTAGCTCCTCCACTAGAGCTCATCCGGTACTCGGCACCGGTCTGTGCAGTTCCCGAAGTCGCTGGAAGTGAGTTGGTGATGTTGGCTAACGTTTGGAGGGGCGCGGTCGGCGCCGTAGTCCCAATCCCGACATTCCCATTCGCCAGCACCAGTTGATTCGTACCGGCAACTAATCCATTAGCCGGCAAACTCAAAGCCCCGCTCATCGTATCGCCCGTTTTAGACACCTTGGTGGATGCATCGGCAGTCGCACTTACGGTAATTGCCCCCGCTGAGTTACTGATGTTGATACCGGTGCCAGCCGTTAGGTTGCCAAGTGCGTAATTAGCTCCGTTACCAATCAGGAGCTGCCCGTTGCTTGGAGTCGTACCAAGTCCGGTACCGCCGTTGGCGACTGCCAAAGTACCCGAAGTAATAAGAGCTGCACTAATCGGAGGAATATCTGATGCGATCAGCGACGTACCCGAAGTCACCCGCCCTTTTAAATCATAAGTCACTTTGGTGGATGTTCCGGGGGCAGCGACAGTGGCAAGTGTCGCCGCAGCAGATCCCGCGCCTGAGGCCGTGACGTCACCAGTGAGAGCGGTGATGTAGTTACCGGTAGCCTGTTTATTATTGAATGTGGTCCAGTCGGCCGAGCTTAGGTAACCGTTGGTGCTGCCATTTGCTTGCGCCATCGAAATCACTGGCGTTGAGGTACCAGTTGCTACTGAGATTGGTGCTGTACCCGTAACATTGGTGACACTGCCTACTGCAGCGGATACCCAGCTTAAAGTACCTGATCCGTTGGTGGAGAGTACTTGCCCGGATGAGCCATTGCTGCCCGGTAATTCTAAAGTAAGAGACGACCCCAAAGTATCAGGAGCTTTCAGTGCGACTGAGTTTGCCGAGCCCCTATCGTTAAGTACGAGTTTATTCGCGGTTGTGCTGTTACCGAGTATCGTTATGTTACCGGCCACCTTCGCGGCGCCGGAGTTCAAAGTGCCAGTAGTGTCAATCGTAGTTGAGCCATTAATATTTGATGCACCGTTGATCGTGGCGGCGCTCAAAGTTTTATAGGTCAGCGTTTCCGTCGCATCACGAGTGACCACTACGCCCGAAGTAGGGAAGGTTGCGGTGGAATTTACTCCGGTACCACCGTTGGCCACTGCCAAAGTACCCGAAGTAATAAGAGCTGCACTAATCGGAGGAATATCCGCTGCGATCAGCGAGGTACCCGAAGTCACTCGCCCTTTGACATCGTAGCTTACTTTGGTAGCTGTCCCTGGGAGCGCGACGGCAGCAAGTGTAGCCGCCGCAGATCCAGGACCTACGGCCGTTACATCACCGGTGAGTTCTGTAAGATAGCTACCAGATGCTTGTTTACCATTAAACGTAGTCCAGTCAGCTGAGCTTAGATAACCGTTGGTAGTCCCATTAGCTTGCGCCATAGAAATGACGGGCGCCGATGTGCCATTAGCCACCGCAATCGGAGCCGCACCAGTGACACTTGTAACGCTGCCAACAGCAGCAGATACCCAGCTTAATGTCCCCGAACCGTTGGTTGAGAGGACTTGGCCAGATGATCCATTGCTACTCGGTAGTTCTAAAGTAAGTGACGACGCTAGATTATCAGGAGCTTTCAGTGCGACTGAGTTTGCCGAGCCCTTGTCGTTAAGTAC
>CAIWTN010000092.1 GCA_903915625.1 uncultured Pseudomonadota bacterium | reverse complement strand
TCTAAACTGACCCACGCATCACCCGGCGAACGCGTGTTTTTGCCTCGGCAAAATTAATGATGAGACCCACTCGTAACTCCGTGGCCTTGAGATAAGACAACACGTCGCAAGATGAGCATCGTCTATGTCCTTCACCGCCTTAAGTTCGACTACGATCTTTTCTTCGACGATTAAGTCGATGCGATGCATGCCTATCGGCACGTCCATATAGCTGACTCGGACTGGTACTTGACGCAGGTAGACTAAGCCTTGGCGCTTGAGTTCAAGGGCAAAGGCCTCCTCATAAATCGACTCTAGAAAACCTGGACCAAGCTCCTTGTGAACCGCGATTGCGGCAGCAATTATTCTGTCCGTTAATGCGCCGTAGTAAAATTTTGAGATCTCGGCCTTAGACCACGGAGACAGGGAGGGAGGGAGATTGGGGGGTTCTTTGTCCATGGCGGCATCGTATCTGAGTCAATCGCTGCAGACCAACGACCTGGTCACGTCGTCCGAGGACGTATAAATAAGGCCAGTATACTCCCAGCCATGATCCCCAAAATAAATCCCGCCAAATGCGCTAAGTAGCTAGTTTCCGGCCTAAAAGTCGTGGGAAATAAGAGCAGCAGCGACACCCCGACAGCGCGCAGCAGTCGGGCGCCCCACGGATACGTGGTTTCAAAGCGCAGATAAAGCACAAGCCACAGAGCTACCATGCCGTAGAGCATTCCTGATGCTCCGAGTAGCTCGGCGTTAGGAGGATATGCATAAACAGTAATTAGATTACTTGTAGCCCCAATGATAAGTGCAGCGGCAGGAAATGCCTGCCAGCCAAAGAAAGCGTAAAGAAACCACCCAAAGATCAGAAATAGGGGCGCATTAGAGAGCAGGTGGCCAATGTCAGAGTGCACAAAAAGTGCGGTGATTAGGCGCCAATATTGATGCTTTTCTAAGACAGTGGTGCCACTAGCCCAAAGTCCGGCGCTGTTCGGCACGCGCCAGTCATGTATGCTGATGACCCAAAAAAGGGCAAAGAAAACGAGCGCAGGGCGCATCGTCGTAATTTTTGGTGTGCGGTTGAGTGGGCTGCGTGGCTTCGGCGGTGCCGGCAGGAAATCTTCCGGCGCGGGCACGTAGTCGCTGGTGACATCGTCGACGTCATAAGCTAGTTGGCGGCGATCTCCGGTGTACCTGCGGCGCAGGAAGCGCGGTAAACGGTACTTGCGCTTAGGTCCGCGCCCGAAATCGTCGATCAAACGCTATCCCACTGGATATTTTCTAGGTGCTCGCGCAGCATCGTGATAGTGCGGAACTTCTTCAAAATCAGCGTCCGCTTAAGGCCAAGGATAATGCCCTTAACCTCAGGAGGCTGCCGCTGGTAGCGAGCTTTGCCGCCGGTGATTTCGTATAAAATCCGGACCACATCACAAACATCGTCGCGAATGTTGTTCGTGCTCGGGGCGCCCCAGTGGAAGAAGTCGAGCAGCTTCACGTCGAAGGTCAATCCACGCCGACGAATGATCACGTTCGCCGAGTGCAGGTCACCGTGATAATCGTGCAGGCGATGAATGGCTTCGAGTGCCACCGTCAGGCTGTGCAAGACGTGCAGAGCCTGAAAAGAATCAAGGCGCTTGCCTGGTTGATTGCCGATAAATTCCTGTAAAATTTCGCCCTCGACATAGTCGGAGACGAGAAAGGAAATATCGTGACCACCGTAGTGGATGATCTCCTGCGTGTGATACTGGATCAGTGCCGGACAGTCGCGCAGCTTGTGCAGCTTTTTGGCGTAAAAATTGATCGCTTTGTTGCGCTTATTGCGTTCAGGGTAAAAAAACTTGGCGGCGCGCTCAATGCCCGTCGCACTCTCGCGCAAAAGGTAGACCTCGCCCTCCCAGCCAGACCCTAAACGTCTAATGACCACGTACTTCTTGGCGAGGATATGCCCAGCGGGGAAGTCGAAGGAATCAATGACGGCTTTTTCGGCCTTAGCCATAGGGTCACCGTTAGAAGGTCGGCTTGTTCGCAGTCTCAGCCAAAGATTCACGGAAATAAGCAATCGTACGCGCAATACCCTGAGCAAGCGGCACCGTAGGCTCCCAGCCTTTCAGCACGGACTTGGTCTTGGATAAGTCGGGACGGCGGCACTTCGGATCATCGCTCGGTAGCGGCATGTAGGCGATTTTTGACTTGCCGCCGACCTGCTTGAGTACCTCTTCTGCCAATTCCCGGACGGTGAATTCGCCGTCGTTGCCGAGATTTATCGGTCCCGTCTCGCCGGTAGTGGCGGCAAACTGGATGATGCCCTCCACCAAGTTGTCGGCGTAGCAGAATGAGCGCGTCTGATTACCGTCGCCGTAGATCGTCAGGTCTTCGCCGCGCAAAGCCTGCACAATGAAATTGCTGACCACACGCCCATCGTCCGCCGCCATCCGCGGCCCATAGGTATTGAAGATACGGATGACGCGAATGTCGACACCATGCTGACGATGATAATCAAAGCATAGGGTCTCGGCTGCCCGCTTGCCCTCGTCATAGCAGCTGCGGATACCGATTGGATTGACGTTGCCCCAGTAGGCTTCTGTCTGCGGATGCTGCAGTGGGTCGCCGTATACCTCGGAGGTGCTAGCCTGAAGGAGGCGGGCCCCGACACGGTGCGCCAGACCGAGCAGGTTCATCGTCCCAAGGACGCTCGTCTTCATGGTCTTGATTGGATTGTGCTGGTAGTGCACCGGACTGGCCGGGCAGGCGAAGTTTAGGATCAGGTCGACCTCGGCCATGTATGGCTCGACAATGTCATGTCTAACCAGCTCAAAGCGAGGGTGCCCCACCAGGTGGCGGACGTTGTCTTTGGTCCCAGTATGGAAGTTATCAACGCAGATAACCTCCCAGCCAGCCGCTACGTAGCGGTCACAGAGGTGGCTGCCAATGAAGCCAGCCCCGCCGGCAATGAGAACCCGAGGAGTGCGAAGTCGATTTGATTTAGTCATTGTTCAGTCCGATGCTGCAAACGACCCTCATATTATGCTAGCCTCATGGCTATTGCACGAAAATTCTTCGGTTTTAGGCCAAGGGGAAAGCACGTCATGAACATTCACGAATACCAGGCAAAAAGCTTGTTCGCGCTAAACGGCGTGCCCGCGCCTGAGGGCTATCTCGCGCACAACGCTACCGAGGCAGAATTTGCCATGCGCCGTTTGGGCGTAAAAGTCGCCGTCGTTAAAGCTCAGGTCCACGCTGGTGGCCGCGGCAAAGCTGGCGGGGTCAAGCTGGTCAAGTCACCAGAAGAGTGTGCCGCCGTCACGGAAAAAATGATCGGCATGCGCCTGGTCACCCCACAAACGGGTGCCGAAGGCAAAATTGTTCACAAGGTCTACATCGAGGCCGGCAGCGAGATCGACAAGGAGTACTACCTGTCGATGCTAGTCGACCGGGAGAGCGCCTCCATAGCCATCATGTTCTCGACCGAAGGCGGTATGGACATTGAAGAAGTGGCAGAAAAGCACCCTGAGAAAATCGTCAGCGTGCTCGTCGATCCGACGGTTGGTCTGAAGCCTTTCCACTTGCGGACGCTGTCGTTTGCAATGAAGTTGTCGCCGGAAGTGTCCAAGGAGCTGCATAGCTTTGTAGAAAAGCTGTACAAGATGTTCGTCAAGTACGACTACTCGATGCTTGAGATCAATCCGCTCATCGTCACGAAACAAGGTAAGTTGCTGGCGCTCGACGGCAAAATGAACTTTGATGACAACGCCCTCTACCGTCACAAAGATATCGAAGCGATGCGCGACTTCGCCGAAGAAGATCCACGCGAAGTTGCTGCGTCTAAATACGGCCTGAATTATATCGGCCTTGATGGCAACATCGGTTGCTTGGTCAACGGCGCTGGTTTAGCCATGGCGACCATGGACATTATCAAGCTGAACGGCGGTAGCCCAGCTAACTTCCTCGATGTTGGCGGTGGTGCGACCAAAGAGATGGTGACGAACGCCTTCAAAATTTTGCTGTCAGATAGCAAAGTCAAGGCGCTCTTCGTGAATATCTTTGGCGGTATTATGCGCTGCGACGTGATCGCTGACGGCGTTATTGCTGCGGCGCGCGAGATCGGCGTGAAAGTGCCAGTCGTTGTCCGTCTTGAAGGAACCAACGTCGAAATTGGTCGCAAGATGCTGATGGAATCCGGACTGCAGCTACTCGCTGCAACGGATATGAATGACGGTGCACGCAAAGTGGTTGAAGCAGCTCGCAAAGGCTGAAGCGGCAGATGTAACTGCCTGCGGGCAGCAAAGGAGAAGATGACGTGGCTATTTTAGTCGATAAACATACTCGAGTTATTACCCAAGGCATCACCGGCAAGTCCGGTGAGTTTCATACTAAATTGTCGCATGAGTACGCTCCCCGCTTCGTCGGCGGCGTGACTCCAGGCAAAGGCGGCTCGCAGCATATCGGCTTGCCAGTCTTTGACACGGTCGCTGAGGCTCGCGCCAAGACCGGTGCCAATGCGTCCATGATCTTTGTGCCGCCTCCGTTTGCAGCAGATGCAATTCTCGAGGCTATCGCGGCTGAGATTGAACTTATCGTGGCGATCACCGAAGGCATTCCGGTCATGGACATGGTTCCTGTGCGTAAAGCACTAGACCGTTCCAAGTCCCGCCTCATCGGCCCCAACTGCCCAGGGATCATTACCCCAGGCGAATGTAAAATCGGCATTATGCCTGGCTACATTCACCAACGCGGCAAAGTCGGTATCGTGTCCAAATCCGGCACGCTGACCTACGAAGCTGTGCATCAGACGACCACTTTGGGTCTGGGTCAGACGACCTGTATCGGTATCGGCGGCGATCCGATCAACGGCACTAACTTCATCGAAATCCTCCAGATGTTCGAAGAAGATCCAGAGACTGAAGGCATCATCATGATCGGCGAGATCGGTGGTGACCTCGAGATCAAAGCGGCGAAATTTATCAAAGAGAATATTAAGAAACCGGTTGCTGGCTTTATCGCTGGTCAAACGGCACCAGCTGGTAAGCGCATGGGCCATGCCGGCGCCATCATCTCTGGCGGCCACGGTACGGCAGCTGAGAAGATGGAAGCGTTGCGCGAAGCGGGTGTGTCGGTGGTCGACTCACCAGCGGATATGGCAGCAGTGTTGGCAAAGCGCCTTAAGTAACAGGACCTAGTTTATGCTGGGAATTCGCCGTTACGCCGGCGTAGCGATCGATCTGTGGCAGGGAGAAAGCCGCCTATTTGCCCGTGATTTCACGGCGAAGGCGGCGCTCCCTAGTCTCCACGATGGCGACCGCCAAAATCTTCGGCATGCAGCCATCGATATCGTTGATGAGTCTGCACCAGAGGCTATGGCGACGGTCAAAGCTTTTCTTGATGGCCGTGATCACCATGATGGGCAGCAACCAGCTGGTTTTGCCCGTTTTGGTGGCATCAAGCGCATTAGCTTTGTTTTGCCCGATGCGGCGCGGTATAGGGCCTTTCAGGAGGAGCTGTTCCGGCTCTTCCCCGAAGAAGACACCTAACCATGCCGACCATAAAAAATGCCCTGCTCAGGGACTACGCCTACTACGGTACGGGTGGACCTTGTGATGTTTTGTACGCGCCAGCGAGTGCCGCTGAATTGGCAGCAAATGTGCGCGAGATCAAGCGCCTCGGCTTACCCGTGTTCGTACTCGGAGCGGGCACCAACTCGCTGGTGATGGATGAGCCATTTTCTGGTGCGTTTATAGTGATGCGCGATCTGGTGGGAATTGAGGTTCGCGGTACAAAATTAGTGGTCGGTGCTGGCGTTGATAACTCTGAAGTGGCACGGACTGCTTTGCGTCACGGTCTAGCTGGTGCCGCTTGGATGAACCGACTGCCCGGTCAGATCGGCGGCACGGTCCGTATGAATGCTCGCTGCTACGGTGGCGAAATCAGCGAGATCGCCACCAAAGTGACAGTGGTAACTGCCTTAGGTGAGATTCGTGAGTATAGCGATCCCCTGATGTTTCGTGGCTATAAAGATACTGTATTTATGGACAACGGTGATCTGATCGTAAGTGCGGAATTATTGCTAGAATCAGGCGATCCCGCTGCGATTGCTGCCGCCATGAAATACTGCGAGACTGACCGTCAGAGTAAAAAGCAATTTGATTTTCCTTCGTGCGGTTGTGTGTTCAAGAATGATTATGATGTCAGTGTACCGAGCGGCATGTTGCTGTCGGCTGCTGGTGCTAAAGGAATGAAGCGCGGCGGCGCTGAGGTGAGTCCGCATCACGCTAATTTTGTTTACAATAAGGGCGCAACTAGTCGCGATATTCTGGAACTAACTCTCGCGATGCGGGACTTAGTATACGCCGAATACGGTGTCTGGATGAGTTACGAGATGGAACTACTCGGTACTGTTCCGGCAGATTTAGCTGCTTTAGTTAGTGTGAAGAAGCCCCAGCAACTCGACCTAGAAAAGATCCAGGCACTAAGGCAGAGGCTAAGCTCCCGGTCGCCGAGCTAATGCCATATAGCTTAAAGGCGACGAAGCTGTGTCGTCAGCTAGAGTTGCGCTCTCTTGTTCCATCAGTCGGATGATATCTTCCTGCAGTGACTCGGCGGCAAAATTTTTACCGGTCTTCACATAGATCTGCATCTGCAGCTTCATCGGAGCTAAGCGGCTTGGTTGCGATTGGCGCCAGCCACCAAGAATCTTTTGTGCATCCAGGTAGTTGCTTTTCGCAATCGCCACCTCTGCTAGCAGCATGTCCAGCCAGAATTTCTGCGTCTTAGTCGTAGCCAATTTAGTGAAATCCTCAAGAACTGGCCCGATATTGTTAACTTTGCCTGCTCGTACTAGCGTCGTTCCGAGCGCATAGACGGTTTCCCAATCGTGCTTCATCTTCAACGCTGCCTGTAATTCCTGAGCAGCACGCGACTGGGTGCTCTGATCGGCGGAAGATGCTGCCAAAGCGACCCCGTTCAGATGCAGTGCAAGATGGTCTCGCCCGTACAAAGAAATGTGCGTACTGATCTGCGCCAGCGCCCGGCGCTGATCGCCCTGAGCCATAGTCGTTCTTATGCCCAGTATGGATAGCCTCTTGGCGGCGCCGTCCAGGGCGTGGTAGCGAGTTGCGAAAGTATCTCGAGACTGTCCCAGTAAACGGCGATACTCGTCGTACAAATGCTCAGACAAAATCACTGGGCCTAGGCCCTCGACTAAATCGAGATCCCCCCGAATGCGGTAGGAGACATCTTCGCGGTTGAGTATCTCGGTTAGAGTTTGGCGATGATTCGTCGAGTTCGCTACCTCTGATATGACGCGAATTTTAGTAAGGTCAGCTGCATCTAGTCTCTTTAAACTCGCTAGCGCCTTTGCCGCCATTGACTTTAGGCGGACGACATCACCGCGTTGCAACAGTGCTAAGATGCGTGTTTCGTAGATTTGCTTGGTCAGTGCCAGTGCCGATTTTGGGGCGCCGGCAAGAGCTTGGCCGATTCTTAGAATCATAATTTTTGAGTTGCTCGAGTCATTGGAATGCAAGGCACCAGCTAACGCGAGTTGGGATTTGATCCTGCCGCTGACTACTTGGCTCGAAAGCATGAAATCAAGTGCTCCATCTGCACCTGGCTCATTGCGCGTCAGCATTAAAATGGTCTTGGCAGCGCATGCGGCTGTGGGCTGCCATTGCGAGCATGCAGAGCCGACTAGTTGGTCAGCGGCCCGGCCTTTGCCTTGCTTAAGTAGTACCGTGATCATTGTGACATAGGCCTCGGCGGTGGCTCCCGCCGGTGCTTTTAAACCTGCCCGGAACCCAGATATTGCAGGGCGTAAAGTCGCCTCTGCATTGGCTAGGTCATCACGAAGGAGATAGCAGTCTGTAATGGTGGGACGGTCGAGCATACTGATCGAACCATCGGATATCGATCTCAGTAACGAGTCACAGGCAGCACTGTCGTTCACGGCTTGATCGGCATCGGCACTTTGGCCCGCAAGACGTCTAGGAGCGCGCTCAACACTATCCTGTCCTTCGTAACCACCCAAATCTTTATCGACTCCATTTGGGTTACGGATCAGGGACAATGCCTGATTTTTTCCGCGGGACACGTCCGCTACTACCCGCTGTCGTATGCGGGGTGACAGTAGTACCGACAATGCGGCGGCGGCAGCTAGAACACCAAGTAAGGGCCTCCAAACCATATGAGCACGCGATTTTGGCGGCTCCACGGTGGAAAACTGTAGCTGGGTTGCGATGGTGCCGACCGGTTTTTTGGGGTTTGCATTAGCCTGACCTGGAGCTTGGCCAGGAGGAGGTGGAATGTGGAAGGAAACAATCTTTGCTTCGTATTGGCTGATGCCGTTGACGAACTCGTCCATACCTTCGGTGTGATTCGACGTGGCAGCGTTGTCCACGTCGTCAGCACCGCTGGTTGAATGAGCAAGATTGTCGTTTTGTTGGGCCAACTTGGCACAGCCTCCGATCCTTAAACGTGGTATCGGGATCCGGCTGGTACTACTTTATAGAAAACCAGGGTTAGCTGGCTGATATTGCAGCTAAATACCTTAACTAATTGGCATATTTTTTTTCAAAATAACAATTTTTTGAGGTTAAAGTCGGTAAATAAGGCATGTGCTAGCCAACGCAGAACTGCCGCAGTAGCGTGATCTGAATGAGACCCAGTGACTGCGGCAGCATTAGTAAATACGTAACAGGATCGGTTCGAATTAATTGCCGAATAGTTGCGGCTGCAAGTTCACGAACAGGCTGCTGTCAGACTCTGTTGGTGCAAACGAATGCTTAAGCTGACTTGCTACTTTTTTGTTGGCGGTTTTAATCGCGTCAGCAATCGACATTGATTTACTCAAGCGGGCAGCTTCAAGAGCACGCGGGGTGTTAAGCACACCGCTCGACTTCACTTTGCCTTTGAGCTCTGGGGTGACATCGACCGTGCCAAGGATCACTGCCTTGAGGCCTGCTGCATCGAGTGCTGGATTGATTGCTTTCACAGCTCCAGCGGTACCAGCCACGTGTGGCGAGGCCTGGCTGGTGCCGGACATTGCTAGACGGCGGTTGTCTGGAACGGTGGAGTCGACAGATACGCCAACTGCAGCTAGATCAACAGCTTCACCGTAGTTGGAAAAAGGAGCTAGGCGGCCGTCTTCGAACACGGCTGCTACAGACAGTTTGTTAGGGCGATCAACGCTGGCTGGACTTGTCGGATACACGTCGTTGTTGCTGCCGTCGTTACCAGAGGCAAACACAAACAAAGTGTCAGGAGCTGCGCTGACCAGTCCTGCCTGATGCTTAGCGACTTTTTGCAGGAAGTAAGCGGCTAGTTCATCTACTTGTTCCGTGGATGGCTCACCGCCGCGCAGTGCCAGTTTGAGTAATGGCTTGAGTAGCATGCGCGCTTGGGTTGGGCCAAATCCGAACGAGCCATTGGCGACGTCCGCATGTTCTATGTAAGTATACTGACCGATTGCTTCCAGTGCTTTGGCCTGCAGTTTAGCAAATAGTGACAAGCCGCCTTTGATCGTCTGTTTGACGATCCAGTTTACATTTTTGCCAGCGGCGAGGTCATTTTTGACATCTTCTGTCAGGCTTTGAAGTGGATTTTTCGTTGGGATGAGCTTAACGCCCAGGACTTCGACGTTCTCGCCTTGACGCGAAACGATCCCCGAGACGTGGGTGCCATGAGCGTAATTGCCGTAAATCGAGAGATTTTTGATGAACTCTTTATTGGCTACGCGCTCCTTCGCCCATTCCTTATCTGCTTCGGTAGCTTGGCCGCTGAGGCTCTTCGCTTGAACGGCAAAGAAACGCTCGATCTCGTCGTTGAAAATATTGGAGTAGGTGCGGTCGATCAGATCGGCCTTGTTCTCGGCGAAGTTCCAACCGTGAATATCATCGAGTAGGCCGTTGTTATCCTCGTCGACATTATTGTGGGTGTTGTCGACGGGGTTAAGCCAGATTTTTTCGAGTAGCTCTGGGTGTTCGATGTCGAGGCCACTATCTATAACAGCAACTGTTGCCGCTTGTGCTCCACTGAAGCTGAGACCCAAGCCGAGGACAGCAATGCCGTGCTTCCATCCGTTGAATTTCATAGCTTATCCCCCTAAGTTAATTAAAAGTTAACGAAGATTTAACACGGGTGGGATAGGGCTGGCGAATGAAATTGTTTTCGAACGAATGGGTCCTCATGAATTAGCCGGAAAGCTATATTCAGGAGGACCTTGGTTTGTCTTCAGTTTTAGTCGGCCCCGGTGAGGGTGTCTGCCGCGACCGGATGAGGATTACCCTGCCAAGACTGAGCCGCAAGGCCCACTCACTGCGAAACTATAGCCTCGACCTGACCACTGATCGTCGAGTGATTACCTCGACTATCTAGCGCATCAAGCACCACTTCGAATACCGTGTCTAGCTTCAAGTTGAAATTGATCGGCGGAAGTATAAACGCAAATTTATTTAGATTCTCGCGAACGTTCGAGGTCCACCAAACAGCTGATTTAAGAGGTTTGTATCTAAGCTCAACTTTGGTCAGATGATTGACCGATAGTTCAGCTAGGGCGTCAGCTAGTTTGCTGGCATCTTCGACTTTGCGAAACAGCGGATTACCTTGAGCATCACGGCTGGCGATCTTATCTCGTAGAATCGTCTCATCACCAATCAGCATGATTGGAGCGATAAGCGTTCCAGCTTGGCGAAGATCTACCGCCTCTTTGATTCCATTTTGAAGAGTCGGTAGCCCATCGGTGATGAAGTAAATCTCTTTTTGCACACTGCCACGAGCGAACTTTTTAAACATGCGTCGTGCTCCGTTCAGAGCCTCGCCATAGTCGGTGCCTCCTTCCGAAGCGCAGACAATGTGATCTATTGATTTACCTTTTTTTCTCTCTAAGTCTGCAATCAGCGCATCCCCGCTTTTAAAAAACCCACTGCTCTCAGCCGTTACCGATGAGTTGAAGGTCAAAAGGCTGACGCGCGCAGAACCATCGTTTGGCACCATGGACAAGACGCGGCGCACTGCTTCGAGGCGACCACAGGTACCATTTTTCTGTGGGTCGTGATTGAACTCACTGCCGCTACCTTCGCCCATCGAACCAGTCACATCGACTACGAACACCAGATCGCGCGGGGTGGCGATAGGTTGGCAAACTGACCCAGAGAAACTTACCGCGAGATTTTGAGCAGATCCCGCCTGGATCTGATGCCGGCCACCACCGATAATTCGTCCCGCATCCCGACTGTCTTCGGCGGCGCAAGGAAGGGTCCAATTTAAAGCCAAAGATTGGGCATCTGGCGGCAAACCAGGGTTTGCCGGATGACTTGGACTATTCGGATTATGCGGACCACTTGGGCTGCTGCCGGGAAACCCAGGATTTCCAGCTCGACCGTCTTTTGGACTACCTGAACCGCCACCTACAGGGTAACCAGGGCGTTGATGTATAGAGTCATTGGCATCGCCAGAGTTGTTGACGTCACTGCCATTGTGGACCCCGTTACCGCCGCCGTTAGCTTGGCCTCCACGCTCGCCACTGATGTCTGAGTTAAGCGTGCCACTGCC
>CAIWTN010000091.1 GCA_903915625.1 uncultured Pseudomonadota bacterium | reverse complement strand
ATCTTTGGTTAGAAATTGATTTGCACTCGGTTGACTAGTTAGCGATAGAGCGAGCTTACCGTCAGTATCAAAAGCCAACGTCTTACCATCTACAGGTACTCTTAACGCGAAGGGCACGTAGCTATACTGCTGCCTAGGATATGTCTTTCCAGCTGCCGTAATTTCGATAAATACCGGATCTGCACCCTGGCCAAACACCGCGGTAACTTGAGCCGGATTAAGCTCAAGCGGAAGTATAAATACACCTTGGTTTAGTTCTATGTTGCTCAACTCAATTGGAGCTGTGAGTGCAGCCCCACCTGAAACCCCTGTCCAAAACTTTACGGTAACATCGACCGGCCCGTTTAATGGCGCACCGTCAGCTTGAGTCAGACGCCCCGAGTAAGACAGAGAGTAAACTCCACCTTGAGCCAATGCTGTTTGCGATGTGACCAGCCACCCGCTAAACAAGCAAGCCATAATTGCCACGAAGATTTTTTGCGAAAATCTATCCATCGGCTACCTAAGTCGTGACAAAAGCTCCCCTTCTCAAGAGATTCTTTAAAGGCCATCGACAGTGCCGAGTTAAAGCTTGAGTTCTTTTTTTAAGCCTTGATCTTTCGCCTAGTTACGCCCTGCTCAACATCACATGTACGCCGTCCATGATCACTGACGAGCACCGGCTCGGCTACATACGACCAGACCATCTCGCACAAGAAAATTTTGGTAATTAAGTTAATTGGTTACAGCGACCTCAACAATGCAAATCTTTGTAGAGGTATGACCAAAAATGGGATCTCGAAAGCCGTGAAAGACCCAAAAGGGAAAGGCCAAAAAGAGGCGTGACCAGAGCAATCTCGCAAGGTAAAACCCACTGGCAGATAGAAGACTTTAGAAAAAGCATCATCATACCGGAAGTTTACATGAATACCTCTCGCTCAGTCACAAATTTAGGCCGCATATGCTTAGCCATCGCCGCCGTCGCGTGTGCAAGTACCAGTGCCAAGGCAACGACGCTGCCGGTGACCACTGAACAAAGACTCGAGAACGTTGAGCTCAAAAAAGCCATCATGGGCGCCCTACTCTATTTGGACGACACTCAGATTCGCCAGCGTCACGGACTCCATGATCCGCGCGTCGATGCCTGCTCCGGTGATGGTTGCTTGCCACTCGTACCCGGGACAGGTCAAGCGCTCCCCCTTCCACTACCTTTTACACACAACCGCAAGGGCGAGTGGGCAAACTTCATCCACATCTTTCCCGACGCACTGAGTCCGCATAACAAAGAAAACGAATCTCTGATTCAAATTCAAGACTCAAATCTATTCATGACGGCTACTATCTCCTACCCGCTTTACTTGTTCGATGAGTCCAGCCTGCAACATGACCGACAGACTGTGACTGATATGCGTAAACAGGCTGAAGATACGATTCGCACCTACCAGCACGGCAGCGCTTTTACCTTTTGGCCAAAACTAGCCGGCTCTACTAGCGATGCCGGCCGCGTCGGTCCTGTAAATATTCCGATGGCTGCAGGTAATCTACAGAATGTCTTTCCCAGCGGTCGCAAGGCTGCTGCTAACGCCCATTACCACGAATGGTCGACAGATCTTTTCAATCCGGAGATCAACCCCTACGGTGCAGATGCACTCGCAAACATCCCCAATGATGCTGACGATACAGCTCTCGCCGCTGTGGCTTTGGAGCTAGCGGCTGCGTTCGACGGTTCCGAGCGCCCGACGCAGGAATTTTCTGATGAGCTGCTACGCTGGCGCGATGTACAAAGAACACGAGAAGACGGCCGCGACTCGTGGAAAGGCAGCAACTCCGGAGGCATATTGACTTGGCTCAAAGACGAGTCAGTGCCGCGCGAAGACCGCTTCAAAACCCCTGAAAGTGGCGTGATTCCACTCGGTGTTAACAACGTCGACTGCGTGGTCAATGCCAACGCACTTTTGGCCCTGGGTATTCAAGGATACGGCGACAGCCCGGCAGTCAACCAAATCACTGAGCTGATGCAGAAGGCCACCGAGCAGCGGAGCTGGCCTGAATGTGGACTTTACTATCCACAGCGGATGATTTTTCCTTACTCACTCACGCGTGCATATCGCGATGGCAATGTAAGAACAGCGGCTATGCAGCAAGCCATGCAGCGCCTGCTATTCGATCTCCTGCGCGAGCAACGCGATCTCGCATCTCAAAACCCATCACACCGCGGCGCCTTTCCTGGTGGTGCCGACCCCACCTACGACCTATCGACTGGCCTAGGTCTGGCTAGTCTGTTGAACATCGGAGAAGCCGTCGCTGCGGCTGCGGGAATGACAGACGAATACCAAAGAGCCATCAACGATGCCGTGTCCTACCTGCTGACACGTCAACAAGCGGTACATATTTATTTTGGTAACACCTTTAATCGCGCTAACGATTACTTCCTTTTCCCAACTCCGCTAGACAGAGCGCGTAAATGGGATTCCGGCGTATTCTTCTCAGCATCCAATTGGAAGCTGGCACAATGGCGCTCTGACGCCTACACAGCTGCCATCGTACTTGAGGCTCTCGCCAAATATGCATTGGCTTATGATCAGTCCGAGAAGAGCTTTAAAGATGGGCTAAGGTTGCGCGTTACTAGTTACGGCCGCAATGCGGATGCAGCGGTAAAAAACTTGGTATTTGACGGAGCTAATTGATACCTCGACATCCCCACTTTAGTGACGAGCCCAGCTTTCCTGGGCAATCGTCCAACCCTTAGTCAGTCCAAGGACCCGCAGCGACTCGCTGTCGGGGTGCCTTCGGCAATAAAATTAAATATTTACACAGCGACCTGCCTAGGACCGCTTTTTGCTAAACAGACATTGGAGTGGAGGTCTACCCGACATGGGTGACTGAACTCCACAAGTTTGCTGTTTGAGCTCTTAAGGTTCTTGCTGTTGCTGAGGTTCACATGCGGAAGACCGCAGTTCAAAATCTACTGGTATCGCTCGTTTGCCTTACGTGGAACTTTCCAACTCAAATGAGATTGGCAGCAAAATCAAACTTTTTGGTACTCGGAGTCATTGCCTCGGGAGACCACAAGGCCGGCATTGCCCTAATTAAGTCTGAGGCCTCGGGCACAACCTTCGCCGCACGCTCCGGTCAGGAGCTCGGACCTGGTACACAAATTACTAGCATTTCTAGAGATTACGTTTATTTCGTCATAGACGGCCGTGAAAACAAAGTCCGCGTAGGCGAAGACACGGCGAGCAGTGACTCTAGTTCGCCGACGGCCTATGCGGATATCGACCATTTGTCTAAGGGCGTAGAACGGGTCGGATCCACCGTCCGCATAAGCTCTGAACTGAGAGAAGAGTTAACTAGCCGTCAACTGAGCCGTGTCTTAATGCAAGCGGCTGCGATGCCCTATTATGAGGAAGGGCGGCTATCAGGATTTAAATTATTAGCCATCGATGCTGGAAGCATTTACGACAAAGTAGGATTCAAAGATGGTGACATCGTGACCACGGTAAACGGTCACAAACTCTCCGACGTCGCCATGACCATCAAACTACTCCAGGGCATGAAAGATGCCAAAAGTGCCGATGTTAGCTTTCGCAGAGGCGGCGCTGAACAGTCGCTAACTTTGGAAATACAATAAGAGTAAATAAAAGTATTCCCGACAGCGGCGCATTTAAAATCTGATTGAGTCCCACAAAGGCGCACGTTAAGCTCACGTTAATGTTTCGCAAACGCGATAAATTACGGAGCTGATATGCGACTTAAACTAGCAGAATTATCTGTAGTCGCCATAGTGGTGGCCGCATTCAATATGATCATACCGCAGGCGTATGGTGAATCCGAAGTGCATGCTGTGCCTTTGGGCGATCTTTATGTCAGCAAACCAGCGTTTTTACATTTACTGCCAAGTGACGATGGCATGGAACAGCTGATGATATCTAGCTTCGCCATGTTTGCCCCCGGCCGAGTGTACTCAATGCCATTGCTAACCAATTCTGCGGACTGGTTACAAGCTTCTTATAAGAAACTACACACAATCAGCAGAAGTATCGCTTGGCCCAACCACGTTACCGCAGTCCCTGAATCCGTCTTAGGACCTGGGAAAGTAGTGGTCGGGTCTGGTTTTTTAATTCCTGGATACAAAACAGGGACTATTTCATTAGTCGATGTGGCAACAGGTGACACGCAATCTATAGTCAAGCCGAAGACAGACTTTTTCTACCATCAGGCTGTTTGGGCCGATGTAAATAACGATGGTCGCCTCGACATCATCACTGCTCGAGCTAAACTTGGGTGGCTGGGACAGCACGCAGGTGAATTACTCTGGATAGAACAACCGCTCGATAAATCCCAAAAAATCTGGACCGAACACCTCATAGCTTCCGGCCCAGACGTCAACTTTGTCGTCACGGAACATCATGATGATTTAGCAATTATTGCCACGGAGTTTTTCAACAAGCGGCTTAGTATGCACTGGCGCCACGATGGGCAATGGGCCCAGCGAATCATCGACGAGACACTTGGTGCAGCATTTGATGTATCTCTTACCGACCTAAATGGCGATGGGCACGAAGACTTGTTAGTCACTAACCATGAGGCAAAGGAAAAGGCTGCAGTATTTGCATATGAAATTCCTGATGATTGGCAACATGGCGCATGGACACGCCACACAATCCTAGGTGGAATCGCCACTAAAGTAACGAGCCCAGCAGCGGCATCCCCTGGCTCTGCTCTGACTTGGAGTCACCCAGGTCGCAAGTCTGATATTTTTGTTGCCGGCGATGGCTCCGGTAAAGCTCACTGGCTAAAGCCAAACAGCGAGGATCCTAAAGACTGGACCTACACTGAGCAAGTGCTTTTAGATGCGGGATCTACTATAGGCCACATGGCACTTGGTGCACCCGACAGCGATGGCAACCCGCACCTGTTCGTTCCTGATTACGACCAGAGTCGAATCCACGTCTTTAAACTAATAGGCCGCACTCCCGCTCACTGAGCTAAAGGCCGCATCAATCGGCCTTTTTTATCATCCCGCGATAGATAGCTGCCTCTGCGCCACGACCAAGAGGCTATTAAAGATGAGTTCGCGGTGTTGATCACTTAGCCCATTAATCATGGTTCCCAGGATAAACTCGTCGTCACCCTCAGGCACTCCCCAGCGCACCTGGACGCTGACGATTCCCAAGAATTTCATCTGATGCTCTGGAATCACCCCAGAAAGGTCCAAAGTAAACTCAGCCCCTTTACCAAGAAAAACTGGCGATCTAACGCAAAATCCATTTAGTGAGAAATTCTGCAGCTGCATCTCGCCGTGGGCAGACTGAATTACAAATAAGTTCTTATTTGAAGAAAATCGCTGCTCCAGCCTCTGCACTCCAATCCGCTGCCAATATTTTGCGCGCGCCTTATCAATCGATTCCGCAGCCTTCTCAAATGGGTTGCATTCATAACTTTCGGTGAGATTATTTGCGTTTTTTATCGGTATTAGTCGCTGATAAAACTTCTCTGAACTCCGCATGCCCTCATCTAGAGCCTGATATGTCGATTGACCAATAGTGACTTTAAATGGCTCGCAGGCCGACTCAAATCGCTTGGCCATGCTCACACCATCCCCGTGTAGCGTGAAGTCAACACGGTGCTCGTCACCCATATTACCGATGCAGACTGAAGCACTATTGACTCCAATGCGCAGGGGGAAAATATCTTTGGTTTCAGCGCTGATTGAGTTGATGTAGTCGACCATCTTGCGTTGAATTTCTAGTGCACATGCGACCGCAGTGGTCTCGTGACCAACGACCTCCTTACCGGAAATATCGTAGCCAAAAAAGCACAGACATCCATCTCCCAGACTTTTATCGATGATGCCACCATACTGATGCACAATCTTGCCAATAAAGCCCAAAGTGTCTTTTAAAAACTGGAACGACTCATCAGGCTTGCGACCGCGCGCAGCTAAGGTGTAGCCCACGATGTCGACAAACATGATGCTTACATAACTAACACTGGGAGTCTTGTTTAGCTGTAGACCTTCAGAGACGATTTTCTGGACTTGAAAGGGTGGAAATACTGCGCTTAGGCTTGCAGCAAGGGCCCTGCTCCTCTTGTCGTTCCGCCCGATTTCTAAAGCATTTAAGATGGAAAAAAGAAACAAGGAACCTAACGAACAGCCCCAAAAATAAAGATTACTCGAACCATTTTCTGACTCCAGATAAAATCTGGCCAACTCGGAAAAACCAAACAATATCAGTGGGCTTGCACAGACCCCAAAAAGCCAAACCTTTTTCGTCATCGTTCGGGAAGCATGCAATAAAACTCCAAAAATAACTCCTAGAAGCAGTACAACACTGAGTGCTACCAGCGCTAAAGAATACTCCCACAACCAGGGGTATCCGACTGCTGTGGCGAGGGTAATCCCAGCAGCTAAATAGTGAATTCCATAAAGCCATGGATGGTCGACACGCCTCGCTTCAAAGTAATTAAAAGCGAACATGCCGGTACTAATAATCACGATATTTAAAGAATGGATCCAAATGCGTGCCGAAGAGGCTAATAGTTCTAAGTTAAAAAACCCAAGTGCTCCACTCGTGCACGCTTGGAGAAGGAGTAGCCCAAGGACGGTTGTGATGAAGTAAAAGTAAACCAGCGAGCGCAGACTCAAAATCATGATCGCATTGAACACAATCAAAGCCAGCGCAGATACCAAGAATGAAGCTGCGATTGCAATGTACTCTCGGTTCATCCGATCGAAAGTATCTGGCTGTGTCAGTTGAAAGTCGATCTTAGATGGGTCTTTAAAACTATCGACTCCAAAATATACCGAGGAAGCACCTACCGGAAAACTTAGATTTATAGCCGGGAATATCCATCCCCTGCCTTGGTCCACAATAGTGCCGTAACCGACCTCGCTCCGCGAAAGTTCGTGACCCGCATCATCAGCGACTACGACTAAAATCGAGCGAAACGAAAAATAGCTATAAAATACAAGCGGCAGTTCTGCCCTGCCCGGATTTAACACCTTAAACCGGTACCAGACATGATGATCCGTATTGACAGACTGAGTGACATTGGAATGTACAAAGTAGTTAGCGAGCTTTGGCGCTGCGATCTGATCGACAGGCACGATTCCGGCGGCAGACTCATCCAGCTTGTCTACATGAGGAAACACACTAGCATGAAAATCAGCGGAATCACTGACCACGACTGGAGGCGTCACCGTCGGAGGCGTCACTTTAACAGCCGCAAGATCGGCGGACATCTGTGACGGCAAATTTCCAAAAGCATCCGCGCGAGTAGCCGCCGCCGCAGCAAGCGCACTCAGTAGCGTCAGAATTAGAAAACTAAAGCGCATCACTCCCCATCCTTCTAAATGTCTATCGGAGGACTTAGACAAAACCTGAAGGACGGGAATTAAAAGGTATTATTATTGGGATCTTGCAGCCTAAAATACTTAGGGCAAAGCCTACCAATTACAGACCCTAACCGTGGTAAGCCTGAAATCTGACGACCAGATGCTTTGGGCACCCGAGTCATGAGTTGCTCCCGCGACAGGTTCTCGCTATGAACGGATTATGGCGCATGCTTGGTGGCGCATTACTAACAGCCAAACTTAAGGAACACATACTATGCAAAAAGCCCAACTAACCCTAATGGCTCAGATACTCACGACGCCCTGGTGGCTGCAGCTGATTCGCGGCCTATTGGCACTAGCCTTCGGCTTTTACGCCGTTAGCCAACCAGCATTGACCATGGTGGTCATGGTGCAATTCTTGGGCGTATTTCTCTTTGTGGACGGCGTGTACCTTTTATTCGCAGCACTCACCAATCGCACCGGTGAGACCAAACGCAGTTTTGTAGTGATTCGTGGCGTGCTTTACGTGCTAGCCGGTCTGGCTGTCCTAGCCACTCCCATTTTGTCTGCCGTGATGACGTCCGCTTTACTCGGTACTTTGGTCGGCATAGCGGCTGTATTTGGCGGGATTTTAGAAATATCTTCCGGTTTTCGCGCCGAGAAGGGCCAACACAGCGACTGGAGCATGATCCTGCTTGGTGTGCTTAGCCTAGTCTTTGGCACCATCCTACTTTCCGCACCAGTGGCATATGGAATCGGCCTAAGCTTCTTCTTCGGACTATGGTCTCTGTTTGCTGGCGTAGTCATGATTGCCAATAGCTTCCGCATCCGCGCCGGCAAGAAAAAACTCGACCAGCTCAGGACAAAGACAGCGTGAGCTGATTACAAATCCCTTCCGCAAGCTGCGAGGCGTCCCTCAACTTTGAGCGTGAACCTCGCGGCCACCGCCCACAGTACAAAACTCCGCACCCCTACGCCGGCGTCGCACGAGCCCAACTATTCACTTGAAAAGAGCCTGGAAATACAGGACAACTTTGGGAATATCTCGTTTTTCAAAACTGCCCCCGGCCATCATGCGACCCGGACCATCTACTGAGGTTTTCATGCGGTTTTCTGTGAAGACGGCGTTACTTTATGCGCTCACTTTCGGCACGCCTGCTATGGCCTACGATACCCTTCCCGAAGCCGTAACGGTCACCGATAATGGCAATGAGACCATCATCAGTGGGCCAAATCCACAAGCCGCTGTTGTTCTAGTCGCTGGCGCATTTATCAAGCCTACTGGCTACGAGGACCTAGCCAAAGCCATCGTCAGCAATTCAAATCAGGAAATCGCCGTTTTTATTCCGCATTTTTTCGGCGATTTTGCTATTCCAGGACGCACCGGTCATAAGATCGATGCAGCAATCAGCTACCTAGCGCAGCGGGGCATTGCGTCACCATCTTTGCACGTCTTCGCAGCTGGCCACTCACACGGCGGGATGGCGGTCAATAACACCCCTGTGTCACAGGATCTCGGCGGCTTAATACTTTTAGCTAGCTACTTACCGCATAGCGCAGTCAGTTCGCAGACGATCGCCAACTTTCCGAAGCCTGTGCTGATGCTGGGCGGAGAGCTCGACGGTCTCACTGGGATAAACTATGTCGCACGGGATTCCCTGACGGTTGCGGCGATGGCCCGCACGGACGTAAATGTAGTGACAGAGAAGCCTGTCGTGCTCCTACGTGGAGTGACTCACAGACAGTTTGCTGATGGTTCCGCGGATGCTGCTGATTCTATCCCGCCAGAAGTATCACTAGTCCATGCACACGATGCTATAGCTAACGTAATCGTAAATTTCATTGCCAGTCGCGGAGCGCTCACAAGCTTCAATCAGGACTCAGGCAAGTCAAATATTAAAGCCCAGGTAGCAGCGACCACGAATTTGATAGAACCTTATCGGCTGGCTCAAGCTACAGAAGACATGACTTGCGCTGAAGCACAGAGAGCTGCAGTCGAGCTTGCGGCTCCAGGTTGGGATGCCATCAGGATTGAATCCAAGTTTTATCATCACGGTCCTAGCGAGGCATTATTCATCTTTGATAAATCGTCTGTCTCTAAAGATGCACAAGGCTTTAAACTGCACTTGCCAGTGCTGATAGACAACGCAATCGATATGACTGACATCTCGAAAAATAACTACCTGGCTCCTCGCGCACTCTTATGCAAAATGCGCACTGCGTCAAAAATTGCTGCGGAAACCGGCATCACCACGACCAAGCCCGACTTAAACTGCGCCGAATTAAATCAGCGCGTGATTGCTTCCACACTCGCTACGATCACGGACGCTACACAGCGGGCCCGCTTCAGCGCAAAATACGGTGATCCTGAGACCTGGGCTCTTGAGGCTCTGAGTGACGACGCCTCAGACCAAGTGCAGTACGGACCAATCACGATCCGCAGTGAAAAGAAAGCCACCGGCCAATCATGGATCAGGAGTCGCTTTGCTTTCGAGCCCAAAACAGCGTCTTCATGGCAACTAACCACTGGCGACCTAATGACCGCGGATGATGTGAAAATTGCGCTGTTTGCCGGCGCCCACTACTGCAAGTTACTACCACCAGCTCGCATTGTTGAATGGGCAACCATCTTTGGTCTCAAGTGAGCTGAGGAGCATTCGTGTTAGGTGTTCACAAACTTTTCGACACTAGCAACATCCTAGCACTAAGCTTAGGAGTCATCGCGTGTGCAGCTCCGAGCTCGGCCGAAGAACTGCCGCGAGACTTTGTCTCGCTCGCCGAGATTGCGCCGGATATTAAAGTCGATATGCGCTACTACGGCAGTGACAACTTCACTGGCAAACCTGTTCCTGGATATCTCGCCGCCAAGTGCCTACTAACGCGAAAGGCGGCAAACAGCTTGCGTTTGGCACAAGATTGGCTGAATAAATTTCAGCTTCGACTTGTAGTCTACGATTGCTACCGCCCCACTCAAGCTGTCAAAGAGTTCGCACGTTGGGCCAGTGACCTGAACGATACCAAGATGAAGGCAAGTCACTATCCCAAAGTGGGCAAAGAGACCCTTTTTCGCGATGGATATATATCTCATAAATCAGGTCACAGCCGTGGCAGTACCGTTGATATCGGGATTGAGGGCCTGGACATGGGGGCTCCGTTCGACTTCTTCGACCCCATATCGCACACAGCAAACTCAAGTATATCGCAGCAGGCACGCGCAAATCGCGCTCTGCTCTCATCAGCTTTAGAGCGCGTAGGTTTTGAAAATTATGCGAAAGAGTGGTGGCACTTTACAGTGAAGTCGGAACAGTTTCCCAACCAGTACTTCGATGGTCCAGTTAAGTAGATTTACGATTTACTGGTAGAGCCGTCGTACTGCACGACTCTTGGGACTCCGTTTATACCCAGCTTTTCAGCGACACCGTCATCTAGATAGCACGGTGCAGTGGGCCGAAATTTTTGAATGACTTGTTCGACGGCATCTTTTTCATCAAAAGTGGCGATCAATAAAGTGTTTTTGGTGTGCGTCGCCCGCATATGATGCAGGCACTCACCGCACCATGAGGCAAAAAAGATTAGTTTGAGTGGACCGCGCTCTTTGACTAAGCCCGACAAAGCACGTGGGGATAATTTTGGGCAAACGTCAGCACGAGCCAACGGTGCATGAAGACCAACGATAACAGCCGCCAGCCAGACTAGGCGCATAGCTCTATTCATGCACGTCATATAGCACCTTACTCTAAATGTACTCGGTTCATCATATCATTACCGAGTGTCCACTTTCGAGGCAGGTCATGCTTATCGTCCCCGCGGCCTGCGCCCCCCACCTTGCGGTGGCCTTGGTCCACGCCCGCCCTTGTCACTCCCTTGCTGTGAGTCCCGTCCGCGCCCCGGACCAGGCTCGCCACCTTCGTCACCAAGAGCAGATAATGCAGCGAAATCAATATCTTCGCCCCATGCCTCGGCTTCGCTGGAGTCATCCGCGGTGGTTTCAGTTCCGGCCTCAACCACTTCCATCTGGGCAACAGAAACAGTCACTTGCCGCCCTTCCGCAGTCTCAATTACGACAATTTGATTAAGAATATCGCCTTTGATGATATTACCAACCTCGCCGTCTTCTAAAGAGCGGACGCGCGTACCGCGCGGCGGCAATTTGCTCCTGAGCTCAGTATAGAGGTCGTTCTCATAAGATAAACAGCAAAGCAACCTGCCGCAGCCACCGGAGACTTTGCTTGGATTCAAGGCTAGATTTTGATTCTTCGCCATCTTGATCGAGACCGGCACAAACTCACGCAGAAAGCTCGAGCAGCAAAACTCACGGCCGCAGATGCCAATACCGCCGACGAGTTTAGCCTCGTCACGAGCGCCCACTTGCTTGAGTTCAACTCGGGCCTTAAGCCCTGTTGCTAGATCTTTCACTAACTCGCGAAAATCGACCCGGCCCGGTGCGGAGAAATAAATGATCACCTTGTTGCCGCCAAACTGTACTTCGCTCTGCAGCACAGTCATTTTCAAACCAAGAAGGTCTGCCCGCGAGCGCGCATATTTGACTGCATCTTCAGGGGTAAGCTTGCGCGTTTCATCAAGGTCACGACGCGTTGCCAGTCGGGTGATGGTCTTCAAATCTTTGGTGTCAGTGGCTTCAAAAGCGAAGCGCACCAGTGCTACCTTAGCCAGGCTTGGCCCACGCTCGGTATCCACGACCACATCATCACCAACCCTAAGGTCGCTCTCGCCAGCAGCAAATTCATAAATGCGCCCGGCGCGACGAAACTGAACTCCGACTATATTGATCCCGTCCATTCACATCCACCTTTATGACCGTTGGGTCAAAGCTAGGGCCTCTGCTAACAACTGCGCATTCAAGGGCACCCGCGCCCCCCGTGCTAATCCGCGTGCGCGCCGCAGCAAATCGCGCCGCTGTGTTCTTGCCACCACCCCTGAGTCGGGAGCGACACCGGAGGCTATGACCTTACGATAATACTGATTCAAGGATACGTCCCACTGTTCTATCAACTGGGCTGCACTGCGTCCTTGCTGCCTCGTACAGGTCTCAGCCCATTCTACCATCTCAGCAGCTGTAGCAGTCTGCGGCAACAAGGAAAAACCACCGCCTTTTTGCTCTGCTGCCGCCGAGAGCTCACGCCAAGCCATCCCAGGAGACAAGGCCGATCGCTTGAGTAAGTCCTCGAGTTCAGCGGCAGGCAATGGCGACAGACCCGCTGCCGCTGATTCCTTAGCCAACCACTGTAAGCTCAAGGCCAGCGGTGGTGGGGGCAGGTGCCAACGCACGAGCCTGGAAAGGATCGTAGGCAGTACCGCTCCCACGCGACTGGTGCTTAGAAACAGCCGCGCTCCTGGTGGCGGTTCTTCAATGACCTTAAGCAACCGATTGGCTGCAGCTTCAGTTAATCGGTCTGCATCGACCAGTACTACCGTCCGGTAACGGGCGCCTGGCCCCGGACTTAGTGCCAGGTGATCTTGGAGTTTACAGGCATCGTCGGTAAGAAAAGCGGCTCCGTCGTCCACCTCCATCCACAACACTTCAGGGTGCTTACCACTGAGCAAGTATCGACACTGAACGCACTCGCCACAGGCCGTCCCAACTTCGCAATAATGCATGGCCGTCAGAGCCGCCAAAAGCGACCGTTTGCCGATACCTGCTCGCCCTACCAACAATAATGGCGAAGGCAACCGTTCACGCTGCACGAGTCCCTGCCAGGTATTCAGTGCCTGATCATAGCCAAGGAGGCCTCGCCACGCCGGCAGCGGTGCTAGCGCCTCACTGAGATCATCAGACCTTGCCAAAGCGCGCCTCCAGCTCCGCCAACGCAGCGGCTACCATGGCTTCCGTGGTGAGTCCGGCATCTATGCGCACGTGACCATTGGGGTCACGTTTCAACAGTTCTAAGTAAGCCAGCCGACGACGCTCGTGATCTTGGGCTTTAACCCCGTCGTAGCGCTCGATAGCGTCTTGTTGATCGCTCACACGCTGACCAAGGCGACTAAGTGACACACTTACCGGACAATCTAGAACAAACGTAAGGTCTGGACGTAAGCCGGCTGTAGAAATCTCGATGAGTTGCTCTGTCACGACCGGCGAAAGGCCACCCAACACACCCTGATAAACTCGAGTAGAGTCGGCAAAACGGTCGCAAAGTACCCAGTTGCCTGCCGCCAGTGCTGGCCGGATGACTCGGTCACAATGTTGAGCTCGCCCAGCTGAAACCATTAAGGCTTCCGTGACAATGCTGAGTGGCTCATCACCCGGAGGCTTAGCGAACAGCGCCCGCAGGGCATCAGCGACCGGGGTCCCACCAGGCTCACGGCTCGTGACCAAGGTCAGACCTCTGGTCCGTAAATGCTCGGCAAGGCTGCGGACAAACGAGGATTTACCTACCCCCTCGCCTCCCTCAACCGCAATAAATCGCCCCAGTTGAACCCGCTCTTTCAATCTATAACTCATTAAGATATTTAAAAAATCCATTGAACATTAGCAGCCAAACCAAAGCTGGTCAAGGAATCCACCCAAAAGTCCGCCGTGAAGCTAAGGGTTTTAGCAGCTTAGTCCCGCACCCGGTAGTCTTGGCCCGCATTTAAACGCCTGAGTCCTCTCACTTTTCCAACTCAAGCGCCGATAGCTACGTCGAGGGTGTCTAAGTACCACCCAATGGTCGTATAGCCAATCGGAACAGGCATGAGCGAAATGTCGCGCTACATTCTAGCTAAAAAAATCGCCCGCGGCGGTATGGCGGAGATTTTTCTCGGCAAACAAGTAGGCGAAGATGGCTTCCAGCGACTGGTAGCGATCAAGCGGATCCTTCCTCATTATTCTACCGACCAAGAATTCATGCAAATGTTCCGCGACGAGGCGCACATCTGTAAGCGCCTACAGCACGGTAATATTGTACGGGTCGAAGACTTTGAACAAGTTGATGGCTCCTATGCAATCATTATGGAGTTCGTCGATGGCGCCGATGTGCGGACCCTGCTTCATGCCGTAGAGCAAAGTCGCCAGAAACTGCCAGTGCCGATGGCCTGTTTCATCATTGCCGAATGCGCCCGCGGTCTCCACTATGCCCACACTAAAACTGACGAGATTTCGCAACAACCTCTGGGCATTGTCCACCGCGATATCTCGCCACAGAACATCCTGGTGAGCTTTGAGGGCGAGATTAAGGTGACGGACTTTGGCATCGCCGATGCTGAAAGTAAGTTGACCGACACGAGACCTGGCGTCGTCAAAGGCAAGTATTCTTACATGAGTCCCGAGCAGATCAGCGCCAAACCAGTGGATCAGCGCACAGATATCTTTGCCCTATCGATTGTCTTTTGGGAAATGTTGGCGATGCGTCGACTGTTTCAGGGTGAGAACGAAGTCGACACCATTACCAAAGTTAAAAACTGCCGTATCGATGTTGAACTACGCCAACTAAATCCGGAAGTGGATGAAGAGCTTGATGCGATCATTAAGAAAGGTCTAGCTCGTGACCCGAAAAAACGTTACCGCACCGCTGCCGACCTAGAGAAAGAACTGCGTCGCTACATGAGCCGACGCCATCCCGAATTTACTCCCGAGGACCTCGGAGATTTCCTCAAGAAAGTTATGGAAAATCGCCGGACCGAATCAGCGGCCGAAATTAAGCGGACCCTGACCGAGACCAATTTAAGGCCTGGACGCAAAACCAACACCAGCTCCACGACACCACTCGCCCCTAGTGCCGATGGTAACAACTCAGACCAAGGACGGCCGCGCGACATTGAATTTGATGGGAAGAGCTCACCCGGGTTTGCCGTTCGGAGTCAGTTACCTCAGCCCGTGTCGGGTACTGGCAAGAGTCTACTCCCGAACTCCCTGAAGGTATCGCCGGGCCTGGTCAGACCAAATGCTGCTGCGCCCGCTCGCGCTGGCGCGCCGCGGCAAGTTAATAACCCAGTACATGGTGGCAGCCCACTATTCCGCAGATCACGCAAACCAAGCTTCGCTGCGCCTTTGATAGCGATCTTATTTGCAGCAGCATTATTTTTTGTCGGCGCCAGGGCATACACTAGCCTTACCGCGCAGTACCGACTAGCGACGTTGCAAATCAGAACGCAACCCAGGTTTGTTCGCCTAACTGTTGGTGACAAGCCCATCGAAGGTAGTCACTACGTCGATACGACAGCCAACAAATTCTACGAACTGCATTTGCCACCGGGTCCTCACACACTGCTGATATCCCGCGCCGGATTTGCGCCGGTACGGCACAAATTCACGGTGAAAGGTGGCGAACGCCAGATCAAAGATGACATCGTACTAAGGCCAGAAGGCGCGGTAGCGGCGGTGAAAATTTTTGTAAAAGGAATGAATAAAAACGCTGTTGTCAGTATCAATTCTGGCTATTTCCGGTCCAACTTCAAAGCTAATCAACGCGAGCCGATTTTGGCTAAGGACCTGCGACTTGGACCAAATTATGAAGTGAAGGTGACACCAAGCAGCGATCATGAGCGAGAGTTTAAATGTAGTTTTAATCCCAGGTCCACTTCATGGCTAACGCCGGACGAGCTTACGGTCGACATGAAAGATCGCAAATGCTCGATCCAACGGTAGGGGTCGCCAATGAAGCGCCGGACACGCAGGTTGACGATCATATCTCTTACGGCTTGCGTGTGGACTGCCGTCATACTTGTTGGATCTAGTAAACAACAACTCTTGGCGCGTGCCTCGGCAACTCTAAACATTGAAACAGAGCCAATGAGCGTGCGTATCACCGTGGATTCAGAAAAGGCCGAGGGCGGTGCTTACATTGATACTCCGACGCAGATCATGCTGCATCCGGGCAGACACAAACTAAAGATTGCTCGAGACGGCTTTGTTACCCAGCAGCTTACGATTGACGCTGAAGCAGGGGATGCCCTGAATATGGACGATATCATGCTGGTACGCGTAGCAGGGACGCTCCTCGCAAATGTCGAGATAACTAGCGAAGATGCCCCCCTAAACTGTGACATCGATGACGGATTTGCCCGGGGCATCACGCCGATGACCGCTCCAGACTTACTGGCAGGGCAGCCACACCAGTTGAGCTGCTACCCTAAATGGCCAAGCCGCGAGGGCGGCGTTAAATGCAAGTTTACCCCGACCTCAACTGGAACTGGGGACGTCGCAGTAGCTCATCTTAAGCTCAAGAATAAGAACGGTAAGTTCAAAATCAGCGGCTGCGATCGACGAATCAGCCCGTAATCAGTGTCCAGCGCCTTCGCCTGAGAAACTAATTCGCCGCCAGACCACCCACCTACCGGGCTTGGGTTGACAGCGACGTGCCGCCCCATTTAACCTCGCTGGGTTTCGACTCCGGCAGGGGACTTGCGTTTGAGCCTTCACTATCGCCAGCACGGCAGTGCCATCGTCATTATTGGCAATACCTATGCCTATCGCGACCAGCTGAAGACGCTGGGAGCCCGGTATAATGGTAGCGAACGTAATTGGCGCGTGCCTTTCACACCGGCCAACCTAGCTTCCGTTGCAGAACTTTGCACCAAAGCCGGCGGCGGCAGTTTGGGCACCGCACCCAGTGTCGAGCTGACTCTCCCGCAGAGCAGCCCAATCCCAGCCATGGCTGAGCACACCCGCGCCGTCATCGAGGGCAACCAATCAACAGATCCCAGCCTCACCATTCGGCAGTTGATGGAGCAAGTTGACGTCGCCATTAACCAGGCATTCCCGCAAACCGTATGGGTGACTGGTGAGGTGCAAAACTTAAGCCGCAAAGGCACAGGCATCTTTTTTGATCTGGCCGAAGCCAGGACTGGTGCCCATGCCAACGCCACTGTCACTGTGCGCAGCATCATCTGGGGCAATGCACTAGCAACGATGCAGGCTCGCCGAGGCGCAGATAAATTAGCAGAGGTGCTCCAGGAAGGTCTGCAGCTCCGCTGCTTGTGCCAAGTCCAGCTCTATAAAGACCGTGGCAGTATCACCCTGCTCATCTCAGATATCGATCCCACATTCACCAAAGGAGCACTGGCTCTGGCTCGCGAGCGCCTGCTCAAAGAGTTACGGGCCAAAGGCCTCGACCAGGCCAACAAGCGGCTCGATCTGCCGCCATTTCCGCTCCGTATTGGGCTCATCAGCTCTGAGGGCTCTAGGGCGCAATCGGATTTTCTCGACCAACTGGACTGCCTTAACTATCCAGGGGAAGTGCTGTTTTGCCCGGCCACTATGCAAGGAGAGCAGGTGCCGCGACAAGTAGTTGCAGCACTGACTTTGCTGATCCAACACGGTTGTGATCTGGTCGTCATCACGCGCGGCGGCGGCAGTGCCGCAGACCTTCGCTGGTTTGATGCGCCGGAAATTGCCTATGCAATTGCAGCAGCGAGCGTACCGGTGATTGCCGCGATCGGCCATCACGATGACGTTTGCGTCGCTGAGGAAATCTGCCACCTCAGACAGAAAACTCCCACCGCTGCGGCAGACTTTGTCGTGAGTATTTGCCTGGATACCCGGGCACTTATCGACAGCATGGCTGCTGGCCTAGCCAACTTGTTGGGACAGCGTCTTAGTGAGGTCAGTTTATTATCTGCCGCTCTGGTCGGACGCCTCCATGCTGCAGCAGAACGTGGGTTAGACAGCCGTTCGTTGATGCTCAACCAGCTGGGGAATCACTTACAGCGGACCGCCACATCCCGTATCAACACCACGATGAGCCATCTTAGCGACTTCAAATCAAAGTTCAACATCGCTGCCGAGCGCCATCTGGGCAGCTTTGCAACACGCTTGGCCGAGATGCTAGGGGCACTGCAGCGGCGAGATCCCACCGCCTGGCTGAGCCAAGGGTGGACTAGACTCAGCGGGGTCAATGGACCCATCACTAGCTGTGAGCAAGTAGCTTTGGGCGAAGCCGTCAAAGCCAGACTAGCCGATGGTTGGCTCAACTTAAGTGTCCAAGAAAAGGTACCGCGGTCTCGCCCACAAACAGATACCCATACTCCGGAGGCCTTGCCATGACAGAGTCCAGTGAGAAAGCTAAAAAAACCGAAGCCACAACTGAATCCGCAACCTATAAGGGGATGCTAAGCGAAGTGGAAAACCTGGTCAAAGAAGTAGGTCAGCCAGATCTTGATCTAGACGACATGGTCACGAAAATAGAACGCGGCTACAACCTAATCAAGGCCATGCGCACACGCTTAGAGACCACTAAACAAAAAGTCGAACAGCTCCGTCTCGATTTTGAGTGAGCATTGCTTTTAGGGCCTGTGCTTCAGCGTGAATGCTCGGTGTATCCGGGCGTCGCGAAAATCCTCGGGGATGGTCGCTGCGGTAATGTCAGCCACCTCAAATTTCCGACTTAGGTTTTCATCCAACATGAAAACTTTCTTGTTAGTCGAGAAATAAAGTATTCCGCCAGGAGCCGTCCATGCCATCGCCAAATCAATCAAACGCCGATGATCGCGCTGAATATCCAGGACTCCAACCATTCGTTTGGAATTAGAAAATGTCGGCGGATCGAGAAAAACGATATCGTAAAGTGGATGCTCCGCAGGCCTCTGCTCGAGAAACTCTCTCGCATCTGCCCGAATAAATCCGTGCTTCGCAGGATCAAGGCCATTCGTCCGAAAATTGTCCTGCGCCCATTCTAAGTACGTAGCAGATAGGTCCACGCTATCGGTGATGACACCGGCCTGCGCAGCAGCGACACTGACGCTGCCCGTGTAACAGAACAAATTAAGTAAGCGAAGACCAGACGGCAACTTACGAAACCGAGACCGCAGCGGCCGATGATCGAGAAAAAGCCCGGTATCTAAATAATCGGTGAGGTTTACGAGATAACGACTCGACTCCTCCGCGACTACGAGCGGACGCCCCCCGTCACTCAGCTTGGTATACTGCGCTGCACCAGGCATCCGCCGCCGCCCTTTAATGTGCACGAGTTCCGCTGGAATGCTCAAAGCACCACTGACCACCGTCCGCAGTTCGTCCTCCGCTGCGGCGCTGGCCTCACCGTCCCGACGGTCATAAACCACGGCATGGGGGCCGTACAGATCGACGATAAAAGGCAACTCCGGGATATCAGCATCGTAGAGCCGAAATGCCTCAACATTCGCCTGCTTAGCCCAGCTACGGCGGGGTTTTAGGGATTTACGAAGACGGTTAGCAAAGGCCGATAAATCATGCATACGAAAGTCCAGATAGCCCCAATTTTTTAGAACTTCTTCTTTACGCCAATTTGTAAGCCATAGGCAGTTTTATTTTTCGGCGACACCTCGTTAAAACCGACAAGCAAATCTGGATCCACCGCGGAAAAAGCCAACATCGCGTAATCAAAGCGAGCTGAAACATAAAACCACTCAATCGGCGCAATCGTGACCTCAGCGCGAAACCGGTCATTCGTCCCTTGACCGACAGCCTCTACCTTTGGACTGTCTGCTGCAGCATTAGGATCTGTCACGGCCTGTTTGTAATCATTAAGAATCGAGCGCCCCGCACTCACCGTTGTGGTGGTACCGAATGGTAATTTTTTGCTCGCGTTTAAACCAAACGAAATACTGCTAGCTTCCCCATACATGAAATAACCCGTAGAAGGCTGGGCCGCGCTATAGCCCACCGATCCACCCAAGCTAAGAGTCTCCCAATTATGAGTCATCCCAATATCTGCACTGTTGAGTTGCCCACTAAAGGTATTGCCTGAAGCCCCCTGATCGAAAGGATCACCAATATAGGCAAAATAATCAAAATAACCGACCGGCCCAGCTGGCGCCGGTTCGCTAACCGCCACCTGCCTTTGTTTGATGCTAAATTTCGCTGTATTCGCCTTACTGTTGTAGCGAAACCCAGTTGCGACCGTGTAATTGGACGTCATTTTACTTGAGTTTAGATCTGGCAAACCGTAGCCAACCCAAGGCGCAACGAAACCCTCGAGACCATTAGAACTAAATGGCACCACTAACTCACTAGCGACCTGAGTAGTCAGGAACCGCCAGTTACCCGGTGGAGACAAAGTCGTGATCGGATAATACGCACCATTATCTAAATTGTATGAGCTCTTACTGCCTGTGGTCTTGGCCCACTTTTCCCGGACATACCCGGTTAAAGTTATAAATGGTCGACCAGCCGACCCTGTAAAGCTCAATCCATAAGTTCCCTGGGTTTTTAGCGTGACATCGAGAGAAGATGCGCTAGTTTGTGCCGAAGTTAGCAGAAAATTCGTCACATACTGGGACTTCTGCGTCAAAAATAAACCTGATTCTATATAGTCAAATTTAAAACCAGGGGGATTTTTTTCCTCAACTTCGTTCTTGCGCGCTGGCGCATATGGCCGCACCGGCCGGCTATGCCCTGCCGTACCATAACCTGCCGCAAAATCGGTGAACGAGGCATCGACAGCCCTCTCATGGATGTCTACTGCAAGACTATCCGTGGGGTTTAACCCCATGAACAGAAACAAGCATGTTGCAACTGACCGACACTGCAACAGTGGACGGCTAGAAGCGCGAGTATCAATGCGACAGTTTAACATTGGATAATTCGGGCTGAGCCTGCTCAGCTGCCTTCACTGGCGACTGCTCTCGGGTAACCAGCGAATTTAGCAAGCGAGCTTCCGTCTGGTAATCAAACCGGGTGAAGTGATCCTCTTGATTCATTTTTCCAGCAAGCTGAGCAATCTGGTTGGTGAGATCAGCTGGTAAAGCGCCGTGCATGGCTGCAGCTACGCGGAGCAGGTTCCAACCAAATCTTTCTTCATTATATTCGTTCCATATGTCGTTACTGCGGGCCAAAGTAGCTCGGCATCTCTGCAAACTGCTCAGGTCACGTGCCGCCTCTAAACAGGTCCAGCCGGCTAGACTTGCACTTGGATCTAAGGCCACTTCAGGTGTCGCTGCGCCTCTAACTGACGCCAATTGCCATTCCAGACGAGATTTAATTTTATTCAGTCCCATCCTATCCAATTCCGATCGGCTTAAACTAAGCGCTCCTTCGTTTACCAAATCATTTAAGGCACGTTGAGCCATAGTCAAACATGCAGAATAGTAGTTCTCCGTGCTCAACCAACCCTTATTGTCGCGATGCTTAATCCAATTGGGATCCCATGCCAGCATCCGCGCCCAATGTGCGTGCACTAACTTATGGTCGGTCAGAAATTCATTCCAGTCCCGATAACTGGAACGCCAGCGGCGCGACCACATTTTTAGCGAACAATCTACCGGTGCAATTGCGGTCCCACGCAGTATCTTTGGATCAAGGCCAGGCAATTGGCCCTCGTGGCTATAAACATAGCTTCGCAAGTACGGTAGCCAAGCATCAGCGTAAATTTTTTGCTGCTGAACCTGCTCTACTATATCGCTGCTATTAGACTGCATCAGACGATTAAAGCCCTCACGATCACCCTTATCCAGCAGCGATTGTACATCTTCTGGTTTTAAATTATGGTCCTGCTGCTCTTTAGCCTTACTCGACATGCGAGCGGAATTTGCCATATAAATTGCTGCGACAAAGGCGACAATGGCGATCGCCAAAAAGGCCATAGCCAAGCCGACACCACGGGTAGATTTTACTTTAACTCGCTTGGTATCTTCGTTGATGAGCTTCGCGTCACTATCAGTAGCGACGCCCCAAGCTCCTGTCATATCCTCATGAACGATGCGGGCAACATCAGGATACTGCTTTTTTACGCGCTCTAAATTTTCGAGCGTCACCCACGGACCACAATGCCCCGAGACTTCGTCTTGGAGGCCAAATTGCATCCGTTTATAGGCATCCTTTAACTCCATCAGGGTCATTGGCCCTGTGAAGGCTTCAAGGTTACGCCTTATAAGGTAGAGTTTCGCCATTAGCCTCTCACATGCGAAATAAGAACGGTGATATTATCTCTGCCGCCAGCTGCATTAGCTGCATCGATTAAAACCTTTGGCAGAGAATCTAGATGGTCTAGGTTTTCCGTGATGATCTGAGCCGTTTTGCGATCTTCAAGCATACCGCTCAGCCCATCCGAACAAGTAAGAAAAATCTGTCCCGGCTTGAGCGGAACTTCGTAGATATCTACGTCCACTCGCTCACCTAGGCCCATTGCTCGAACTAACGCTCCTTCCTTTGCCCCGGGTAGCACGGCTGACCGCGGTAGCCAACCGCGCTCAATAAAATTGCCGACGCTGTGATCCAAAGTTAATTGGAAGATATGCTTCTTATAGTAAAGGTAGGTCCGACTATCCCCAACGTGCGCGAGATGAAGGGATTCTCCGACAAACATGAGGCAATTTAAGGTCGTTCCCATACCCGTGAGATCGCGATCGCGTCGCCCACGCTCAAGTATTTCCATATTAACGCGATCGATGGAGCTCGACAAAAACGGCGCAATTTCTTCGTGGCGAATACGATCGCTGTTAAGAAATGATTTCCGCAGGCCATTTACGACCATGCTCGAAGCAACTTCTCCGCCACTGCGGCCGCCAATACCGTCCGCGACTATGCCGAATCCAGCTGCCTCGTCGTAGTATAGGCTGTCTTGATTACTTTTTCGCCGCCGACCGACATCGGTGGCTCCGATCATACGAACCTGCACGCGCTGCCTCCACTTTGCTTCTGGCTCGGAATCGGAATATTGAGGCGATTCCCTTAGCGCGGCCCGCCTGCATCGGAATTACTAGTTTACTTTCCAACCTATCGAAAAGAATAACAAATCGTAGCAGTTTGGGTTACCTTTTTTCAATATCAAAGGCTGACAGAACAAAATCAGCGAAACGACAAAGCCGCTGACTTTGATAGGAAAAAAAGCTAACTTAATAAAGACAACCAAAACACTTTAATTTGTTGGCGAGACTCGCCAGTATACTCGTGAGGTCACCTCGATGCCGAAAATTTCCGCCAAGTGGAGGGATTTCGGCACCTCCATATTCTCGATAATGACCCAAAAAGCGATCGCCAGTGGCGCTGTCAATCTAGCCCAGGGATTTCCTGATTTCGATGGACCAACAGTCATAAAAGATGCAGCCATCGCAGCGATCAAGGCTGGTCGTAATCAATACGCACCAGCCCCCGGTGTACCAGAACTTAGGCAACTCTTAGCGCAGCGAAAGGCAGAACAAAGCCAACGCACTTACGATTGGCATAGTGAAGTCACCATCTTTTCCGGTGCCTCTGAGGCAATTTTTTGTGCCTTACAAGCCCTATTCGATCCCGGCGATGAAATTTTAGCGTTTGAGCCTTACTTCGATTCCTACCCAGCAGCGGCACATAGCAGCGGTGCCCGAATTGTGGGTATCCCGCTGGACCCACCGAGTTTTACCTTCACTCGCTCTAGCCTGGAACAGGCTGTCACTAAACGCACCCGGGCCCTGCTTCTGAATTCACCGCATAATCCCACTGGTCGAGCCTTTAACCAAGTTGAGCTAGAGATACTGCGTGATTTTGTTCTGGCGCACGACCTCTTAGTGATCACAGATGAAGTTTACGAAGAACTAGTTTACAGTCCAGCTAAACATCAAAGTATTGCTGATTTGCCCGACATGGCGGAACGTAGCATCGTCATATCGTCGACCGCGAAGACATTTAGCTTTACGGGCTGGAAAGTTGGCTATGCATTCGCCCCCAAAGAGCTAACCGCAGCATTACGCGCGGTACACCAATTCACCGTCTTTTGTTCTGCAACACCGCTACAGTACGGTATGATCGCCGCTTTAGAGCTTGGGCCAGAATATTTCAGCGAATTACGCCAGGACTACCGTCTGCGCCGGGACCTTTTGCTTACAGAACTCCGCGCATCTGGTTTTCGCGCCGAAGCTCCTGAGGGAACTTACTTCATAGTCGCCGATTACAGCGACCTCTCAACAGTTGATGACCTGAAGTTTGCCTCACAACTTACCGAGCAACACAAAGTAGCGGCCATTCCGATCTCAGTATTTTACACGGATCAGCAACTTGCTGCGCGCCGCTATCGCTACGTACGGTTCGCATTCTGTAAGAACCAAGCAACCATTGCTGAAGCTGGCTCTCGCCTGAGACGGATCCGGGAGCCATAAATGAGCGCGGTATCTGAGTGCTTGAGCCTAGCCCTGACTCTAGCCCCGGCTGGCACCCAAACTCGGCCAGATACTCATCTCCGGCAAATACACCCACCCATCCACATCTCGGTAATGATCTGGCCTCTGTTGCGTCAAACCGCTGCTCTGCAGCGACGCGACAACGGTAGAGATAAAAGCGTGAAAAACTTCCACGCTGCCGCAAAGCTGATCACTTAGAGACGGATTCATTGGCGCCACCAAATGAGCTCCGATCATCGCACCCAAGATACCCTGCCGCATGGCTAGACCTGTCTCAAAGCGTCGATAATTTTGGCGCGCATGATCCGGCAATCCCAGTGGTTCCCGCATGAACTCAATCGCATTGGCTACCTGGGTTTCTAAAAGTTCAATCCGTGGCGACATGGCATTCAGCCGCCTTTGCAGAGTCCGGGCCCGAGTGACTAAAGGGGCTAGATTGGCGCTGTAAGTCGGCTCCTGTGCTTCGCCCTCGTCTTGATTCAACTGCATAACGTCCCACACACGCTGGCTCTGGGGATTTACCGGCCGCGCCTTCCGCGCGCCACGCCGTCTCACCCGACTACTGATTGCCAACATGTAAGCGACCGCAACGTCGTCACACTGCACTGCCCCAGGACAGATGGGGCGCTGACAGGCCACGCAGGGCGGCAAAGTTAGTGGACAATCGACGAACACGGCGGCAAAGGGGCCATGGTGTAGAAGCAGCTCGACCAAGCGGTCGTCAGAAAATAAAGTGCCATATGCTCCGATCTTTTCATATACTTGGGATATCTCAACAGGTGCATGGCGAGGATTACCTGAGGCAACCACTAGAGCCGTCTTGTTTGCATTAGGTCCTGACAAGTGGATACCCGCCGTCCTAACACTGCTGAGCGTCGAGGATTTATTGCTGATCTGGCGAGAAAAAATATTCTCATTACTCATAATCGCTCACGCTTTCGTCGTGCTGGCTTGCAAGCCATTGTATGCAGCAGATGCTACCGCCAATTACGCCGAGGCAGGCCGTCTGCAACTAGCGCAGAAGAACTACGACGAAGCTATCGACCTACTGAGGATGCATCTTAGGCAGTCGCCCAAGGACTACAATACCTGGAATTTGCTGGCGACGGCGTATTATTATTCCGGTCAACCTAGGCGGGCCCTACGTTATTTTAAACACGCAGAACACCTCACGACCGCCTCGGCATACAATTATTATCACCAAGGCCTGTGCTACGAAGCTTTGGCACCAGCAGCGCTGGATGCAGCCGAGCCCGCAGACCTACTTAAAGCCAAGCAATATTTTGCCCTTGCATCCCAGCGCTTTACTGATGAGTACGCTGCCCGTGCCACTTATGAAGTCGGAGTACTCGAATACCTAGCTCATAATAAAGCTGCCGCACGGCATTGGCTTACCCGCTATCTGTCACAGTACCCGAAGGGAAGCTACGCCCCACAAGTCAATCAGCTCCTACAAAGCCTCCAAGAAAACCGTTGGCTCACTAATGTCGAAGGGACCAAAAAGCCGAACATGGAATCGGCGCTGTTCAAGTACAACAATCTTTCCCTAGGCCCTCTACCGCATTACTGGTTTACCCAAGGCGGATTTCAATATTCCGAGGTAGCTGCTCAAGAACCCAAAGCGAGGGCGCAAATCAGCGCTAGCGACAACAGGTTTATTGCCATGCTTGCCAACGCCGGAGTTGGTATCGGACCGATCCGTGAGGATGACATCACCTTATTTGCCGGCTATTCCTACAAACAAACCTGGGACTCAAACAGTGACCGGATCAATCGCTGGGTGGAGTCCCCAACAGATTTAGACACCTTCCCCTTTCAGGCCGATCTACTGCTCCGCCGCCACCAAATTTATGCCGATTTTCGCCGCGACTTCCGCAAAACATTTTTCGTCGGAGTATTTGGTCGGCTAGAATTTGCGCGCGTCGGCTCAGCCTACTTCCCATCCGCCGATAGCCCGATGTTCCGCAAGACCCTCGATCAAGGTCAAATACAGCTCTTGATACCTTGGATTGGGGCGGCCTACTGGGACCATTTTAGGACGCTATTTTACCTATACATGAACAAGCAACTTGTCTTTAACAGCCCAGAATTCTCCAACAAGAGCTATGATTTTGGGCTTAGTAGTAAAACCCCGACCATGAGCCTTGGCATCAGCCATGCCATTGACCTACCCCGCTATGATTTAGCCATAGATATCGAGCTATTTCGCTATGAATTTATCTACAACGATCCTTGGCTTGATTATAATCGCCAGGGAATTTTCATCGGAGTGGAGCAAGACTTTCTCCAACGCTGGACGGTGGCTGGCATAGGTGGCTACTATAGCGACCGCTACGTTTTTCCCCGCGTTAAAAGCTACAACTGCAGCACACTCGACAATACGTCCACAGATCAATTCATCGCCTCGTCAACCCCTCGTGGCTGTAATCGCAACGATACTGGCACGCTATATCAACTAGGTTTATACTGGAATAGAACACAGTTTCAGCGAGTTTCCATGCTGATACAATATATTAGCAACGAGAATGCCGATCAAAAGGAATTCAATCAGACAACGAAGAACATCCAAGTAATGTATACGCTAGCGTTTCCCAGTGTGAAACGGGTATCGAGGTTTGTGGACCGTTTTGCGGACGCGGCCTTTACCAAAGGGGGGAAGACTTGGTAGAAGTTGCGAGCAGCCAGAAAGCCATCGATGAGGCACTAAGACTGCGCCAGGCTGTATTTATATCGGGTGATGGCCTGGCAATCACGTTTCAGACTTTCGTAGTATCACGGAATGCTGATGGTCTGGTCCTGGCCAACCACATCCGACCAAAGTATATCGGCGACTTCATGAACTCCCGGGCCTTTAGCTTACAAATAGGCATGGTCAGGTTTCAGTCAGACAAAATAATTTCAGACGGCCAAAATGTCATTTTCCCACTAAAAAAAGACTCTGTTATTGAAGAAACACGTCAGTCAGAACGGTTTTATTTCACTACTGATGAGCGTGTCATTGTGGAAATACTTAATCCCTTCGATGGCGAAACCCGGATCTCAAAATCAGTCATGGACATGTCAGCAACGGGCCTGTCTCTGCGCACGACGTTTGAATCACAGCTTTTCCGTCCTGACACTTATCTACCCACGATGCGAGTCTTAGTTGACGGCGAACTATATAAAAAAGGCTCTGGTCGTGTGGTTTATCGCAGAAAGTTAATGGATCTCGGTGGCCAGATACGCAGTCAAGTCGGAATTAAATTCGAGAGTTGAATGGCAAATTTACCCGGTAGCCGCAATATTAGCCGTCTGAAAAAGTGGCAACGCCTATTCGTTAATCGTTCCCTCAACATGGGTAACATTAAAGCGATTGGTTTTGACATGGATCACACCCTCGTAGTTTATAACCGCGAGGCGTTTGAGGCCCTAGCATTCCGGGAGACATTGAAGAAATTTATTGCCAGCGGTTACCCTGAGGAGCTAGCGACCCTAGCTTTCGATCCGAATCTATTGATCCGAGGCTTGTTGGTCGACATGGACCGCGGAAATGTACTGAAAGTCGATGGCCATAAATATGTCAAAGTCGCCTATCACGGACATACTCGGCTAGCAAAAGACGTTCGTCGTAGTGTCTACAATATTGAGAGCTTCAAGGCTGGATCACTGCTTTCGGTCGATACCTTCTTCTCATTAAGCGAAGTCCAGCTATTCACCGAAATAGTCGATTACATGGCTCGCAATCCGAACAAAATCCAGAAGAGCTACCGTGAAGTGTACGACGACTTGCGTCGATTTATCGACCAGAGTCACGCTGATGGATCAATAAAAACACACGTATTGGCCCATCCGGAAAAATTTGTGCGTAAAGACAAATATCTAGCCCTGACGCTGAAGCAACAAATCGAGGCTGGTAAGTCACTCTTCCTACTAACCAACTCGAGCTGGGAATATACGAATGCACTCATGACCTATATCCTAGGCGACGAAAGTGACGAGTTCACCGACTGGCGACAATATTTTGAGTATATTTTAGTGAGCGCTGGTAAACCTGGGTTCTTTACTGGTAGCCAACCTTTTTACGAGATTCAGACAAAAACCGGTACAGTGAAGCCACTGGCAGGGCCGCTTGCGGAGCGCTCCGTTTACCAAGGCGGGAATGCCAAACTCTTTCAACAGCTAACTGGAATACGCGGTGATGAGATACTATTCGTTGGTGACCATATCTACGGTGACATCATTCGCTCGAAGCATAGCGTTAATTGGCGCACACTTTTGGTTATAGAAGAGCTTGGCACTGAATTAGTGAAACTTGAGGCCTTAAAGCGGGCGCTCAGCGATATTAGGTCTAAAATGGAAGAGCGCGAGATTGCCGACGAAGACCTACAGGTGCTGCACTCGAAGCTTCGCTGGCAGGAACGTTTGATGGCGCAGTCTCAAGCGAATGGTGAAGTAAAAAAGGCTCAATATATCGGGAAAGAACGCGAAAAATTAGCCACCAAAGCTGGTCGCTTGGCAACGCGATTAGAAAAGCTCGACTTTGAAATCAAGACGATGACCGAGGCCCGAGCGGCCCGCGTACACCCAGTTTGGGGTGAACTCATGAAGGTGGGTCTTGAGCGTAGTCGCTTCGCTGACCAGGTTGCTGATTACGCTTGTCTATATACAAGTGCTGTGTCGAACTTAAGGTTTTACAGCCCATTCAAGCGTTTCTCGTCCGTCCACGATATGCTAGCACACGACTTTTAATGGCCGGCAAAGCTGCCCTGCCATCCTGAAGACACTATCGGAGATCGACTGAATTGAAAGTTTTTCGGGATGCTAAAATCAGCACCATGCTTGCGGTGCTGTTAGGCGCACCAGACGCACTGTTAAATTTAGAGCAAATCGAGCACATGCAGCGCTGGCGCATCCAAAATGCACAACGCGTCGTAAATATCTTTTCCCGTGCGTCAGTACCAATTTTAAGCTTATCAGCTGCAGTCATGACACAAACCGCTCCCCCCTCGGTCCGCCCTGCATGTGTTTTTACATTTGGTGCCCTAGTCATAGTTTCGTTGGCTTGGTTGACTTGGACCCACCTGCTCAGGCAGCCACCAACAATGCGAGCGCTAAATATCTTTGGCCTAGCCGCTGGTGCTGTCGCAATCGCAGGATTTAGCTCGATTTTGCATTATACAATTACCGGCAATGACTTAAATTCATCGCAGTACATCATGATCGGACTGATGTTCGGTGTACAAGGGTTCATGATCGGACTTTTAGCACCTATTATGGGCGCCTTGGCGATCTCATTTGCGCTGGTCCATACCATCAGTTGCCTTATAATTTGGCATGTCGATCATGCTCCTGAGCCTATCGCCTGGAGTCTCACACTCTGTTTATCTGAAATTTTAGTTATCTCATTCTTCCAACAACAGGCACGCCAATCCAAAGAGCACGCCCTAGTTAATTACCAAGCACTGGATTTAGCGTCGCAAAACCAGCGGCTAAGGTTACGGGCAATTGAAGGCGAACTCTTACTAGCCCGCGAAATTCAAGAGTCATTCATACCGCCTCCGACGGAACTAATCACTGATGAGTTTGCCGCACATTTTTTCCATGTACCCCACGGTCTTTTAGGCGGCGATTGGTTAGCAGCACGCATACTACCGTCTGGTGCGATGGCTATTGCGGTCGGCGATGTTAGCGGCAAAGGTGTACCCGCTGCTATGGTCGTGCAATCAGTGCAGTCATTATGGGCGCAGGCTCTGCGGTCGCCTGAATTCGACCCCGCTCAATGGCTTGCTTCCGTTAATGACACATTGATCGCAATGGGACGCAGACATCCGTACACTTTGACGCTCGGCATCATGGTTTTGGAACAGAGGCGGCTAACTTATTACTCAGCTGGGCACGTACCGTTGCTGCTACTTGGCTCACCTACAGACCCAATGCAAATCACAGCAATACAAGGAGGCGGCAGCGTCCTCGGTATCGACGCCCATTTGGCAATTAAACCCGTTGTCGTAGACTTTGACACATGGCGCCCCCACTCAATATTTCTCGCCACCGATGGTGTGCTACCTTGGCAGGTGCGCCGCAAGAAAAGTCGCATTCTAAAACTGGTTGAAGATGTACGTAGCCAAGGCAAATCCGCCCTAGAGTCTATCGATGAGGAAGATGACCAAATTTTGGTTTGGGTTGAATACGCTGGGCAATTTAGAGGAAAGACCCCATCCGGGTCGATCGCCGCTGAATTACCGATAGAGATTGGCGCCGACAGTTAACCATCCAACTACCGCGTGACTAGGCCATCCCAGATCTGTAAGCTAATCCTTGGGTTCAATTATTAAGCGTTTTTTCTGACGAGTTTGCTTTTTTCCCAACCTGATTTGAGCCGTCTTCAAAGTTTTTGGCTAATAAAGTCCCTCCTCGCGTCGATATACCACGTGAGGTGAGCCCATTCATGGTCTTCAGGACTCTATTCGCATTGTTCTGTTCTAGTCTGGCGCTAGCTATGCCGGATGGCCTGTCCAATGTCGCCTCCGAATCCGTAAAGGTAACTGCGGAAAATTTACCTCTAGAGTTTAATAACGTTGAGTATTTAATCGATCCCACAGGAGAGATAAACTTTAGTTCAGCAGAGTTAGATAGCAATTTAGCTTGGCAGCGCGCGACAGAGAGCACCTTTGGTATGCAGCCTGCAGATGTTTGGATGCGTTTTCACATTGAAAATGAAACGCCCTTTCCAGCAATTCTTGAGCATCGTTGGAATCTCCCCATTGACGACGCACAACTTTTCTGGAGGCACAACCAAACCTTAACTCAACTAAAGCCTTCTCGCAGTTATGCGCCACTTTTTGAACTAAATCTACCACGTGGTTCGCATGACTTTTACCTTCATCTCAAAAACTGCAAGTCGCATACGATGAAGTCTAGATTTAAGATTTCTAGTGCATTTGAAATGCATGCACAAATATTCTCGAGCAGAGATTTCATTGCACTTCTTTACGGCGTCACTATTGCGATGATTTTGCTGAATCTCGGCTGGCTTTTGATATATAAAAGGTCCTACTTCCTTTACTACATTCTTTACAGCTTATCTATGCTCGGGATTCTTGCGGTCGCCTCGTTCCACATGGCAAATTTCTCCCAGTGGCTATGGAACAGCATGCTGCTGATCAATGCCTTAGCAGTATTTCTGTTCATGACAACGGCGTTATCTATGCGTACCTATACGCCCAGAATTTTTTACTCCATGATAATCATGCTTGTAACAATGGCCGCATTAATGGCGCCTGAAATAGCATATAATCAGCACTTTCCCTGGTACGTGCCGCAGATAGGACTTTACGGTGCGTCGATTATCGGAGCAATTATTCGCCATCGGCAAGGCTATAAACCAGCTACCTTCCTCATGGCTGGTTGGACCCTGCTCACCGCCGGGTATGTGATCAACGCCTTAGCCTACGCGGCGTCCGTAGGGATGATGTGGCGCTACTCGCTCTACCTAGCATTTGCGGTCGAAAGTGTATTTTTTGCTATTGCCGTCGGATATAAGGCACGGTTAGCTGAGTTAAAAGTGACGGTCGAAAATACGCACGCTTTTCGACAAATGGAAAAAGTATTCTATCCCCACCAAATACAGCAAATACGCACCGGCATTGAACTCGAACTAACGATGCCGACGGGCAGCGGCGAGGCTTGTGTACTTTGTTTTGACATTGTTGGAAGTAGCAAGATCAACCACGAAAAGACAAAGGATTTTCTTCGCAATGTCTTTCGGCGCTGTAACGAGGCGATGGACGACGGCTACGACCCAAGTCGTCTGGTGGCCAGTGGTTTTCGTATCAAGGAAATGGGCGATGGCTTTATTTGCAGCGTCGGATATCCATTCAAATCGCTCAGCGGATCAATGGCGAGAGACGGATTAGGTCTAGCCATCCGATTCTTAGATATTTTCCAGGAAGAAGTTGAGAAGTTTGCGTATCACGAACCGCTTTACTGCTGCATTGCTCTTGCTATGGACAGTATCTCCGGATTTTATCCTTCAGGTGGCACTCGGTCTTACGACCTTTACGGTCGGTCGATTATTCTCGCGACGCGTTATGAGACGATGCGAAAAGTGATGTTTCCGAGTGGCATGACAGGAAGTGTTCTAATTGCGCAAGAGCGAGTCTTTTATAGTTTATCAGCCACTGAGAGGTCGAAGTTCACCAAATTTTCGCTGCGGGAAAACCACGCAATAGTTCGTGATGACTCCGCTGCTGAGGCTCTCTATTATTTAGTGTTCGACAATTCCGCACCAGCCGATCTTCTCTCACTGCCGCTGTCTGCATAGTTGAGATTTGACCAAATGCCTTGCTCCTTCCGCCCAAGAGACTAGCCTGTCCCCTGGCACTCAGTCGGTACGTTGCAATGGTCAAATTCTTATCATTATCACTACCCAATCCACGAATTTGCAAGTCCCAGGTCATAAACATTTTATAAATAAATTTATTATTACAACCAAACCAATCAAGCGACGTTCAAACGTCATCAAAGACCTTGTCCATCTCGGCAAAGACTCAAGAAAAATAACTAATTACCCGAAGAATGGAGCGCGGGTGCAAAACCCCATCCGGCATTAAAGGTGGAGCTAATGCGTAACAAACTTCTCGGTAACCGTTACCGCATCGTCGATCTCATCGGCGAAGGTGGGATGGCTTACGTCTACGTCGCCATCGACGAGAAGCTTGGCCGTCGCGTTGCCGTGAAGGTTTTGCACGAACACATGGAACGAAATCCGGAAATCAGACAGCGTTTCCAAGCGGAAGCACAAACGATTTCCGCCTTCGATCATCCGAATATCGTAAAAATATATGATTTTTCAGGCGATCAAATCGGACGACTTTGGATCGTCACTGAAGTTATCCAAGGCAAAAACCTTGCTCAATATGTCCAGAACCTAAGTAACAAGTGGCTACACCCCGTTATCGCTGCCTGTATAGTCGCAGAAATTTGCAAAGGGCTATCCAAGGCTCATGAGAGCAGTATCGTTCATCGCGATATCAAACCTGAAAACGTCATGATCACATATGACGGCCGCATAAAACTCATGGATTTTGGCATATCTAAAGATCTAGCGAAATCTAGTGTCACCGTCACTGGCACCTTCATGGGCTCCCCCAGCTACATGTCACCAGAGCAAATCCGCGGTCGCGATGTTGATTGGCGAAGCGATATCTACAGCCTATCTGTTCTCTTTTACGAACTAGTTACTGGACGGCTCCCATACATCGGAAACACTACCCATGATGTTATACTCAAGATCATGGAGGGTAACTTTACTCATCCGCGCTATCTCGTACCTGGAATACCGCCCGCCTATGACGAGCTAATCATTCAAGGCATGTCAAAGCAGGTCACCGGCAGGCCACAGAGCGCAGATTATTATCGCGAAATTATTGACCAAATGCTGCGCCTACTGAACTTTGACGAGAGTCATATTGAGCTAGAGCGATACGCTAGAGACCCCGCTACTTTTCAATCGCGCCTAAAAACTTTCACTGTCGGAACGGCAACGCCACCTATACCAATGACAAGGTTAGCAGTTCCAACGCCAGGAGTGCCTCCTCGCTCGGTAATCGCGGCGACATTGGCTCCTAAATCCAATCAAAGACAACCTAGTTTTGCGCCCGCTAATCAAAATCAGCGGATAGAAACATCACCGCCGACCCCTACTGCGGCCTTTGCACCTATAGCTCAATTTGCCACCGGAATGCCGCAACGTCAGGCAATTCTGCCGCAGCAACGCAAGCCATCAGCATCACTTAGGCAAAATCCAAGGCGACGCGCAGTTATAAGCGTATCTCAAAACAGAACTTGGTTTAGCTATTCATTAAGCTTCATCTTCATTGGACTCACCTGCGCTTTAAGCTTGTGGGGCTTCAACCTAATCCAGACTCGCTTAGACGCGAGCAATCTTAATGTAAGTCAACGACGAGAAAATTGGCCGTCAAATAGCCGCAGCGCGTCTTACAGCGCGCGCCAGCCAAAGCACCCAAAACGAGATGGCACCCCCCCGAGAGCGACTGTTACAGCTGGAGTTGGAGCTGGAGGCAGAGCACCTTCGGCCGCAGTAAGCACGCCGCCCATCCTGGGAACCGTGCCAGCACAACGACTAACGGAGGCTCATCAGAGACCTACTAAAACCATAAAAAAATCACAAAAAAGCCATGATTTTAGGCCACTGCAAAACAAGATTGAGGCTAATAAGGCTGAGCTTCTTCACTCACCTGTAGACTTATCTGCCAATAAAACCTCGTCTGAGACGGAGTCGGCAAGACAACGCAAGCAGGCATCGGCTGTAGATAATACAACTGGGCTGGAGACGATATTGCCCGCATCACTTACTCCAATTGATCGGAACGACCAAGCAGAAAAACAAGATCAAGTTGAGCGACTAGAGACTAAAGACAACAAAATCACTAACGAAAAAAATGATCCCAAGCTGACACCAGCCCGAGGCAAAGGCATGGTCATTGTGAGCTCTCAGCCTGCTTCAGAAGTCTATGTTGACGGTAGGCGGATCGGCACTACCATCGATCGCACGGGTGACAGTGGACCACTCCCCCTTGCGCCCGGCAAACATTCTCTTGAGCTAAGGCGAACGGGTTTTCCTGTATATCGCCGCGTTTTTGAACTTGCTACTGATGAGATTCTCACACTCCCCCGGGTCACTCTTGGCAACCGGGAAAACTCAAATAGCAATCAGTTGGTAACACTGACAATTCGCACTAATACTGATGTGGCGCAAGTCACGCTGCGAAATTTAAATAGCAATGCGACCCAAATATTTTCCCTACGCGGCAACAGCAAGCAGGTACAACTTGCTGCGGGTCGCTACTACCTTAGAGTCGAACACAATACAGACGCGAAGGAACGTGAACTGAGCTTAAACGGCAACGAAGGACAGCTCACATTCAGCGCAGAATTTAAGAAGTAAAGTTGGAGCTTAGATCTTGAGTAGACAGTCAACAAATAACAACCAGCCAAATGGTCGCTCGATCACGGGGATATCCGTGGCCATTGCGACTATTGCAGCCGGCGTTATTCGCGACCTGTTGATCTGGACCTTAATGCTGAGCATTGCATTGCCCGCAGGTTACAGTGCATCGATGCTGATTTCCTCTACAGCACTCGCATCGGCGTACTCGAATGGATTTGATAAATACCAGCAGGGTGATTTCGCAGGCGCAGAAAAAATACTTAAAGAGTCTCTACGCAACAAGCTTCCAGCGAAAGAACAGGCCAGCACTCTTAAATTATTAGGCATCTGCCAATTTATGCAGAACAATAAGACCGCTGCCACAGAAAGCTTCAAGAGTGCACTGAGCTTCGACTCTTCAACTCACATTGACGCCGGTGAGGTGCTAGATGACGCAGTGCTCGGATTCTTTAACAAGATTAAATCTACTGCTCCGAGCGGTGGGAATGCCAGCACTGGAAAAGGTCACTCCGCAGCGAGCACGTCAAAATCTCCTAATAAACGAACCACTGACTCAAACGGCAATCCACTCAAGCAAACCTTCCTGATGATTAATTCCCCAAATAAGGGCGCTAATATCACGATCGACGGCATCATCGCTGGTCAGGTCAACAACAAGATAAATACTGAGCCCGGCAAAGTATTGGTGGAAGTGTCCCTGAACGGCTACAAGACGAAGAAGCTGCGGATCAATATCATCAAAGATCAGGATAACGATGTCAGCATAAATCTTGAAAAAAACCAACCAAAGGCACCTCCACGGCCAAAGGCAGTGCCACAAGCAGCACCTCAGGGCGCTGACGAAATCGGTATCGCCGGAGCTCCCAACTCCGGCGCACCAGCCGGACGCCCGAGTAAAAAACGCGGATCAAATAATACTCAAGGCCGACCGAAGACAGCCAACGACGATATGTTTGGCGAGCCGGCCACAACACGGGCCACCGGCGCACAGGGTCCCGGGCTGGCAGCCAATCGTTCGCAGCAAGGCGGAGCAAGGGCCGGGCAGGCTGCAAGTCAGCAGCAGGCACTACAGCTACAACAGACACCCCCGGGATACGCGCCTTCAGGCTATCCGCAGCAGCAAGGCTATCCGCAGCAGCAAGGCT
>CAIWTN010000090.1 GCA_903915625.1 uncultured Pseudomonadota bacterium | reverse complement strand
TCGCCCAGTAACTCTTGAGCACGCCCCCTAAACATGTGGCGCGGGAAGTTGTAGACGAAATCACTTAGATAACGAATGGATTCTTCAGGCCGAAATAAACGCAAGTTAGTCTTAGCCAAATCTAAAATTATCTTCGGCAAGATTTTTGAAGCGCTATCCTTTCGCTCTTGTTCGTAAATAGACTGCATCTCAGTCTTGGCTAGCTCAAACAAGCGTGCCCCGACGAAGAATTGGGCTTTTTCGCCTGCCCCCTTCACGTGAATCTTTCCATTCGAATCTATAATTGGCCGACTTAATGCACTTTGGATAAATTCGCCCAGACCGTTGCCTAAAACTACGTTTTTGCTCAGCCGCGAAAGCAACTTCTCTGAAAAAATATACCCACCACTAGCTATGGACTGACATGTGGCATCCTCAAGTTTTCGAAATGCCCAACGAGACTCAGCGGTGGCAGGATAATTAGCTGCTAAGCCCTCCAGAAGTCCGAATGCTTCTTTGCGATCGCCGCGTTTCTCAAAGGCATCGTAGGCCATGCGCCCGAGTACTTCTTGCCTTCGGCTAAAATTAAAACGCTTGCTATAATCCTTAAATGCTTGAGTTAATCCCTCGAAATCACCGGATGCATATAAACTTTCAATAAGTAGACTTTGCACGCGCTTTACCCAAGCATCGCCAAATTCTGTGCTCAATAGCGATTTGGATAAATTAACGACTTCTGAGAAAGCGCCACCGCGAAATTTCGCTTCTGCCAAGTAATATCTAATCATCGGTAAAATCGGATCATTGGCAGGACAGTCTAACTCGGCAGAAACAAGATATTGTAAGGCAAGTCGCGGATTCCTATCTAAATAGCTCGCGCCCAATGCTAGCGATATAAGCCGTTTGTCATGATCCATTGTAGAGTTGAGATAACTCGCATGAAGGTCGGTAGTGGTAGAGGTACTGCGCGCACGCTCTTGCTCGCGCATCTTGTTGATAAACTCCAACATGGCGTCTTCACGATAACCAGCCCGCGCTTGTTGCGAAAAGCAACAAATGATGGCCAGTGCTGCGATGATTTTACAAGCCGTTTTCACGACGCCCCCTCGGAGTCCCAATCTGTTGATACTCCGCAAGTATCGTGTCGACAGAAAGGCCATAAGTCTTTAGAGGGGCTAGCTACGGCTGATCAATTTATGCCAACGAAAGAGTTCTGGTGGGTAAAATTTAGATTATTATTTTCCACACTGACAAAAATTGCCGAGATTAAAATCTCGGCTTCCGGTCACATTTCGAGATTTATTTTAAGTCTTCCAAGAACCAGTTGGGTACTAGTCAGATCTTTGCGGCATGAGCCCGGCTACGCAGTCCCTCTAAGATCAGCATATCGACCAGAAGGAAGCTGACCCCGACAGTAATGCAGCTATCGGCAAAGTTGAAGTTTGGGAAATCGTAACGCCAGCCCAGCAAATTCCAACGCACATCGATCCAGTCAATCACGTATCCAAAACGCACGCGGTCTAGAAAATTTCCTATTGCCCCGGAAAGAATCAAAGAAAGGGCGCATATCGCCAATCGATGATGGATTGGTGTAGATCGCAGATACATCAAAATTATGCCAACAGCGACGCAAGTCACCATGTAGAAAAAGGGAACACGGATACTGTCTGGAAGCGTCGACAACGCCCCCCATGCGGCTCCAAGATTACGAACATAATTAGTGCTTAGAGAGACAAAAGAATGATGATTCTCCGTGGCTCCCATACCGTCCGTACCATCACTAGACCAAAGTGGAAATCGTTGTCCTCGATAAGCAGACGGATTCTGTGCATCTGACCAGATCATCAATGTCGATTGCGCATGAATTTTGGTCAACTGGTCCAGGCCTATGCTGCCGAGAACCATCATTATAAGGAAGATCAATGAGCGCTGCTTGGCGCGCGCGGCATTTGGTGTTAACTTTTGAGCAGCAGTCACAAAGATCCCTCACGAACATCTGTTATTGACACGCCTAGTAACGCTAGGGTGTGAGTTTACCAAAAGGGTGGTTGTGCTGCTATCGAAGCTTTCGCATGATCGAATGGGGCAGTCGTTGCGACCAAGTGGCGTTATTTTCGACTTCGACGGAGTCTTGGTAGATAGCTTGCCAGCTCACCTGCAAGCATGGGCAGATGCAGTTAGCGAGATATTTAATTGCTCTGTGACGGAGCTATCTGATCTTAGCGGGCACAGCTCACGAACGATAGCCCACATACTGTGTAAACGATATGGCGACCCATCACTTGCCAATATCCTGGTAAAGACTAAAGAGAGACTACTTGCATCAGGTGCCATCGAAGTCCCACTATACCCCGGTGTCAAATCAGCTATCGAATGTCTCGCAGTCGCAGATTTGCCATTTGCAATTGGAAGCAATTCGCTGCGGCCTTTTGTAATTGCCACCACAGCAAGGGTCGGCCTAAATGTGCCCGTCATTGTAACGGCCTCGGACGTCTCACGACATAAGCCAGCGCCAGACATCTTCTGGGAGTGCAGTAACGGACTCCGGATTGATCCAAAGCAACGTCAAAATATCGTAGTATTTGATGACAGTATTCACGGCATTAAAGCCGCTGTAGCGGCAGGCATGACGCCAGTCGGGATCGCAAGCTCCACAAAGCCCGAATCCCTCTTTACTGCTGGCGCCGTCGCAGTTGCAGAGTCAGTTGCCGAGGCTTTCGCGCTTGGGTGGATGCAGCAAATACCAAGAAAAATCTAACCTATTTAGCGACTTCGACGCAAAGATGCGCGAGTATTTTTTCTTGCGATAGCTGAATCAATCAAACGGCTAAGCAAAACATTAGCCTCAATTCCTGACTCCCGCCACAGGAGGGGGTACTGAGAAATCTCGGTGAAGCCAGGTATCGTATTCACCTCGTTAAAGTAGAATTCACCAGACGACTTTTCGAGAAATAAATCAATACGAGCCATGCCAAATAATTCTAAGGCCTCAAACACACGCCCAGCCAATTCCTTGGCAGCAGCCACTTGCGACGGTGTCAATTTAGCTGGGATAACAATGCTGGCACCATTGGCGCTGGTGTACTTAGCATCATAGGAATAAAAGTCTTCGTGAGGTACAACTTCACCGGGAATCGACAAACTAGGTTCGTACCCTCCTAAAGCAGCCACCTCTATTTCGCGAACAATTAGGCCCTTTTCAATCAGTATTCGATCATCAAAGGCCAGAGCCCTTTCGCACGCTTGCGACAATTCTTTTGCCTCGGTGACTTTACTGACCCCGACCGAACTACCCAAACGGGCTGGCTTCACAAACAGAGGCAAGCCCAGCGCCTCTACTGCTTCTTTGCAAATCTGGACCCCCTGAGCCGACCATTGGTGACTCCGAAGATCTCGCCACGGAACCACCGGAACCCCAGCGGTAGCGGCTAGCTTCTTAGCCACCACCTTGTCCATGCCGATCGCTGAGCCAAGAGTGTCGGGACCAACAAACGCCACCTCTTTAAGTTCCATGAGCCCCTGTAAGGTCCCATCTTCACCAAAGGTTCCGTGCAACACAGGAAACACAACGGTACTGGCAACATCCCCACCGAAGTCGCCAACGCTCAGCTGCTGCTTCGATTTATGGATTGGGATCGGTCCAGTTGATGTGGCAAGTAAAGCCGCGACATCTTGTGGCCACCATGATCCGTCCTTATCTATGCCGATTGCTCGGACCCGATATTTGGTTTTATCGAGGTTAAGGAGGACAAATCTAGCGCTTCGGCAGGATATCTCGTGTTCAGCGGATCGCCCTCCATAGATCACAACTACGTCAGTCTTGCTGTGGTCCATGCCCCTGCCTCCTCAAATGTACCAATGGCATTAGTTTAGCCTAAGTATATCCCAGCAGGTTAGGTGACGGAACCGCTGTTATCACTTAAATCTATGTCGCTACTTAGTCACATTTGAACAACCACGAGGCAGAACCGATCGTCAAGTGGACTGTCTTGTGTATAAAACCTAACCATCGCCAAAATCTCATCGCATAGAATCTCGGCATTGCCGATAGAGCGAGACTGCTGTAATCCGCGCTCCAGAATGCGGTCAAATACTTCAGGCTTGAGATGTTTTGTGGCACTCAGAAAGTCTGAGTGGAAAATCACTGCCTCGTTTTGCCGAAGGCGATAGCTTTCCTGCCGGCATTCAGCCGCGCTGCCTTTATCCAATCGACCGATGAGATCGTCCTCGGTCTGGGCCACAAACTGAGTGACGGAATTCAACTCTTCACCGGCCACTACGCTTATTGGCAACTTTTGACCATCATTACACCACAGGACTTCGCCGGTACTAAAATCAACGCGGGCGATAATACAGCTCATTTTTATCTGATTATCTGTCGCAATCTGAGCAATGGATGACGCAATGACCGATCTAATTTCCAATGGCAGTAGACCGCTTTCTGCTGTTGAGCAGTGAACTACGGCCTCAATGGCACTTAATGCACACCGCAATGCAATTCGGGCAAGTGCTTGGAGAGGGCCATCCCCCTCCATGTCACCAATGAGAATGTAGAGTTTTCCAGACACAGTCGCATCAATGAGATGCATCCACTCACCAATTAATCGCGGTGATGGGTGTTGGTGGAATGCCAGCCGATGATTCGTTTTTTTGTACTTCCGATGTGTAGTGATGGCACCTTGAATACTATTTAGGAATTCTTCCTTGGTCCGAGAAATCGCAACCTGATTCATAATTTCAGTTTTAGTCAACGAGGTTTCAATCAGAGCGACGACTGCATGCAGCGTTGATTCAACAACTTCCCCCGGTGATTGTCTGTATGTGGCAGCGAGATCACCGAAGTGAGCCAATCCATTTTTAAGGTTAAAATGCAGAACATGCTGGGTCGAGGATTCCGTCAACTGCGATTTTATTTCGGCTTTAGATACTTCAATCACCTGACGATTCCGCCAAATCAGTCCCGGACCTGAGCCAGCGGGTAGAAACCACGCCACATCAGCTTTGCATTGGCTGCAGATTATCTCAACAGCCTTGCGCATCAAGACATCGTAGTTGTGACAATTATAAAGCTCGAGGAGCACCTTCTGCATGACTCGCGTCCGGACTTGCGTAACCCCAAACGACTCCCCCATGCTATTGAATGCGTGCTTGAGTTTTTCAAGTTCAAGATTACCGCTCTGAACAGGAAGTAGGCTTAGTTTTCCTGCTGCAAGTTCTCGCAACGCAACAGCGACTTCAGCGATCGATGTTTGCAAATTCCGAGCGAATCGAAGTGCCAAGAAAAGGCCAGTGGCCCAAATTAATGTAAGTCCCCCTGCCATGCACCATAAGGCTATCCACCAACTTCTATAAATATAGGATTCAGGCAATGCGATTAAAAGCCTGGCCCAAGGCCTATCTGCCACAAATATGCTCGGCAAATCGAAGAATTGGAGCCTGTAGGAACCATCGGAAAGATGCCCTACCACCTCACGTGATCGAAAATCTTGGAGAGACGTCAATGCTCCCCAAGTTGCTTGAGGCCGAAATTCCTTGAGCCCCCCGTCATACAGACGAATCGCCTCACCCTTTAATCCATAGCGTGGCAATAGAGCCACCAACACGGGACCCTCTAGGACCTTGCTCTGTTGTAACCAGTTAGCCCAGTCTCTTAGTTCTATATCCGCAAGAAAAAAACGCTGATCGTCGATCGGCATGCGATAAAAAATGCGTGGCGCACCTAACGGGGAGGTGAAAAATGTCGCACTATGGGTGCTCCCATCGGTAGCTGGCGTCTCAAAATCCACATTTAACATTAAGCTGGGGATGGCTTCTGTGGCCGCATGCGCCAAAATCTGTTTTTCTTTTGTGAACACGGCAATCTGAGGAATGCCGTTTAAACTTGGCAAAATGCGGTTAAGCGTCGCTTGTAATGAATCTTGAGTAGGAAAATTAGTTAACCTAACCACAGTCGAAACTCGCTGACTAAAACTGCGAAGCTCCGTGTCTAGACTCTTGCCTAAACTCCATGCCAGGCGCCGCTGTTCTAAGAGCGCTTGATCTCTCAGATGAACGAAAAAAAGACCCAGGCCGACTACGCCAGCTATGAGACTGGGGACAATAATCGTCAGCAGGTAGGTCACCAGCACCTTGCTTAAGAGACTTCGCTGATCAGTCTGGCTGACTTTCACGCCGTTACATCCTGACAATGGAAACTAACCTGCAAATATTCTTAACTGGGGCGAGGGTGCTTGACATCATCAAGCACCAATGTCCCAACTGTGGATATCGGCATGTCTCAGGAATGCATGAGTTAGCGGCTATAATCCGAGAAGACTCGGATTAGTAAGAATTCACGGCTGCGCAAATCTATCTGAAAATTATTGATAATCACGATAACTTTTCTCTTCTCGCAAACGCGAACCGGCCGCAACGTTGATACGAGATTTGATTGCCGCTCTAATGTCGTTGGTCTGATACACAGAACGAGCTAGCGCTATGAATTCGTCATCGAAGGCCTTCGCTGCCTCCTTATCCCTAATTGCATCCTCAATATCCCACAGCTTTTGATTGATAGTCTCGAGCTCATGGACACTTGCTTGATCCAAAGCGACACCCTGTGCTTCGCAAACTTTCACCAACGCCGCCAACTCCATTCGCACGTTGGCTAATTTGTCGACAGCCCTGATATGACGCTCTTTAATCCGCAATATTGTTATCTTATCAACAAGTTCGCCGACTGAAACCGGCACTAGTAAATCCGCCATCTTGGCCTCCGGCAAGCTCTAAAATTTAAAGCATTTAAATTGAAGTTTCTTGATATACTGAGAAAAATGCAACTGCCTAGCAAAAAAGGCGCCATCTTGTGAAGCAGACGCTTCGGATCATTAGGCCGTCCAGTCGTGAGCAGAAGGACATTCTCAGCTCGCGGCTACCGATGCTGGAACATTGCGGTTTCGAGGTGCTCTATGAAGACCTGGAGCTCGACGATTCCTGGGCCTACACCTCTGGTACAGCAGAATCAAGATCTAAGGCTTTGATTGCGGCATTGACCGAGCCCGAGTCAGACATTGTGATCTGCGCCCGCGGCGGCTACGGCGCTAGCGATTTGCTGCCGCTGATACCCTGGTCAAAACTTAAACAAGTCAGCCCCAAGCTTCTGGTGGGTTTTTCCGATATTTCTGCCCTTCATTGCGGACTTTATGCTCAGCTTGGGTGGCCAAGCCTGCACGCTCCGATGCCCGCGACTGTGTTATGGGACCAGTCCACGCCAGAGACCTCCCTCGATTTGCAAGCACTTTTCGCTAATTTACAGCAATGGGAGAAGGGTTCTACGAGCGGCTCTTTGCCGCTTACGGCGATTGGCGATACTTCACCACAAAGCCTCACGGGCAAGCTATTTGGCGGCTGCTTCACCGTCCTCACCAACTTGATCGGCACGCCTTACTTTCCCAAGTCCCTGGCCGGACATATATTGTTTATCGAAGATACCGACGAACACCCGGCTAGACTCATGCGAGCCTTCAATCAATGGCTGCAAAGCGACGCTCTCTTCGGAGCCAGTGCCTTAGTCATAGGCCACCTGCGAAACCTGGGCCAAAATATCCCTGACTGCGCTGAGTTTGTGCTAAAGCAGTTCGCTCAAAGGTCGCCTATTCCGGTTTTTCACACCCCACTTTTTGGCCATACCCGCCCCAATTACCCCCTTATGATCGGGGCTTCAGGACATATCACCCAAGGCAGGCTCACGTGGCACATGGATCGCGATAGCCTATTCCCTAATTCGACAAAAGGAGCCAACACGTGACGATTCATGACGGTGCTTCGATTTATTTTCTCGGCATCGGCGGAACTGGCATGGCCTCTGTTGCAGGTCTGTGTGCAGAGGCAGGTTACAGCGTCCGCGGGAGCGATGCGGGTGTATACCCACCCATGTCTAGCATGCTTGCAGAGCTTGGTATTCCGGTCCAGACGCCATACAGCGCCAACAACCTAGATGACGTCAAGGCTGAGATGGTTGTGGTCGCCAATGTGCTGTCTCGCGGCAACGCTGAATTGGAGGCCGCGCTCGCGGCAAAAATGCCCGTGACTAGCTTCCCGCAGCTATTAGGCGACCTATTTTTAAAAAACAGAATCCCGTGCGTCGTCGCTGGCACACACGGTAAAACCACCACTTCATCATTACTCAGCCACGTCTTAAATGAGCTGGGAGAGGACCCTAGTTTCGTGATTGGGGGAATACCCCGCAATTTCCCTCGGAGCTTTCGCCTGGCAAAGAGCCGCCTATTTGTTGTGGAAGGTGACGAATACGACACCGCATTCTTCGACAAAGGCCCAAAGTTCCTGCATTACCACCCTCGCCACTTGATCCTTAATAATCTCGAATACGATCATGCAGATATTTATCCAAACCTCGAGGCGATCACGACTCAATTCGTTAAACTCGCTAAGTTGGTCCCCGACTCAGGAGCGATCGTTGCTAATATTGACGACTCTGGGATTTGTGAGGTCCTGAAACAAGCGGGGCTGCGTGACAATGTCCTGAGTGTGTCGACTTTAGGCAATACACCGACTGCAGATGTATGCGTAGCAAATTATACCGCCAAACCCGATGGGGCCGGCGGTCAAGTGTGGACCGCCACGATCCACACAAAGGATCTGGGTAGTCTAACGATAAGAACGCAGCTCTCTGGCCGCCACAACCTGGCAAATATCGCACAAGTGATCGGCTGTTTGCTCAGCCTTCAGAGGTCCGGTCACTTACGCCACGATCTGGACGAACAAAAGATTGCGGCAGCTATTTACTCATTCCGTAACGTTCAGCGTCGCCTAGACCTTTTGGCCAGTGCCAATGACATCGATATTTACGAAGATTTCGCCCACCATCCTACAGCAGTCAAACTAGTTATCGAGGGCTTCAAGACGGTCTATCCCCATAAGCGCTTGGTCGTCGCGTTCGAGCCCCGCAGTGCCAGCCAAAGGCGAAACGTGTTTCAGAAAGCTTTCGCCGAGGCGCTTAGTTTAGCGGACCAGGTATACATCGGTGAATGCATGCTTGACCAACGCATTCCCGAGGAACAGAGGATGAATATCGACCAACTTCGGCACGCCATAGGACCGAAGGCCCAAACATTCCGCACCAACGCTGAACTGGAAGAGGGGCTGAAACTGGCTCTGGCTCCAGGAGACGCGATTATCTTTATGTCCAGTGGAAGCTTTTCTGGGGTCCAACACAGATTGGCAAAGCATGTAAGTGGTCGTGAGAAGCTATAGCGAGATAAAAAAGATCTGAATGCAAGTTCGACTACACTTTATGCCTATCCAAGTGATGACTCGGCAAATTCTTAAAATGCGCACTTGCATTTCTAATGAGTTGGGAGCACATTCTAATTTAGTTGCATACGGTTTCCGTGTACGTCGATTTACCACGGTAGTTTCCGTGGGATAACAGAAAATTCCATAGGAATGATCGGTTTTTTAGGAGAGATCACATGTTGCTGAAGAAAACAAAACACGTCCTCGCTGTCGCTACTTTACTGCTCGGGTTTGGATCCTTTGGCTGCACCGATGATGCAAAACCAGAAGAGCCGGTACAACCGACCGCCCAGGCCGAAGCTGCCAAGGCTCCAGAGCCAGCCGCTCCAGCCGAAGTGTTCGCCCCCAAGACTGTCTTCTTTGCTTTCGATGACTACAGCCTCAATGGCGACGCGCAAAGCAATCTACAAGGCTTGGCTGACCATCTGAAGAAGACCCAGAACGCCGTGGTACAAATCGAAGGTCACTGCGATGAGCGTGGCTCGGTTGAGTACAACTTGGCTCTTGGTGAGCGCCGCGCTCAGTCAGTCAAAAACTACCTCGTACAACTCGGTGTAGAAGGCGGCCGCCTCTCAACGATCAGCTACGGGGAAGAGAAGCCATCTTCTGATGGCCACGATGAAGCTGCTTGGGCGAAAAACCGCCGCGCAGAGTTCACCCTGACCAATCAGTGATAGTTTGAGAGCCTGGTGTTTCACCATGGTCTCGCAAGAAAACCGGCTGACCCCGTAACAAAGGGAAGCCGGTTTTTTCATTATGTGACTTTATGGCAGCCAGGACAACGACTTGCTATTTGTCAATTATGACGCTATTATTTTTGTTTTATCGCCAAGTTGGCGATGCCCCTTGGTATCGCTTTGACATTAAGACCTGACCTGTAACTTGGGTCAACGAAAGGAGTGTATCCGTGGACGTTGCCATCGGAATTTTGGTGGCGGTCGTCGGAGTCGTATTCGGCCTGCTCGGTGTTGGCGTATTCCTGAATAAGAAGCAACTCGCTGTAGTTTTCAAGAAGGCCGAAGAAGAGGCCAAGCAACTGCGGGAAGAGGCGCGTAAAGAAGCCGACAACATCGTTAAGCAAGCGTTGAAAGAGGCAAAAGACGAAGCCAGAAGCCGACGCCACCAGTTCGAAGAAGAACACAAGAACCGCCGCAGTGAGATTAGTAAACTTGAGAACAAGATCAAGCAGCGAGAGCAGCAGCTTGAGAAAAAACTGCAGGTAGTAGAAAAGCGCGAGACAGAGTTAACGGCGGCGGAGCAATCCTTATCCGATGAAGAGCAAAAATATCATCGGATGAGTGCCGAGTGCAGTCAGACCCTCGATCACGCGCGCAAAACTCTGCAGAACATCGCCAAAATGTCTCCGGAAGAGGCCAAGCGCGAGCTTATCCGCACTCTTGAAGACGAGGCCAGGAAAGAAGCAAAAGAAAAGCTTCGCGCCATCGAAGATCAGGCGCGCAAGGAAGCCGAAGAGCGAGCGAGAGCTGTGGTCAGCCTGGCGGTACAGAGGGTTGCTGGCGAGTTTGTTAGCGACGCGACGATATCTGTGGTGGCGCTACCCAGTGACGATATGAAGGGCCGCATCATCGGGCGCGAGGGTCGCAACATTCGAGCGCTGGAACAAGCAACTGGCGTTGATCTAATCATCGACGATACGCCCGAAGCTGTAATCCTTTCGTGCTTTAACCCAGTACGCAGGGAAATCGCGAAGATTTCTTTAGAACGTCTGGTCGCAGATGGCCGCATTCATCCTGCGCGCATCGATGAGACAGCCAAGCGCGTCACCAACGAGTTCGAACAGATTATCCGCGAGGCGGGAGAGCAGGCCGCATTTGATGTCGGAATCACCGATTTGCACCCTGAGCTAATCAAGCATCTGGGCCGGTTAAAGTTCCGGACTGTTGGTGTGCAAACTGTTTTGCAGCATGCTGTGGAAACCGCTCAGCTTTGCGGCATCATGGCTTCCGAAATGGGACTCAACGTCAAACGCGCCAAGCGCTGTGGTTTGCTCCATGATATCGGCAAGGCCGTCGATCAAGAAACCGAAGGTCATCACTCCCAAATTGGTGCCGACATCTGTGCCAAGTATGACGAGTCAGAAGTGGTCGTGAATGCCATCCGGTTACACCACGAGGATGACATCAACCAAGCAAGCCCTTACGCTGTCGTCCTTCACACCGCAAATGTGCTCTCTGCCAAAAGGCCTGGGGCACGGCGTGAAGTCATGGAAACCTACTTAACTCGCCTGACGGATATGGAGAAGCTGGTAAAGGACTTTGAGGGCATAGAGGATGCTTACGTGATGCAGGCCGGCAATGAGGTAAGAGCGATGGTTCGACCTGCTGGCGTTTCTGATCACGATTGCGTGGATCTAGCTAATGAGATTGCCTCAAAGCTGCGCCAAGAGATCACGTTTCCAGGCCAAGTGCGGGTGACGGTCGTCCGTGAGAGCCGCGTAACGGATTTTGCCAAGTGACCAAGGTTTTAGCTATCGGTGATGTGATGGGCAAGGCAGGACGCCGCTGCCTGGATGATTTTTTGCCAAAGTTGCGGGAAGAACACTCGCCTGACATCGTCATTGTCAATGGTGAGAACGCTGCTGGTGGCTTCGGTCTTACCGAAAAGATCTATAATGAATTTATCCAGAACCATCGCATCGATGCGGTGACCATGGGCAACCATTGGCATGATAAGCGAGAAATTTTTGAATTCATGAAGCGTACGGATCGGCTCGTGTTGCCCGCGAACATGGGCAACGTCGAGCAAGAGGATATGGGCTTGCGCATACTGACGGCGCAAAATGGGATCAGGTTCGCAGTAATTAACTGTATCGGCCGAGCCTTCATGCGAGAAGGCAATCGGGATATTTTCAAAACCGTAGATAAGCTTTTGGACCATATCCCAAGCTCAGTTCGGATTCGGATCATTGATATCCACGCAGAGGCTACCAGTGAGAAGCAAGCACTGGGCTGGTACGTAGCTGGGCGGGCGTCTTTAGTTTACGGCACCCACTCTCATGTTCCGACTGCTGACGAGCGCATATTTAACGGGAAAACCGGCTTCTGCACCGATTTAGGCATGACTGGGGCATACAACTCGGTCATTGGTATCGAGACAGGGGCGGCCATACATCGTCTGCTTACAGGCGAAAAAAAGAAGTTCGAACCGGCTACCGCCGATCCACGTCTTTATGCGATTATTGCCGACATTGACGATGACTCCGGACATTGTAAGAGCATTCGCCGACTTCGCTATCAACTTGACGATTGAATATGCTGAGGACCCTAGCTTATGAAGCTGTCGCGATTTAGTTATTTAACGATGTTCACTTTGCTGAGCTCCACCCCGACAGCACAGGCTTTCTGGGTGAATGGCAGCGGTCATTACGGACTGCGCGGCTCGACCGAAACGGCGCCGGCATTCCAAGGCAACACCGGAACTTTTCAAGCCATCGAGCAAAGCTTCTTAATGACTGGCGAAGCTCGATTGAACGACCAATTAAGCACGTTTGTTGAGCTCCGACTCTTCGAAGACCTTCGCCGTGCATATTTAGGCAATACAGGGCAACCAGCTGACTGCGCCGGCAGGAGCGGCTCAAGCACAGCAGGATCTTGTACCGGCCAACACCAAAACACCGGCGAACCTGGCTATAAGCCTTACGCTCCCAACATCACCAAGGCCTATGTTCGGTATGCATTTGATTACTGTATTTTAGAGGCAGGCAGACGTGGACGAAATTGGGGCCTCGGCATGCTTCTCGACGATGGCACCAAGCCATTTGCGCAGCAAATTTCCGCCTTCGATGGCGTGACCTGCAATATAAACATTCAGAAGAGTCAGACCCTCGGGTTCAGCCTTGGCTACGACAAGTTGGCAGAGACCGGCACACCGGTAGATCCCAACTGGAACAATTATCCAGGCCAAGCTGCTGGCACCGGTAACGCCCCGGCCACCTCAAGTCGCGGCTTCGGAGCATACGATCCTTATGATGACTTAGATCAGTACTTTTTTACTATCGAGTACGATGATCGCAAGTCGAACGCTGGCGCTAACTTCACCAAACAGGTCGGCGTATATTTTGCTCAAATCATGGGCAAACCCTACAAGACCGAATATGTTGTTGCGGACCCCAAAAATCCCGGCGCTGGCTCACAGCTAAAAGAAGTTGGGGGAGACGGCACTGACCTAAAGTTTCTCGACTTATATACCGGATTTTACCTAGGCGACCTGGCACTTCGAAATGAAGTGCTGTTCCGGATGGGCAAGTCCATGGACCCCAACTGGCTCGCACTTGGCGGGAGCTATGGTGTCGGTCAGCCGGTGATGAACAACCTAGATTCCGTCGCTATTACCGGTGATTTCGAGTGGACAGTTGCTCATTCGGGTGCACCTCTTGGACCGATTGAGTTCAACAAAGGCGACATGACACGTCATGTTGTATTTCTCAACTATGCATTCGCTCCAGGCAACGAAGAGGGCTACAGGAATTTCGACACGGCACCCTCAGTGGCTGGCTTGGACCCCGCAGTTGCCAGTCAATTGACAAAGTCCTCGCGGAGCACAAATGTTAAATCCGTTCAATTTCATAGAAACTTCAAACCCGCACTTCTTCTATTCAATGCTCAACCAAATGCTGACAGTTTGATAGTTGACGGCGCCTTTAATCCTTCACGTTTTGTGAATGCCACTTTGTTTGCGACTGGTTATCGCTATGAAAGCATGGAAACTGGCAACATCGAGGCCAAGTTACTAACCGCCAGTCTCAATGAGGGCGTTCCGACGGAAGTGCAGCAGTATTACGCCGCAATAAGCGGTACGTCCGCCGATAACGGCACAAGACCAGCTGGCTTTTATGGCAAGAGCCTAGGTGTAGAGCTAGATGTATCCTATACTTATAAGTTTGGACGAGAGGCCGAAATCGGCGCCTCTGTAGCGGCTGCACTTCCAGGTAAGGCTTGGCAAATTCGGACAGGCTCAAAGCCAACCACTGACTTCTTGCTGCAGTCGATGGCAGTGTTCCATTTTTAGAGGACGTGACGACGAGGAGGTTTTATGACAGAGCATGGTCCGGACTGGAGTGCCTATCAGCGCTTAGACGATGCTGCTATCATAGATTTCCTGACCTCAACTGCAGGTGTATTGACTGATCACGGGATCATAAGCAGCAAAGACACGGATAATCTGCGACTAGTGCTCAGCGGTCTGAATCCAGGTGTTGGCGGCAGAACATTAATTCTAGCTATTAAACGCGAGCGAGCAGAGTATCTTGAGTTGCTTTTGGCCCGTTTTGGCATCAACGGCCTATGTTTGAATATACTTCGCTTTACCATTCGCAATTGCCTAACGGCCACCACTGCTAGCTTAGGACAGATCGGACAGGCTTTGTTAAAAAGAGCAGAACTTCTTTTTAACCGCCCGTTTCTTCTTCAAAGTGACGGTCATCCGGAACGTCAGGTGCTTTTCTCGGCCCTAATAGTAGACTTTGTGTCATCCATAGCTAGCACATGCCAAGTCATCGGTGATGAACTAGGCAACCTAGCTCGCATGGCACCTTGCGATCTGCCCTTATCTACGGCCAAAGATGAGGAAATTGACCGGGATATTGCCGCGGCACTAGGCTTTGCTAGTATCGATCAACACTGCCTCCCAGGATACATCACCGAAGATTCAAAAAGAAAAATCGCTCAGGCTTTAGTGGCTATGGCTGATAACGCAATGAAATTTGCCGAGCAACTTATTTGGAATACAAGCGAGGAAGCTGCACACGATCTAATCTCGGCGGGGGAGCTACTCAAGCTCGAGAGCCATAGACTAGCGGCAATGGATCTCCCACGTGGCGAAAGTCTCGTGATCTGGGAGGTGAGACGCCGCCATATTATCGAATGTATAGTCGGACTAAATCAAACGATAGACCTTGTTGGTAACAGCCTTATCTCTGCTCTGGGTGTGGAAATCACTAGACCAACACAATTAGTCACCGAATCAGGTAAACGTAGGTTGATTTTTGACTTGATGGCCTCTGGTTTACCGGCAAAAAGAGCTAAAGTAGCGGTCTCTGATCTGTTGGGTTACTTATCAAACAATGCCCTGAGACCCGAGCAAGTCCTGCCAGCGGAACTCAACCGTATAAACCCTGACCTAACGTCGTCGTCCCTGAATACACTTGGCATATTATTCAACGACAGTTCGCTTATGACGCTGGCCGCCAGTGAGAAGAAAACGACCCTAATTCGAGCCTCTGGATTGGCTAAGATCTTCGGCAACATTAGTTCAGCCGTTGTAGTAGCGATGTTATTCCTAATTTTGAGCGCTGGCTGCGGCTTGAAAACAGCACCTAGAAGCACAGTAGGTGAGCTACGGCCTGATATTCCGTTTCATATTACAGAGCCGAGTAAAGCTGTTGACGAGGGCTATAGAGGCAAGGAAACTCAGGCGGCACCGCAGCTCAAGGCAGGAGAAGTTGGCGATGGTAACGTTAAGAGAGAATCTTTCTGATTTCCATGGTGTGTGGACGGCTATTGCAACGCCCTTCCGCGCCGACCAGCAGATCGACTGGCAGGCTTTTGAGAAGCTTCTGTCCCTGCAAGATCAAGGTAATGTCAGTGGCATAGTAATTTCTGGAACCACTGGTGAGTCGCCGACCCTAACGGTACCAGAGAAATTATCCCTCATTCGCAAAGCTCGGGCTTTCTTAAGCCCCAGGGTTAGAGTGATGGCTGGTACCGGTGACAACAACACACAACAGAGTGTTGAACTGTCTCGCCTAGCAGAAGACGCAGGGGCTGACAGTCTTCTAGTGGTCACGCCACCATACAATAAGCCCACGACTGCTGGACTTATTCGCCATTACAGAGCGATTACTGACAGCGTGAGCATTCCTGTTTGCCTATATCATGTCCCCGGCCGGACAGCTCATATGCTTACTGTCGACCAAATGACCACTGTCTGCAAAGAGGGAAAGGTCAAAGCAGTTAAAGAGGCCAGTGCAGATTTAGGCTTTTTCTCGCGCAGCCTTCATGCGACCGCAATCCCGTTTTTATCTGGCGACGACACGACATACCTTGCCTGTTTAGCCGTTGGTGGTAAGGGTGTGATCAGCGTCATAGCTAACATTTTTCCGCGCGAGATGGTTGCGCTCACCAATGCTTTCCACGCCGGTGATTTGACCAAGGCTCAGGCTATACACCACGGCCTCATGCCCGCGATTGACGTGATGTTTTGTGAAACAAATCCTGGCCCATTAAAATCCGCCCTGGAAACACTTGGGATTGGTAAGAATGTGGTCCGAGCACCTCTAGCGGAGGTGTCGGAAGCCAACAGACGCCGCATTGCTGAGACTGTTCTGGCGGCTAAAGAACAGCTCAAAGGACTGATTTAATATGACGGACCTTGATAAGGGTCGCGGACTTTGGCTGCACGGTATTTCAGGCAGGATGGGTCGAGAGATCCAGAGGCAGTTTGTCGAAAATAAGGCGCCTGGGCTGCGATTAGTCGGCGGAAGCGCTAGGACTTTCGAAGGGGATCCTTTCTATTTGGGAAGGACGACAACTCCGACCCTCCTTGCAAACGCTCTGGAAAGAGATGATGTCGAAATCGTCCTAGACTTTTCCAGCGCCGCCGGCAATCAACTGCTACTAGAGTCGTTTAAGTCCAGTCAACTGCGTCGCAAGGCACTGGTCATCGGCTCGACTGGAATGGAAGCACACGACCAACAGATATGGCGTGAACTTGCTCAACAACGAGAATTGCGACTCTTGTTCGCACCGAATACCAGCATTGGTATTCTTATGGCCGTCAAGGCGGCTCTGCTTGTGGCGCCAACGCTGAAAGGCCTCGGCTTTGATATCGAGATCACTGAGACGCACCACCGCAACAAACAAGATGCGCCAAGCGGCACCGCTCGCTTTCTAGCTGAGTCAATAGTTAGTGGTGTGGATGGGCTGAAGATAGTAACTAACCGGCACGGAGCAAGACAGGAGCATGAACTTGGTGTGCATGCAGTCAGGGGCGGGGGAGTGTTTGGCGAACATGAAATTCGGCTCATCGGAGATTCCGAGGAACTTTGCATCTCCCACCGAGCCTTCAGTCGAAGCCTATTTGCTGCTGGTGCCATCGTACTTGTAAATTGGCTCGTGACAAAGAGTCCTGGCGTTTATGGGCTGCTCGATGTCGATCTTAGAGAAATTATCTGAACTACTAGCCCAACCGCCTAGCTTAACTGTTCAGCCGTTTGTGTAAGCGGAATCTTATTTGGAGTCGTCCTTGGCGTCTTTTGTAGACGATCCACGGTAGCGCAGACTACTGCCAAGCTGCACAAACGAGGTAGTCTCGTTATAAACAATCACAGTATCAGACCCTAACCAGTAACCATCTCGGGTCTGCACCTGAAGACTGTAAGTGCCGGCCGGCACATTAAAAAAGATTGCCTTGGTGAGTGGCGCATCGCTGAAATACCAGCCGTCCCCCACATCAGCTCCAGATTGGTCAATCAGGCGCATGGCAATCGTCTCGTTTGACGCTCCTTTAGGCGCGCTGTACTCGGCGAGCACTGCACCTAGTGTTGAGTCATGACCAACCTGCGCATAGATTGACATATCCTCAATGAAGCCACGCGGTATGAGCGGCACTACTTTCTGCGCATCATCTGCGTTGTAGGTGTAAACTACAGGTTCAAACTCTGCTGCGCGTGCATATACACGCTGCCTTCCATGAGTCAGCGGCACGGGGTCTTGAGTAGCCACTTGACCGGGCCCCACCTGCATCATCGGCGTGTCTGTTCCGAACGGGATGATGTCCACCATATCAACATGCTTGTAGGCCTGAGCTGCCGATGGATCGTTACTCAGCTGCTCCTGCGCCGTCGCCATGCTCGTGAGCTGAACAGATAAGGTGCGGATATTGCCGAGAGTCAACTCGTCTTCAACATGAGTGCCAGCAAACAAAGCCACAGGCTGGGTCATGAGCGCAACGTCTCCTCTATATAGGCTAAGACCCGCTGGACCTGGCGTTGCATTGAAGTAACAGAATCGTCCATCTGGTCCAGTCGAGCCCATAGCTCGATCCAGGAAACCGTACTGATTAAAGTAAAATGGGCCTTCCGCCGGCATATCTAACCGCACCTCCACGCCACTTACTGGCGCATGGTTGCGGCCTGATGCTTTCTCCGAGACCGTACCGCAGTATGATCCCAATCCCGCCTTCTGAACTGTTCCGGCGATACCCGAGAGTCCGTCGAAGATTAGGTTGCGCAGCATTCGCAATCTGACAACACCATCTTTTTGAGTCGGGAGCTCAGCCAGCGCCGACCGCACGGTGTCGTTTGGATCGTCCACCCGCACAAGGAAGCGTGATTTTTTCGGCATATCTCTAATGGTCAGATGCCCGGTCGCATCGGTCTTACCAACAAACTCCGTGCCCATCACATGCACATTAGCGCCAACTACAGGATAGATCTTACCGCCTTCAGGGTCCGAGCGATCGTCGATCAACTGCAGGGTCACTGCATGATAACCAACCTCATCTTTTGCACGATAAAACCGCTGTGCCTCAGCCGTTTGACGTTCCATGGCCTGCGTCGTCTCGGCCACACTTTCACTAAGAGACGGCGACTTTAAAACAAGGTCGCGGGACAGTGGCTGGCTTAAGTCCGCCTGAGACTCACCGCCCCCATCTTTATTGTCCACTTGTTGAGCGCTAGTTGCCGCCTCTAACCCAGAGTAATTGGCATTTGCTATCGCTGCAGGCACTACACCATTTAAGCTGATGAGATTATCTGGCACACGAATGTCCCAATTGTTTTGTCGAGAATCACCATGCACAGTGACTGGCACGATGTACATGCGCCCGTTGCTAAACGCATAAACCTCGGTCGCACCGACTTTCAGGGCCGACAATTGGTTGATTTCACGGCGTAAGCCCAATGTTTTCTCATCACGCACAAATAATGCAAGATCGCCAATATCGCGATCCAAGCGAATGGCAGCCGCTTGGCCAACTTTTGTAAATGCTAAGCGACTTGGAGAGAATGACAGGCCCGAAGGTGTGATTTTAATTTCCAGGACCAAAGAGGCATTCGTTTGATCAATGGTGTCTGAGTCGACTGGTAAACCTACAGTCTTCGCCTTCACAAACTCTTGAGGCTCTGACACGTCCATAGACGGCAATGCTGGCACTGCGGTTGTCACCGTAGCAACCTGGGCCTTACGCAGAAAATCTCGTACAGTTTGTTGGGGCCAGGCAGTCACTTCTCCAAGCCGCGGCCGAGTGCCCGCAAGTCCCGGCTGAGCTACAAGGACGCCCGTCACGACGATCGTAATCGTGGATGCTGACAAATAAACCCGATGTTTGCTACCGATGAACATAGCTAACTATCCAGTGATTCAATTACGTCCAGTTACCCAACAGTACCTATCGGACTAACTCCAAAAACATTTAAGCCGAGGTCGTTAGTCTTCATTAGGTAAGGGGCAAGTAGGGGATTGAACCGCGCAAGGTGTAGGAGCCCATTTTATTTTAGCGCCGAGGCTATCCCACCTTCAACTGAGCAAGTTTCGCCCGCCTGGATCAGGCCCGTAATGCCTGATCACAGGACAGAAATTTAGAGACTTGCCAACTTGTCCTTTAGGAGCTGGCTAACCACCTTGCCATCACCACCGCTACCCAAACGAGCTAAAACCTCTTTCATAAGCGGACCAAAGGCACGCTCAGACGTGGCTCGCAAAACGTCATCGATCGCCTTTTTAACCTCATCCGGCCCTACTTTCTTGGGCAAATAATCGTCAACAATGGCTATTTCAGTCTGAATCTGGGTGCGCTTTTCACCCTCGGGATAGTCATCTAGAGATTTGGTTAACCTCTTTTGATACGTAGCTACCACTTTCAGAACATCAGCTTCCGGCAAGTCCTGATGAACATTCACTGCTGCTTGAGCATATTTGATTTCACTTAAAATCATCCTAAGTACGCTCAACCGATCTTTATCTTTTGCCTTCATGGCAGTCTTTAGGTCTTCATTAATTCGATCTTTAATTGCCACGTGAGCCTCCCGTCATGATTGATGGAGAAAACTACCTAATTCAGGACAACGTCTGCACCGTGAATAAATTACTAGCCTCTCGCCCAACCGGGGATAGACTAATGGCAACAAATATCACCTGATCACCAGCCTTGAGCCAGCTCTCTCGGACCAACTGGTCATTCACGACCGGCAAGACTTCGTCGAGATTTGGAGCGATATCGAGCAGCATGCATTCAAGCCCACGCACCAATGACAGTCGCTGCATCACTGCCGGCGAGAATGTCACTGCGATAATGGGCACAGGCGCCCTGAAACTAGCCAGCTTACGGGCCGTATTGCCAGCCTTCGTGATCGTAACAATCGCCTTAGCTTTAATCCGTTCAGCCGTCCGCAATGCATGGTACGCGATTGCGTCCATTTCATTGGTCACCTTGGGTGCGCGCTTCACCCAGTTCAGCTGGACATTGGTAGCGCGGGCCTCGATATCTAGGATGATACGCGACATCACTTCAACAGCTTTGTCCCCATAACGGCCGTTCGCCACCTCTTCGGACAGCATGACTGCGTCAGTACCGTCAATTACAGCATTGGCGACATCGGACACTTCAGCACGTGTTGGCGTCACGTTACGACGCATAGAAGCCAACATTTCACTTGCGGTCAAAACCACTTTCGCGCGGTCGTTACAGAGCTGAATGATTTCTTTAGTCATCATCGGTACGTTTACCGGACTGACCGTCAATGCCAACTCCCGACGAGAAATCAAAACTCCGTCCACATGATTCAATAGCGACTCGAGCACCTCGTAGACATCCCCCGAGTCCACCTTGAGAATCACCCATGGAGCGTGGTCTCCATGGTCGGCACGTAAACGCTCCCCAAACTCCTTCAGCGTGTCTTGTGTCCAGTGGCCTGGCACAATGATGTAGTCAATGCCATCGGCGATTAGAGGTTTTAGTTCTTCGTGTGTCACCTTTAAACGTTCCTGAAACCGGTACGTCTCAGGAACCATGACATCCATTTCAGGATAAATAGTGCCGCCCTGGGTCACTTCCAGCTCGGCTCTGTCGCTCGCCACACTAAGAGTGCGCAGAGCCACATTGCCCGCCCCAATAAACACCTTCGCATCGGCCACAAAGAGCCGCTCCCAATTGGCGGCCTTAATTGTTAGACCACCCGGAATATTTGTCGTCGATACGATTAGGCGATCACCAAAGCTAACCTCGCGTGGCTGAGTGAGCCCTGCAACAATCGCCTGTGTCCAGCTGGCAATATCTAACATCACTGGTGGGCGATGTGTCTTACCGCGATTGGATTCCACGACTTTGATAAATTCTCTTATCGCCGGGACTGCCTTCGGTTCGTAGACTAGCCGCAGCACATCCACATCTTGCCGGCATACCTGCTCAGCCTCCACCGCCGTCAGTGCTTTGCCCTCGAACGATTTGACGACTTTTGTACGGCGATTATCCTGCTTAATCATAAATGCCTCATTCGCAAAAAGTCTGACCCACCCGCACGGGCCGACCGTCCTGCGCCTCTATAAGTTTCAATCCGTTAATTGCAGCTTTATCAAAGATAACAACGACAGTTGAGCCAAGCATGAACGTACCTATTTCATCCCCAATCAAAACCGGGCTTGGCGGATCTAATGTCAAATCAGAAACGACGGGACGCCATTGCCTTTGGGCACTGTTAGTCACAAGCCCTGGCGCCAATGGGGTCACCATCCTGCCGACATTAAACGCACCGACCATCACGACGAAAGCCGTTCCCCCGTGTTCTAGCGAGAACTCGAAAACCAATCGCTCGTTGCGAGCAAATAGCCGTGGGATACGCCTCACGAACGAATTATTAACCGGCCACAGCTCGCCTGGACGATGCGTGATGCGGCGGACTACGCCATTAAATGGGGCATGGACACGATGATAGTTATGGGGCGCTAGATATATCGTCTGATACCAAGCAAGATGTGGCTTCTCTCCTTGATAGTTGGGGCCGAACACCAATTCGCTTAGCTCGTAGTCGAGACCCTTAACCTGAATCGCTCGGCCCGACTCCGCCGGCGCTGACATGGCAAGATAGCCGTCAGCGGGCGAACACACCGGACCCTCAAAGCCACGAACACCCGGTTTTAGTCTACGGGTGAAAAGGTCTTCAATTGTGGCGTAGCTCGCAAGCGGAGACGCCGCCTCGCTCATATTGATGCCGAAAGCTTTGGCAAATATCCGGTTAGCCAATATGGCCAATGGTTTAGGCAGACGAGCGCGAGCTAAAAGTCCGGTCGTAAAACTCATTATATTCTGTGCTACTAGAGCCATCGCTTTGCCGACACCACGAAACTGGGAGTTATTGGATTCATTACACAACAAGACAGTACTTTTACCATCAGGATGCAATGATTGTCTCGTGATGAAACGATGATGCGCCTGCTCGGGTAAGTTTTATCAACTTTTATTCGGGCGGCCCTGCACGAAGTTTTAACATTGCGCAATTTTTATCATTTTTTCCAAGAATTTCAGAATGTTAATAATATTATAGATGATTTATATGGCAGGTCTTGGCGGAATTTGACGACTGATGTAAAGTCGGTACGTCGGAGCCCTGCGTAACCTGGCAATCGCTTCAATGGACTGCAAACCTCTCGGAGGAGAGAAGCAAATGAAATCGTCGACTCAAGAAACAACATCCGCGAGCGCTAAACACCTGGTTACCGATAAGGCAGTCAAGTTGCTTGCCAGTTCCATCTACCGACATCTCCAAGATGAAGGCTGTGAAGCTCGAGACATCATCTCTGTATCCTCCCAGTTGATCGGACTCGTGACGACAGAGCTACAGAGGGACGAGCAGCTGCCTTAATTAATGGCAGGAATTTTCTTCCTAGTGCGATGTTTGCTATAATGAAAGCATGAAAGCAAAATCATCGCGCGGAGCGAGTACGCGGCAGAGAATTATCGAAACCGCTGCTAAGCTCGTCAATAAACAAGGGGTGAACGGCACCAGTGTCGACGATGTATTACATGCGTCCGGCACGGGCAAAAGCCAGTTCTATCATTACTTCACTAGCAAGGAAGCATTAGTGAAGGAGCTAATCGGGTATCACGTAGCTGCATTGCCTGCTGCACAAGATGCCCTTTTAAGCAACTTAACTACCCTTGCCGGTATCGATGCGTGGCTTGATCAAATTGTCGCGGACTATCATAGCGGGGCATACACTGATGGCTGTCCGATAGGCAACTTGGCTAACGAACTCGCTGCACAAAGTGAAGAGCTGCGCCTAAATCTCCAAGCGACTTTTGCCAATTGGGAGACCTGCCTGACGCGCGGTTTGCGCTCGCTGCAAACCTCAGGGCATCTTCGCCGAGATCTCGAACCTACTGAACTCGCAACATTTTGCGTCGCAGCAATCGAAGGCGCGCTCCTACTTGCGAAAACTGATAAATCAATTGGGCCACTGACAGCTACCGTGAGCCAGATTCGCAATTTATTAAAGATGTCCTCGATTGGTGCAAGTAAACCAAGACAAAAAGTTCGAGATAACTTCACTTTCTGCCCTTAGTTGGCGCCGGCAAAATTTCGCCCCGAAAGACCACAACAATCCATAATTATTGGCTCTAAGCAGTTTTTCTACCTCATGCTCCAAAGATCGTGCTAGGTTCCCCGAAGTTTGCGGACCTAGTTGGCGTCTGAAAGAGCAAAATCCATGGAAATACACATTGTTGGTGGTGGCTTGGCTGGTGCTGAGGCCGCTTGGCAGATTCTTCAATCCGGTCTCACGGTCGTTTTACATGAGATGCGCCCTCTGAGCACAACTCCTGCGCACAAGACTGGTGACTTAGCCGAATTGGTATGCTCAAACTCGCTGAAGTCATTGTCTCCTGACTCCGCCCCTGGACGCCTCAAAGAAGAGATGCTGGCTCTCGACTCGCTGATCATCGCGGCCGGCAAAGCGGCACAGGTTCCCGCTGGGCAAGCACTTGCGGTTGATCGCGCAATATTCTCCAACTTTATCGAATCCAAGTTAGCTTCGCACCCAAGCTTCCGTCGGGTCGGCGAGGAAGTGACACAGCTGCCGTCGCCAGACGAGATGTTGGCCCGAGACGAATGGTGGATCGTGGCGACGGGGCCGCTGACAAGCGCTGCTCTAGCGTCACAGCTTGAGGAACTGTCTCCCGGACATCGCCGCCTTTACTTCTACGATGCGATCGCACCCGTAATCGCAGCTGACTCTATTGATTTAGAACAAACCTTTCGAGCTAGCCGCTACGACCGCGATACAGACGGAGCAGCCAGCGATGGTGACTACTTAAATCTGCCACTCGACAAAGCGCAATACGAAGCCTTCATAGAAGCCGTCTCTACCGCTGAGTACATGCCACTGCATAAATTCGAAGAAACACGCTATTTCGAAGCCTGCCTGCCGATTGAAGTCATGGTGGAACGAGGCCCAAACACTCTGCGTTTCGGACCCATGAAGCCCATGGGTCTAACTAATCCTAAAACCGGTCACCGCCCCTGGGCGAACCTCCAACTGCGCATGGAGAACGTCGAAGGCACCATGTACAGCATGGTTGGGTTCCAAACTAAAATGAAATGGCCGGAGCAAAAGCGGGTGTTCTCGATGATCCCAGCTTTGCGCGACGCGGAATTTCTACGTTTTGGCTCTGTGCACCGAAACACCTATCTTAATAGCCCGGAAGTGCTAAATCCGGACTTCTCCTGCAAGTTGTCCCCGCGCTTGTTCATTGCCGGTCAGATCACCGGGGTGGAAGGTTACACGGAATCTGCTGCTATAGGTCTGTTAGCAGGACGGGCATTAGTCGCCAAAGCGCGCAGCGAGAGCTTCCTAATGCCTCCACGCGACACGGTCATCGGTGCCCTGGCGCATTATGTGACTCATGGTGGACTGGGCGAATTCCAGCCAATGAACGCAAACCTCGGCCTTCTGCCGCCACTGGAAAGACAAAGAGGCGAGAGCAAGGTCAGCAAAAAGGCGCGCCAATGCAGTGCCGCTCGCGAGCGTTTCGAGGAGTATCTGAGCCACCCTTAAAGGGCGGCTCGTACCATCTTCGCAAAGTCCTCTGGCTTCAGTGATGCGCCACCCACCAGCGCGCCATCGATATCTTTTTGAGATAGCAACTCGCCAATATTATTTGGCGTGGCACTGCCGCCATAAAGAATGCGAATCCCCGAGCCAATGCTGTGACCAAATAAGGCCAAGAGTAATCCGCGGATCTCGGCGTGTACCTCCTGCGCCTGGGCCGCTGAAGCCGACCTGCCCGTGCCGATAGCCCAGACAGGCTCGTAAGCCAGAATCAAATCTTTGGGATCTTGAATGTCAGCCAAGGCTGCTTTTACTTGGCGCGCTACTACGTCTTGGGTAAGTCCCGCTTCACGTTGCTCTAATGTCTCCCCAACGCAGACAATTGGCAGCACCTCGTGAACAAGCGACGCCTTAGTTTTCTTGGCGACCGTTACATCTGTCTCGGCAAAATACTGCCGACGTTCACTGTGACCAATTAGTGTCGCGCTGACACCGACCTCTTTAATCATGGGTACTGACACTTCGCCAGTGAAGGCGCCAGCTGTTTCCCAATGAATATTTTGTGCCGCAATCCGGACACCACTAGGTTCCGCAAGCGGCACTGCATGCGCTAGCAGCGTCGGCGGCACGGCGAACAACACGTCCACACGGTCGCTCAACGACTCATCTTGGTGCCAACCAACCGCCTCAAAAAAAGTCCCGAAAAACCCAGCCAGGTCACGGTTGAGTTTGTTCATCTTCCAGTTTCCGGCCAACATTTTGATACGCTTCATCGTCTTTTCGGCCTCACTTAAGAAGAACTTTGATACCGGGCAGAACGCGGCCCTCGAGGAACTCAAGTGCAGCCCCACCGCCCGTCGAAACGTGCGAGATCTTATCAGCAACACCCGCCTGATTCGCAGCAGAGACGCTGTCACCACCACCAACTACCGTCCGACCTTCACAAGCCGCGACAGCTCGCGCTATGTCCATCGTTCCCTGGGCAAAAGCCTTCCACTCAAAGACTCCCATAGGCCCATTCCAGAACACTGTCCGCGAATTACGAATGACCCGACCATAGGCCTCTACTGTTTTGGGTCCGATATCGAGACCCATAAGGCCTGCTGGTATAGCTCGCTCAGCTATGTCTTCACGAACTGCGTCTTCCTTGAAAGCAGCAGCACATCCATGATCGATTGGCAGATGGATCTGAACCCGTCTAGCTTCCGCATTGCGGAAGATAGTCTCGACAAGGTCCATGCGGTCGGCTTCCACTTTTGACGAGCCGACAGCGTGTCCTTTGTATTTCAGAAAGGTGTAGGCCATGGCCCCACCAATGATTAAGTGATTACAGCGATTGAGGAGGCTCAAAATTACTGCAATCTTGTCGGAAACCTTAGCTCCGCCCATGATGACTGTGAATGGGGCCTCGGGATGATTGAGGATTGACCCCAAAGCCTGAATCTCCTTCTCCATCAGCAATCCAGCAGCACGCCGATTCGGATCAAGCAGGTCAGCCACACCAACTGTGGAAGCATGAGCTCTATGCGCGGTACCAAATGCGTCGTTTACGTAAAGATCGATGCCACGTGCCAATTGACGGCAGAAATCTAGGTCGTTCTTAGTCTCTCCGGCATTGAAGCGCAGGTTTTCTAGGAGCACAAGCTGCTGCGGGTCAAGTTGACCTAAGACCTGATCGTAGGGCTCTGTCATATAGTCATTAACGAACACCACATCACGCTGCAGCAGTTCCGCCAAGCGTACGCCCACGGGTTCGAGTGAATAGTTGAGGTCAACTTCACCATCCGGTCGCCCTAAGTGACTAGCGATAGCGACTTTATTGGTACGCTCAAGGATATACTTTATAGTCGGGATGGCCTCCCGAATACGCGTGTCGTCCTTAATGACACCGTTTTTAAGCGGTACATTCAGGTCCAGGCGGAGAAATACTTTCTTCCCGACGAAGTCAAGATCTTGCAGCGTGCGTAAGTTCATAGGGGATCCCAACGTAAAATTTCGGTACAAATCATTATCCCGGTAGACATCGGGTCATAACATTAGACCCTTGGTATCGCAAGTGGGGGGCATGGTAGATGAGCTCGACACACCTTTTCGTAATGGACCCACTAGCCTCGCTGAATCGTCCCTTGGATTCGTCCTTACGCATGATGTACAAACTGAGCCGGCGTGGCCACACAGTTTATAGCTGCACTCCAACACAGCTGTCCTGGTCAAATACCCGTGACAGCGCAGACGCTAATTGCGCGATCTTAAGGTTCAATGGCAGCCCTACGGACTTTACAGAAGACACCCGAACAGTGCGCAGCCTGCGTTCCTTCGATGCGGTGCACATGCGCAAAGACCCACCTTATGATCTGGACTACGTTGCTACAACATGGCTCCTCGATACGGCTCTGCCGTCGGCACGAGTTTATAACGCCCCTCAAGCCTTGCGACGTTTCAATGAAAAATTGGCAATTTTCCTTTTTCCCCAAGACTGCCACCAAGCACTGGTGTCGTGCGACCCGCAGGCTCTCTTGGAGTTTGTTCGCAACGACGCTGCCGGCGACGCTATCTTGAAACCACTGACCCTCTTCGGCGGCCGCGGCGTTGAACGCTTGCAGCTTGCGCTTGAGGGCGAAGATCAGATTAGAGCCAAACTGGAAGATGCTACGCAGCACGGTCAGTCGATGCGACTTATACAACCATTCGATAAAGCCGTATTTGCCGGCGAGGTTAGGGCTTTCACCGCATTTGGAAAGCCCGTCGCATGGTGCCTAAAACGTCCGCTCAGTGGAAACTTTCTGGCTAATACTCGCGCCGGAGCACAACTCGAAACCTATGAGCCCAGTACAGTTGAGACAGAGAGAGTGACTCGCATCGCCACATCCCTCTTGGCCGAGGGCGTCGCCTTCATAGGCTTCGATATCATCGGGGGCTTCGTCTCCGAAATCAACCTGACTAGCCCGCGCTTGCTAAAGGCACCACATGACAAGAACGACTACTACGATGAGTTGGTCTCCCTCATCGAGGCCGACCTCAGCCAGTCATGAGAAGCCTTTAGTCCACTGAAATGATTGATATGGTTGACCCATGGCCCAGATCATATTACCCTTTTTAGAGAAGTCCATGAAGCCGTTAACCCTTAGATATACGAGATGTCAATGAAGAGAGCATCATTTCCATTAGCATTGGTGGCGGCAACTTGTGTGGTTCTAGCAGGTTGCGAACAATGCTCGAAAAAAGAGGAAGCTCCAAAGGCAGCTGATACGTCAGCAGCTGTAACTGATCCAAATGCAGCAGCTAACCTAACTGCTCCTGCTCCTGAAGCAGCACCCGCAGATGCAACTGCTCAAGCAACTGCACCAGCAGACGCAACTGCAGCGGCTCCAGCTGCTGCACCGGCTGAGGCCCCTGCTGCAGCTCCAGCTGCAAACGATCCAACAGGCGGCACAACGCTCCAGATCACCGATGTTAAAGTCGGCACTGGCGCAGTCGCTACCGAAGGTAAAAAAGTCTCGGTTAACTACACAGGGACCCTACTTAACGGTACAAAGTTCGACAGCAACAAAGACCGCGGTACACCATTTAGTTTTGTACTCGGCTCGGGTATGGTCATCGCCGGCTGGGATCAAGGCCTTAAAGGAATGAAAGAAGGCGGCATTCGCAAGCTTGTCATCCCTGCAAACCTAGCCTACGGTAATCGTTCTGTCGGTGGCGTAATCCCACCAAACTCCACGCTAGCATTTGAAATCGAATTGCTGAAAGTGGAGTAAGCACTGTCTTTATAACGAACCAACACCTAGTTTGGCCCGGTTCGACCGGGCCAAACTTTTTTTTAGGACACTAGCGTCGCTATGAGCAAATCGGTCAATAAATGGGGCATCCCGCATCTCACCGGCAAGGAAATCAGACAGTCATTTATTGATTTTTTTAGGGAACGTGGGCACACGTTTGTCCCGTCCTCGCCAGTGGTGCCACACGACGACCCGACACTGCTTTTTATTAACTCAGGTATGAATCAGTTTAAGTCGATTTTCCTTGGCGACAATCGCTTGGGACTCAAGCGAGCCGTAAACTCACAAAAATGTTTGCGCGTCTCTGGCAAACACAATGACTTAGATGAAGTCGGACGCGACACCTATCACCACACATTTTTTGAAATGCTCGGCAATTGGTCTTTTGGCGACTATTACAAGAAGGAAGCAATTCGCTGGTCCTGGGAACTCCTTACCGAAGTATGGAAACTGCCGAAAGATCGATTATTTGCCACCATTTACAACGACGACGATGAAGCTGAGGCCATCTGGAAGAATGAAACAGATATCTCGCACGATCGCATCATGCGCTTTGGAGAAAAATCGAACTTCTGGGAGATGGGTGACGTCGGCCCTTGCGGCCCATGTACGGAAATCCATTTTGATATGGGCGACCTAAGCACACAGGCTGCAACTTTTTCCGACCCAGTCTTAGGCGTCAACGGAACGAACGCGCGCTACATAGAAATCTGGAATAACGTTTTCATGCAGTACGAGAGACTGCAAAACCGCGATTTAAAGCCGTTAGTAGCAAAACATGTTGATACCGGGATGGGCTTTGAGCGGGTTTTATCAATTATCCAAGGTACCGGGTCAAATTACGAAACGGACGTTTTTAGGCCTCTAATCGACCGAATCGCTGACACCACTGGCGTGCCGTACGACCAGGGTAGTAAAGGTACGCCCCACAGAGTCATCGCCGACCACTTGCGCGCACTTGCCTTTGCTATCGCTGATGGCGCTACCCCCGGCAATGAGGGGCGTGGATATGTGTTGCGCCGGATTCTTCGGCGAGCCAGCCGTTTCAGCCAAGAGCTAAACCAGAAAGAGCCCTTCATCTATAAGCTATTGCCCACTCTGGTCGATGTCATGGGCGACGCTTTTCCTGAGCTTGCTCAGCGGCAGGATTATATTGCGCAAGTGATACAGGCTGAAGAAGAGCGCTTCATGCGCACCCTTCGCGATGGTCTCACCCGCTTTGCGAAGATAGCAGCAGAGACGCGCGCAAATAATCGCAGCGTTATCCCCGGCAGTGAAGCCTTTCTCCTTTATGACACGTACGGGTTCCCAGTCGACTTGACTGGCGTATTGGCTGAAGAGCAGGGACTAAGCCTGGACCAAGCTGGCTTTGCTGCTGCAATGGAAGAGCAAAGAGAACGCGCCCGAAGCGCAGCCAAGTTTGATGCTAGCCTAGCCGCAGATGAAGGCTGGGTGGTGTTACTGCCTCAAAAAGACACCAAGTTTGTTGGCTATCAGGAGCTAACAACAGACGCTAAAGTTACTCGCTACCGTGAGTTGGGTGACGACATTTTAATCTGCCTTGATCGCTCTCCATTTTATGCGGAATCGGGTGGGCAAGTCGGTGATACCGGATGGCTAAAGTCTGATGACCTTGAATTGCGTGTCACGAACACCTTCAAGATTCTAGAAATGCACGTGCACAGATGTTCCTTGATAAGTGGCTTGCTATCACCTGACAAGATAAAGCATGTCCACGCAAAGGTAGACCAGGCTTCTCGGACCGCCACAGTCCGCAATCATTCCGCAACACACCTTTTGCATGCAGCCTTGAGAAAAGTATTGGGCCCACACGTCCAGCAACAGGGCTCTCGGGTGGCGCCGGAAGGACTGCGCTTCGACTTTACTCAGCCACGCGCTTTAACAGAAGAAGAGCAGGCCACGGTAGAATCTCTTGTGAATGCAGAAATTCTAGCCAATCACGGCATCGCTATCGCGGAAAAAGGCCTGGATGAAGCTAAGCGTGACGGGGCTGCAGCTCTCTTCGGCGAGAAATATGGCGACCGAGTCCGCACCATCAAAATGGGGGAATTCAGCTACGAATTGTGTGGCGGGACCCATGCTGAGGCAACGGGTCAAATTGGACTCTTCCGCATTGTGTCGGAGACTTCGATCGCTGCCGGAATTCGCCGCATTGAAGCTGTGACGGGGCTTGTCGCCCTAGCGCAGTCGCGCCAACAGGCTAACACGCTAAATAACCTTGCACGCTCTTTGAAGGTGAAGCCAGAGGACATCGAGCACAAAGTGGGTGAGTTGACAGAACGATTGCGAGGCTATGACAAAGAGCTTAAGGCCATCCGACTGGAACAAGTCAATCACCGAGTTGACGCACTGATAGCGCAAGACGCTAAGTCCATCGGAGGCACACTTTTTCTAGTTAAGAAAATTGATGCCGCTGCTTTTCCACGTGATACCCATCAAGTGCTGCTCGACAGTCTAGCTAGTAAGCTAGGTAATGGCGTGGCTTTCCTAACACAAGTCGAAGATGGCAATCTCTCATTAATGGCTGCAGTCGGTGCCGAAGCCCGTAGCAAAATCAAAGCCGGAGACTTGATCAAAGAGCTGAGCAAGCTCGCCGACGGTCGCGGTGGAGGCAGGCCCGATAAGGCACAGGCTGGATCGAAGTTTCCCGAAAAAGAACCACTGGTCTTAGCTGCTGCTGGTGACTTAATCACAAAGCTCTTAGGTTAAATGCGACTACCAAGTCGCCGTCTGCGTGGCACTCATCCAGGATCTTTTACCGATCTTACGATCTTGAGATGAGTCGCCTCAACGTCGCATGCAGAACCGGAGCAGCCATAGATCAACTGAAGTCTCTTAATGTCACCGCTAGATATGCCGCGTTGCGTCACGCCCTGCCCGATATAAAGAGAGGGCACCATGATCGATTGTGGATCTACGTTTGACTCGACATGGTTTAGACCGAGAAAATGGCCAAGTTCATGAGTAGCTACAGTTTGTAAATCAGCAACTTCCCGCCCTTCTTCCGGCCACAAAACCATACTGTCGCCAAATGTGTAATCGTTGTTGTTGTAGCGCATATCAGCAGTGAGCATGCGGTCACTAACGTCGCTTTCGTTGTCCCAAATCGTGGTGGCTAGAACTACTCGATCTTTTCCCGTTTTAGCCCAATTATTGTCGAAGTAGAGTCCGTTAATGCCGTCGTCTAAAGAGCTATACAAATCGGGAAAAGAATCACCGTTCACTCCAGTCTGAATACCGTCGTAATTGAACAATTGCTTGCCTACCGCCGTTTCCCAGGTACGCATCGCCCGCTGAATTTGCACTCTTTGCACTGAATCCATACGGGTATCGAACTTGTAGTGGATCGGCAGTGACACCCAACCTTCCGGCGCATGGATACCATAGGTTGCAGAACTTGGATTTAGCTTGTCCCCGGAAGCTGATGCCGTAGTTGCACCAACTTTAGCGGATTGCACCGTTGGCCTAGGTCCGCTATCACCGTGCATTGAGACCTTATATAGCTGAGATCCGCAGGCCACAAATGTCATAAAAACACCCATGGTTACAGATATTAGCGATGTATATTGGAAGCCGAAACGCGGCATGAACGCTCCCTTAGACCGTGCAACAATCTTTTGCACGTTTTAAAGGGTATCGTCAAAACACCCCCATGACTTGAGGGCCCTCATAAAGATCGAAATGTTTATAGAGTTTACAGCATGTTACAGTTGTGCCCCAGTGTGGGGTTGGGCTTGGGACAAAGCCACCTCGAGCGGTGGAAGACCAAAATTCAGGATTTCTTGCAGAGGTTAAAGATGTCCATTCCATTCGAGCATAGTTACATCCAACTGCCACAGTTGTTATTCGAACGCGTAAGGCCGACCCCGGTAACTCAGCCGAAGCTGCTCGCTGTTAATGATACATTGGCTGAAACTCTGCACATATCGCGCAATGAGATCACCTGTCCTGACGGCGTAGCCATTTTTGCCGGCAATAAGATTCCAAACGGAGCCGAGCCAATTGCACTGGCTTATGCCGGTCATCAGTTCGGCCACTTAGTTCCCCAACTTGGCGACGGCCGAGCCATTTTGCTCGGTGAGATCACCGGGCGCGACGGGAAGCGCTACGACGTGCAACTCAAGGGTGCCGGTCGCACACCCTACTCGCGGCGAGGCGATGGCCGGGCAGCGATTGGACCCGTTTTGCGTGAATATTTGGTCAGCGAAGCCATGTTCGCTCTCGGAGTGAAGACAACTAGGTCGCTATGCGCTGTAGCTACCGGCGAACTGGTCTACCGCGAGATCCCAAGTCCTGGTGCAGTGCTCACTCGTGTGGCATTGAGTCACTTGCGTGTGGGTACTTTTGAATACGTTGCATTAAGGCGGGACGTAGATGCCCTCGAGAGGCTGACAAATTATGCTCTAGCTCGCTTATATCGTGATCGCAGCAGTAACGGGTCGGTCGCGCTCACGCTGCTTGAAGCCGTCATCGCGTCACAGGCTGAGCTAGTCGCACATTGGATGGCGCTTGGCTTCGTCCACGGAGTCATGAACACAGACAATATGGCGATCTCGGGTGAGACTATCGACTACGGTCCATGTGCCTTTCTTGACACCTACAGTCCGGAGCGGACGTTCAGTTCTATCGATGTCAATGGGCGCTATTCCTTTATAAACCAGCCGAATTGTGCGCAATGGAATCTGACCAGACTAGCCGAGGCCTTGTTCCCACTTGTACTAAAAGAGGGGCATGTCGAAGCCAAAGCAACAGCCCTTCTTACCGAGTGTCTCAAGGCCTTTTCTCCTCAATACACTGCCGCTTACCAGATGAGGCTAAGACGCAAGCTTGGGCTGACCCTCGAGACCGCTGACGACGCGGCATTAGCACAGGACCTGCTCACGATGATGGCCGCAAGCAAAGTCGATTATACTCTGTGCTTTCGCCGTCTAGCCGATGTGGCGGAGGGGGCCGAGGCGTCCGTGATCACAAGTCTTTTCGCCGACCTTGAGGCGATTGGCGGATGGTTAAGGCGCTGGGAGCACCGGTCGCAGCAAGAGTCCAGATCTGATGCGGCGAGAGCGGCACTAATGCGGGGGGCGAACCCAGCTTTTATCCCACGCAATCATCGTATTGAAGAGGTCATCGCCGCAGCTTTGCAAGGGGATCTGGCGCCATTTGTGCGCCTTCACGACGTCCTTGCCCGACCTTATGAGGATCGGCTAGATGCTCGGGACCTTGCCTTGCCACCTGGCGAAGAGCAGTGGGACTACCGAACGTTCTGCGGCACCTAAATCGACGGCAAGCAACTTTCGGGCAGCGTGAAGTAAACTTGCAGCTGCCGAGCAAGTTGACGATTTGCCCCCAGTCCAAACCTTGAGCTATAAGCTTAGGGCTCACATAACCTGAAGATCCTCCGAGGACTAAACGATGACCGATTCCCTCGCCGCCGCCTACGATCCGCATCAATATGAGGAAAAGCTTTATGACTTCTGGATGAAGCATAAAGTCTTCCGCGCGGAGAGGGATCCAAGCCGCAAGCCTTATACGATCTTGATGCCGCCACCGAACGTGACTAGCCAACTACATATGGGACACGGCACCGGCTACACCATGCAGGATATCCTGATTCGCTGGAAACGCATGTCTGGTTATAACGCGCTCTGGTTGCCAGGAACAGACCATGCGGGTATCGCCACCCAGATGATGGTCGAAAAGTCCTTAGCTGCTGAAGGCAAGACCAGGCATGACCTTGGACGAGAGGCTTTCACTAAGAAGCTTGTCGAATGGAAAGATAAATACGGCGGCATGATCCTGAGCCAGTTCCGTAGTATGGGCTTTTCCTGTGACTGGGATCGCCTTGCTTACACGATGGATCCGCAATTATCGCATGCAGTCCGCAAGATTTTCGTCGACTTGTTTAACGAAGGTTTGATTTACCGCGGTGAGCGACTGGTCAACTGGGACCCAGTTCTGAAGACTGCAGTGTCTGATGACGAGCTCGACAATCAAGAGATCCAAGGCCATCTCTATCATTTGATTTATCCGATTGATGGTAGCGACGAGACTATAACGGTGGCGACCACTCGGCCAGAAACGATGTTTGGTGACACTGCTGTGGCGGTGAATCCTGATGACGAACGCTACCAACATCTCATTGGGAAACAAGTTCGTTTGCCCTTGGTAGAACGCCTTATTCCGATCGTAGCCGACAGTTATGTGAAAAGTGAATTCGGTACCGGAGCGGTGAAGATTACGCCGGCGCATGACCCGAATGACTTCGAGCTTGGCAAACGCCACGACTTGCCGCGCATCGATGTCATGACCGATGCGGCAACGATGAATGATAAAGTTCCTGAGCGGTTCCGCGGCATGGCTCGTTTCGTTGCGCGCAAAGAAGTCATCCGCGCCTTCCGCGAATTAGAACTCTTGGCTAAAGAAGAACCCTACAAGACTACTGTGCCAATCTCTGAGCGCAGCAAGGAAATCATCGAACCGCGCCTGTCCCTACAATGGTATGTGAATATGCGCGCGATGGCAGCTCCGGCTATCGAAGCGGCCAAAGACGGTAGACTCAACTTCTTCCCGGATCTGTGGAAAAAAACGTATCTACACTGGCTCGAGAACATCCAAGACTGGTGTATCTCACGGCAACTTTGGTGGGGCCACCGAATCCCGATTTGGTACTGCGGCAAATGCCAAGGTGCTAGCTCTGGCATGAATGACCCAACAGTTTGTAGTCATTGCGGCAGCAGTGATTTAAAGCAGGATGAAGACGTTTTAGACACTTGGTTCTCCAGTTGGCTATGGCCGATCTCGCCGTTTGGCTGGCCAGAGGACAGCGCAGATCTCGAGTACTTCTACCCAACTGACGTTTTGGTAACCGCACCAGAGATTATCTTCCTCTGGGTAGCACGGATGGTGATGGTTGGACTGAAGACACGAGGCGAAGTGCCCTTCCGAGACGTCTTCCTCACCCCAACCGTTTGCGACAAGCAGGGCAGGAAGTTCTCAAAGACTCTGGGCAATGGCATTGATCCGATGGAGGTCATTGCTAAATACGGGACGGATGCCGTGCGCTTTACCGCGGTGCAGTTAGCGCCTATCGGTGGTCGGACGCGCATGTCGGCTGAAGACTTCGAGGCCGGCGGCCGCTTCGTCAACAAGCTGTGGAACGCCTCGCGCTTCCTGCTCGGCTATATCAAGCCAGGCCAAAAGTTAGCACCTCTAGATCCCGAGACCATCGGATTATCAGGAAAATGGCTCCTAAACGAACTGGCGGCTGCCGCCGATCGCATGGAAAAGTCGCTGACTAATTACCGTATCAACGACGCTACCGACCATGTCTACCACCTCATCTGGGGCAGCTTCTGCGACTGGGGTCTAGAGACCGCAAAAAGCGTGCTGATGGGTTCAGACGAAAAAGCTAAAGAGCAAACGCTATCACTTTTGGTTTACGTGCTAGACGGCATTCTCCGCCTCGCCAATCCAATCATGCCGTTTGTCACTGAAGAAATTTGGCAAAAGCTACCCCACCATCCAGATTGGGACAGACCCGTGAGTCTGGCCGTGGCTAAGTTCCCGCAGGCCGATAAGCTACAGCAGTTCCCTGATGCTGCTGCTAAGTGGGCTACGGTTCAGGCACTGATTGCCGACATTAGGTCGGCGCGGTCGCAGTCAGGTATTCCACCAAAGACTGCGCTCCAAGCACATGTACGAGCATCAGCAGAACTCTCTGCTTTATTCACAGCAGCAAACACTGACATTTGTCGCCTTGCCAGCCTAAGTGAAGTTAAGGCAAGCCCTGACATGGAGCGACCAGGACAATGCCTTGCCGCAGTCGGTCGCGGCTACGAGGCTTTTATACCGGCCGCTGGCATCGTCGATATTGCTAAAGAGCGCGCTCGATTGAGCAGTGAAATAACGCGAATCAGTAAAATCCTCGGAGGTATCGAAGGCAAGCTTGCCAACGCAAACTTCACCGATCGTGCGCCACCAGAAGTCCTGGAGCAAACGAGGGCGCAGCGTGACAATATGCGCTTTCAGCTAGATAGCTTAAAGCGCAACCTGGAGACTTTAACCTAACTCGCAAGACTTTGAGGCACTGAGCAGGTCAAAGAACAACTCTGCTCAGTGGTCGACTATGTGGAGTTGAGTATAGATATCGGCTGGTAACGTCTTCTGGAGGTCCGAAACGATCTCGCTGATCGGAATGGCCATATTGAAGTCGTCTTTGCCGCCCCAGTGCAAAGCCACAACATATCCAGAGTTCTTGTCTATTAGTGGAGAGCCGCTTGAGCCACCCTCTGTGTCGCAGGTATGGGTGATAGTCTTGCGTTCCTCAATGAGCTCAGGCTCCACGGAACGCAGAGCACACTTCACACCACGATCGATCTCTTTAAACCGTGCCCCAGGGTGCCCAGCTAGATACATCGGAGCGCCAAGCTGCATGGGACCCGCCCAAAGAATCGCTGTCGGAAAACTACTGAGCGGCGGCGCAACAGACTCCTTAGTAGCTTGCGGGTTACCTTCATCACCAGGTTTGGGGCTAAAACCCACTGATTCCACGCGGTACAGTGCATAATCGTAGGCGACGCTCTTGCTGAGCATTTCCTTGCACTTCAAAACCAGCTGTTGTTCCGGTGCGATCGCTTTTTCAAAAGCTAAATGAAACTGGATGCTGTCACAGGCTTTATAGTCAGAACAATGATAGTTGGTTAGAAAAAGGTCTGGCCCCACACGCACGCCAGTACAATAACCAACCCCGTCATTGGTCTCTAATCTCGCAACAATTTGGGACCCAGTATAAAGCGGGCTTCCCAGTGCGTTCTCTATAGGCTCAAGTTCACTAACGCCTATAATACGCCGCTCAGTTTGCCACGGCAGTTCATCGGCGTAGGCAACTTCGACAGTGGGCGCGAGCACCACTAAAAGTCTGAAAAGTTGCGTTGCCGTTCGTACCATCCGTGGTCCTTTCCAACTCCGGTTAGTTGGCGGTGGGGATGCACTTGTCCCTCACGTTATCATATCTACTCTACTGTCATCGCAGTAAATTGACAGAGGCCTTTACAGCTTCCAGACCACTAATTAACAGGGGTCTGGGGATGTTCAAAGCTGGGGTGATACTAAGACTTTCACCCCTAGAACCACTAGCAAGGGCAATGACCCCTTGGGCTCTTAGTATATCCATGAGTCGGGCACCATTTCCATCTTTCTTGAACTCTATCGCGAGCATTAGTCCCTCTCCTCGGATATCCTGGACAAGTGGATCTTCGCCAAGTGCGGTCTTTAACCAGCTTAAGGCTTCAAGCCCAAGATTGCGTGCCCGGTCGATCAAGTCAGACTCGCGCATCTCCTTTAGAGTGGCCAGGGCGATATCGCAAGAAAGAGGGTGTCCAAAAAATGTGCCCGTGTGGATGGCTTCGCCCTTACTTGCCGGCCATGCAGTCATTGCAGCCGTAGTGCCAATGCATGCAGAGATGGGAAATCCACCACCAAAGGCCTTACCTAAGCAAAGCAAATCACAGGGCACATGCTCTGCAAAAGTAAGCTGGCCTGTTCGTCCCAGTCCGGTAAAAACCTCGTCGTAAATCAGCATACTACTATGTTTATCGCACTGCCGCCTGAGCATCTCTAGCCAGGTCAGCCCTGCTGGCCGGCAACCCGTGCGACCCTGCACTGGCTCGACTATGACCCCGGCAATATCGCCGCTGCTGAGAGCGTGCTCAAGCTCAGCCTCGCTGCAACGAAAAGATAAGGGCACCACTTTATCCTCACGTAGAAATCCACGAAACGGAGCTTTGAAGTCGGCGCGCTCCGTCAGCGGCAAAATCCCTAAATCAAGACCGTGGTAACTCCCACCAAATACGACAAAACGGCTACGACCAGTCGCCAACATTGCTGTTTTTACTGCTATTTCAACCGCTTGCGAGCCCGTTAGCGCCAGGGCTGCCATAGTCAAGCCAGGTGGCAGGAGATCGATTAAGTAGCTAATTAAATTAACTTTTGCTGAGGATGGATAGACATCGCCCATACCGTGCGTAATGAGAGGGGCTAGTTCTGACTCGGCCTCATACAGGCGGCTAACCAAAACTTGTCGGTGCGCAGGCGGGTTATGGCCTAGGGCCAAAGCTCCGAAGCCGGCGCAAAGATCAATGTAGGCAGTACCCCTGACATCGAACACTACTGAGCCTGATGCACGGTGCATGACCAAAGAGGGCTCAATGGCAGGAAAGGTTGCATCAGGACACTCTACCGCCTTCAGCCGCTGCAAATAACCTTCGTTTCCGGTGGTTCCCACTAGTTCCATGGCTTTAAACCCCTTTCACGCGCGGGCCCCAAATATACTTGTGCTGCTGCAACTGCATACGACAGCGGATGGGATTCTCGACGATCCACGCCGCAAGATCCTTGGGCGCGACCAAGCCCCACGCACAAGAAAATAAAATGTGAAATCGCTCACTGAGCTTTTCACGGCGAATGACTTCCAAGGACCAGTCAAAGTCTTCTCGGTTAGCGACGACGAATTTAATCTCATCTGTCGACTTGAGTGCACTTAAGTTGCTTGGGTTGTTGCGTTCGCTCATCCCGCTGCCAGGACACTTCCAGTCCATAATGACATGGGTCTTACTTGGAAGGGGACGGATATCTTCAGAGCCGCTAGTCTCAATCAGAACCGTGTAACCTGCCGCCAAAAGTTGTTCCGCAAGCAATGGGGTCGCCGCCTGCGCTAATGGCTCACCACCCGTCAATTCAACAACGGATATGCCTAAGCGTTTGACCTCTTCCATGATCGCAGTCAAAGTCCAAGGTGTGCCACCTTTGAACGCATAGGCCGTGTCACACCAGCGACATCGCAGTGGACAGCCCGTCAAACGGATAAAGGTACACGGAACGCCGGCATAAGAGGACTCCCCTTGAATGCTTGCGTAGATCTCGGTAATGGTAAGTTCGTTTAATTCCTGCACAGTAGCCTCTTGGATACTTAGATATCGAGTTCGAACATGCGCTCTGAACGAAAAATTTTGCTTTCTAGTGATGTCTGGCGTCTTGCCATAACCAGCGTCAAATCTACTTGGCGGCAAACGGCTCTTCTGGTTGGGGTAGGTTTAATTCTGCCGCAGCTTGTGGTCAATCTTGGGCTCGACTTGGCTAGTCATCCGGTTGTCTCCGAACTCCGGGCGATCTTTACCTCGAAAATGGCTACTTCGGGAAGCCCCCTTGCGTTCAATCAACTCATCGCCCCTGTATTAAACTACCTAGGCCGCGTCGCCACCGTGGCAATAATCCTTTCATTACTTCTGCTTGCAAGTTTTTTGGGCTTGGTTCAGACGGCCATCGACCACCATCGCGAACTTAGCCCGCGCGGCAGCCTGGCGGTCTGGTTCATTGGCCTCAAAAAGGCTCTGCCGGCGGGCATGTCATTGTTTTTACTTCTTTTATTTGTTGGGCTGGCAGGCCAGATTGTAATTTTGCCAGCTCTGCTAATCGGCGTCTTAGGCTTAATGATTCCAGCAATCCTGATGAGCGAAAGTCGCGGCATCGGCTACGCGCTTTGGTCTGCTATTACCTTGCGCTTCATTCGGGGCACCGGGTTTTCCGGCTGGACCGTGGTGCTGAACGTGATGAGCCTTGGGGCGTTTCTATACGGCACGATGGCGGTGATCGGAATCCTCTCAGAGTTGCTCCTTTTCCTGGATGAAACAATAGGAGTCTCCCGAAATTTATGGGTCACAGTAATCCCAGGCTTAGACAACACACCCATCTATTCCGTCGTAGCAGTGATGGAATCAGTCTTGAGCATGGCCTGCCTCGGACTCCTGCCATCGCTCACCACGGCTTTGTACTTTATAGTCCGGCGCGGCGGTGAAGGCCGCCCCATTGCTCGGGTATAGACTCAACTAATTCCGCGCCAAGTGTAGTAACTAGTGCAGCGGGCAAACTCTGTTTAAGCCTTTCAGCACAAGCAGATGCCGTGATGCCTGAGACAACTGAGTTGAGGCCGCGCAGGAAGGAACCATGGGACCTACCGCGGCGGTACTCAGGCTCTCGACTAGGGTGCTTTAAGTAACGATCGATGACATCTAGTTGGGTATCGACGAGGATGGATGCCTGATACAGAAGGTAATTGCGACTTCTAAAAAGTGAGGTCCCCGCGACCTTAAACTCGCCGAAGGTTAAATCGCTCAAGCCATTTTGACTCAGCTGCGCGAGGTCGCTCCAACCCTCAGCAAGCGCAGCAATCACAGCGTTATTAACCAGATTAAAATAATGCCGATTCTGAAAATGTTGCTGAACCCAACACCCGAGACTCACCACGGCACAGCCGCTATGCAAGACAACAGTCCCACCGCCACCGTAGCGCTTAAGTACCGGAACACGGTCGAGCTGACATGTATCGACGTTTACTTCCACTGTCGGATCGTTGCTGGCACCAAGGACTACCACCAATTCTTGCGGCACCCAGCAGTGACTGACTACCGACTCTTGGCAGCGACGGAGGATTTCGTCATCAATCCACATGTAGTGCTTGCCTCGCAGGAGGGTGTTTAGATTTAGGACAAAGCTTAGCTGTTGCTGCGACTAGATCACCATCGCTACTGTCCACCGCACTTTTTAACTCATTTAGGAAGACCCTGATTCTTGGCTGACCGATGCACTTACGCAAAAGGTCAAACCGCTCTGTGTCCGGAGAATAAAGACCAGCGCTAAGCACGGAAGCATTATTCCAATCTTCGCCACCTACAAAATCAACCAGACTAAACTTCGGCTTCCGTGGTGATTTTTGGTACTCGGTAAATATATCGGCTTTAAGTTTCAAAAGCTTATCCTTAGGCAGTTTGTCCTGCCCATAAAGCTTCTCTAAGTCAGCCTTTAGTTCGCGCAGCCACTGATTAAAGCGGCCCTTGTCTTGGCGACGCATATCATATTTTGCCAAAGCGGAAGATTCACCAAGGTCAGTGAGGTACTGCCGCGTCAGCACCACCGCCACGTATTCTGCAAGGTTTTCGTTAAAAGCCGTAGCATTTGGAATCCAAACCGTGCGGTGGGTTAACTCATGAAAAAATAGGTGCGCGAGTTCAGAGTCCTTGCGGACCAACATACTGCTAAAAATAGGATCATTAAACCAACCAAGGCTAGAGAATGCTCCAGCACCGCCTTCCGTTACGTCGTAACCCTTTGCCCGGAGCCTTACGGCTTCATCGTCGCGTTCACCTTTTTGAAAGAAGCCTAAGTACGGAACGCTGCCTACGACCGGAAACCACCAGGTCACGAACTGAAGTTTGTCAGCCTCAGCAGCCTGTACCAAGTAGGACACGACGGGCTCCTGAGTTTGAATATAGTAATCGTAAGCACCGTCGGTGTTCAGCTGCTCCTTAGCCGCATAAGCGAGTATGGCCTGCACTCGCTCCAGCTTGGCGCGCGTCTCGGGAGTTGTCTTTGGGTCACTCACAACCTCACTCACAGGCCTCCGGGTGGTCAGGAGACCACCTTGATGCCAGGCCTGCCGAGTGACGTAGCAGCCAGACAGACCTATGCCAAAAAGTAACGAGATGATGGCGCTAGCTTTAGCCAACTGCCACTCCTACGCAGGCTGTGATGTTGCAATAAGGTCCAGGAGGCAAAGCGCTCCCTCAATATCAACGCAAGTCTCCTTATTCAGCGCAGCTGCATCCACTGCTTGGACAGTTAAGCTGGTGGCCAAAGTCTCCCGACTAATGTAGTCGCGGAAGGCCTCTGCTGCGCCCGCTAGGCTTGCCTCTGCAGTGATACTTAGGCTGATGCGGTCAGATACCTGTAGCCCCTTCTCTTTGCGCAGTCTCTGGATGCGGTTGATCAACTCTCGCGCCAAACCCTCTTGAACCAGCTCAGGAGTGAGGTGAGTATCTAGTAGGACGGTCACGCCACGGTCAGTGGCAATCAGTCGCTCATCCTTCGGTCCGCGGTCAATGAGGAAGTCGGCCTCAACCAACTCATGGCCCATCACCTCAACCTTGCCTGCTTCCTCAAGTAAAATCAGTAGATCAACTACCTTTTGCGGTTGGCGATTCAGCTCTTCCAGATGCTGACGCATAGCGTTGAGCTGTTTACCTAGTCGCGGCCCTAAGGTTTTTAAGTTGGGCTTAAGGGACAGGAGTACGTACGCTGCCTCGTCTGTTGAGAACAGCACCTCTTTGACGTTAAGTTCGCCACGAAGTAAGTCCGTGCCGCGCGCGATCGCCTCGCGGTCGGCCGACTTGCGGGTGATCACAAGCATCGATGGCAGCACTTGGCGAGTCTTGATTTGATGTTTAGCACGCAGACTTCTGCCCAAGATACTAGCGCGGCGGAGTAAATCCATGCGCGCCTCCAAATCCCGGTCGATCAATTCGGCGTCACCTAGTGGGATGTCGCAGAGATGCACGGACTCAGGCAACCCAGCGACGCCGGACGTCAGATTCTTATAGATTCGGTCTGAAATAAATGGGGCGAACGGGGCGAATACCTTCGAAAAACCGAGGAGTACATAATACAGCGTGCGGTAAGCCTGCGCTGCATCACTGGCATCATGTGCGGACCCGCTGGTCCCATCGTCGTCAGTACCCCAGAAGCGTTTGCGGCTTAAGCGGATGTACCAATTGGTCAAGTCTTCGATAAAGTCGAGCACCTGTGGCACGACGTTATACAGGCGGTAATGATGCATCTCTTCGTGCAGGCGCTGACACAGAGTGTGGAAACGAGAAATGACCCAGCGATCTAATTCACTATCCACTTTTGGGGCGATGCCACTTGCCAGCTCACTGTCTGGTTGCCATTTATCGGCTTCGGCATAGGTCGACAAAAAGCTGTGAGAATTCCAAAGGGGCAGCAGCACAGCCCTAGTGGTGTCACGCACACCCTGATCCGAGAAGCACAAGTCACCGGCTTTAAGCACTGCCGAATTGAGCATAAACAAGCGGACGCTGTCGGCGCCAAATTTCTCGATCAAGGTTTCGGGCGGCGTATAATTCTTAAGCCGCTTCGACATTTTCTTACCGTCCTCGGCCAAGACCATGCCGTTCACGACGACGTTTTTAAATGCTGGCTCGTTAAACAGAGCCGTCGAAAGCACACTTAGAGTGTAGAACCAGCCCCGCGTTTGATCTAAGCCTTCGGCGATGAAATCAGCCGGAAAACGCTGATGAAACCGTTCCTTATGTTCAAAGGGATAATGGATCTGCGCGTAAGGCATCGACCCAGACTCGAACCAGCAATCGAAAACCTCGGGGATACGCTTCATCTCGCCCTGGCAATGACTACAAGTAAACGTCAAACGATCGATATGATGGATGTGCAGGTCGTCTATCTTGGCTCCGGATCTCTCTTCCAACTGGGCAACGCTGCTCATAACTTCACGATGGTTCACATCGTTAGAACACACCCAAATCGGAATAGGGGTGCCCCAAAACCGATTGCGACTTATAGCCCAATCACGGGCATTCTCTAACCACTTGCCCATTCGCCCATCGCGCAGATGCTCAGGCACCCAGTTAATGCGTTGGTTATTGGCGATAAGCCGGTCTTTAATTTTCTCGACGGCGACGTACCAAGTCTGAATGGCTTTATAAATCAGTGGCGTGTCTGTGCGCTCACAGAATGGATAACTATGTAGCAGCTGTTCGTTGCGCAGCAACTGCCCGCTGTCGCGCAGTCGACGAATCAGCTCCTTGTCGGCATCTTTAACAAAAACACCCTTATGCTCGGTGATTTCGCCTTTGAATCGGCCTTCTTCATCGACTGGATCGACCAGCCCGATGCCATTAGCCCGGCACACCCGGAAGTCGTCTTCCCCGAATGCAGGTGCTTGATGCACCACTCCGGTGCCGTCCTCGGTCGTGACGTATTCATCGACCAGGATGCGGAAGGCATTTTTGTGATCTTTGAAGTAGGTGAATAGTGGCTCGTAAGTACGGCCGGCTAGCTCGCTAGCACTGACCTTAGCGATCACTTCGTAAGGCTGATTCGCCGGGTCTTTCGACGCTTTTTTATAGAGGGCAGGTACGCGAGCTTCGGCCAAATAATAAAACTCGCCGCTCTCAAGGTCGCGAATTTTCACGTACTCGATCTTTGGACCGACACACAGAGCCACATTGGAGACGAGTGTCCAAGGTGTGGTGGTCCAGGCGAGTACATAGGCGTCCTCATCTGACAGTTTGAATTTAACGGTGATCGCCGGATCTTGAACGTCTTTATAGTTCTGATTGGCCTCGAAATTGGACAATACCGCTGTGATTCTAGGTGAGTAGGGGACCACTTTGAAGTCGCGATAAACTAGGTCACGGCGATACAGCTCCGAGAGGACCCACCACACAGACTCCATGAAGCTCTTGTCCATGGTGCGGTACTGATTCCGCCAATCGACCCAGCGACCTAAGCGCGTGATGGTCCTTTCCCATTCTAGGGTATAGGCCTGCACGGAGGCTCGGCACGCCTCGTTGAACTTATCAACGCCCATCGCCAAAATATCTGCGCGGCCCTTTAGCTGATCACGCTTTTCGATCTCGTATTCGACTGGAACACCGTGACAATCCCAGCCAAACCGACGGTCCACATAGTAACCACGCATCGTCCAGTATCTCGGCACGGTGTCTTTAATGGTGTTGGCAAGAAGGTGGCCATAGTGAGGCAGACCATTGGCAAAGGGTGGGCCGTCGTAAAACGTAAACTCTTTGGCACCCTGGCGCTGGCGCATAGACTCAGCAAAAGTATCCCGCTCGCGCCACTCTGCGAGTAGTTCGTTTTCCAGTTGCGGAAAATTAACGTCCGATGTGACGGCTTTCATCACTTAAACCTCAGATTGTTTTAGTTAGGGTAGGCTAGCCACCCTGTGAGGGCTAGGATATTAGCCTAAGCATGCTTTTGCCGGCTATTAGCTAATTAACATCGTGAAGTTTTCCTTTAATTCTGTATCGTACGGCCGCCGAGGGTGCCCGCGACCCGGCGCCACAGAACGCCTCAAAAAACAGCGCAACCAATTGATTTGGCTATAGAATGCGGATACAAAACCTTCAGAAATCATTCGGTACCAAAGTTCTGTTCGCCGACGCCTCCTATCACTTTCCTGACGGTGAACGAATCGCCCTGGTTGGTGCTAACGGCGCAGGTAAGACCACCCTGCTCAACGTCATCTGCGGATTGGAGCAGCCAGATGCGGGGGGTGTTGTGGTCTCTGGACAGACTACTGTCGGCTACCTACCGCAGTCGCCAAACCCAAATCCAGCGGCCAGCGTCCTAGAAGAGTGCCAAGCTGGTGCCACCAAGATAGTCGCACTCCGTGATTCTATGGAACAGGCTCTTGCCCGCATGCAAGTCGAGCACGATCCGAAAGCCCTTGATCAATACGAAAGAGCCGAGACCGCTTTCCGCCTAGAAGGCGGCTACAGCTTGGAGTCCAGGGCTACAGCGATTTTATCTGGCCTTGGATTTAGCGCCGCAGACTTGAGTAAGGCGCCCACCGACCTTTCCGGTGGCTGGCGTATGCGCTTAGAGCTGGCCCGCTTATTCCTGCGTCAGCCAGACTTCCTCATTCTCGACGAACCGACGAACCACCTCGATCTACCAAGTCTCGTTTGGGTGGAGGAATACCTTCGTAGCTTTCGCGGGACGCTACTCTTTGTTTCTCATGATCGCTCTCTACTCAATCGCTTATCCACGTTGACGCTGCATCTAGCCAACGGTCAGCTGCAACCGTACCGGGGTAACTTTGATGCGTTTCTCGCCGCGCGGGAAGAACGTCTAGCCCAAGCTCAAGCAGAAAGAGATCAACTTCGCCGCCGCCGTGAGCAGATGGAACATTTTGTCGAACGCTTCGGCGCCAAAGCCACTAAGGCGGCGCAGGCTCAGTCGCGCGTTAAGATGATCGCCCGCATTCGCGACATGGAAGACACCCTCGCCCCGGAAGGCGAAGAGGAGACGGTTTTTATCCCGATTCCTACGCCACCGAAAGTACCCCGCATCGTGCTCAAGATCGAGGACGGTGCTATCGGATACTCGAGTCCACTCGCTAGTCACCTTGACCTTGAGATGGAACGAGCTGCCAAAGTTGCCATCATCGGCGCCAACGGAATCGGCAAATCAACCCTGCTGCGCACGATCGCTGGACGGTGCCACCCAATTAGCGGGTCATTTAACCTAAGTCCTGGAGTAGATCTGGCCTATTTCGCCCAGGAACAGCGTGAAACCTTAGTCCCCAATGATACCGTGTTGGGAAATTTAGTGCGGATCGGCAATATTAGCGAAAAAGAGGCGCGCGCCATGTTGGGGGGCTTCCTTTTCCACGGTGACGCTGCCTTTAAGCGCGTAAGCGTGCTGTCTGGGGGTGAGAAAAGTCGTGTCGGACTCGCCTGCGCGCTATCCCAAAAAGCTGGTTTACTGCTGCTAGACGAGCCAACAAACCACCTCGACATGGCTAGCGTAGAAACACTCGCAGCTAGTTTGGATGATTACGAAGGGACTGTGCTTTTTGTCAGTCATGATCGTAACTTTATCGACGCGATCTGTACCCACGTGTTTGCCATGTTGCCCGATGGCCGCTCCATGCTTTTCCCGGGAAAACTTGCCGATTACGAACGACTTGCCGCAGTCGCTGGTTTTCCGAATGTGCTTAAGCCGCAAGAGCCAGAATCAGCCGCAGCCCCTGACACGAAAGCTCAGTCTCCCAAGACCACTGGCAGTCATCAGGACGTCAAGGAGGTCAAAAGGCAGCGTCAGCGTCTGCAAACTCAACTTGCAAAACTAGATGAAGACAACGCCAATCTCCGCAGAAGCCTCGCGAATTTAGAGAGTCAAATGGCGTCAGTCGATAGTGCAGATTTTAGCAAGACGGCCGATTTGCATAAAGCACACCAACAAACGCAAGAACAGTTGGATGCGAGCGAACTAACTTGGTTAGAGGTAGCAGAGGAGATCGAAATCTTATCCGCGAAGTTGGCGGCTCTAGGGCGTGATTAAAGCCAATTCGAAACATCAGCCCACTTGCCGCAGGCGAACATCAGCAAGGATAGGGAAATGATCCGAATTGCGGAATGAAGTGTCGACTCGCACATTACTCACTTCGAGACCACGACAGAAAAGCTGATCTAGTGCTTGCGTCACCGGTCTAGGGTCATTGGGAATAGGAACATACTCGAGACCGATTCGTCGAAGCACTCCGGCAATAGCTTTGAGGTATCCTGGTGTAAACGTGTTAAAATCACCGGCCAGAATAATCGGTCCATAGTGTTCTGGTAATCTTGCAAGCAAGTGCTCCATCTCTTCTATTGCCACTGCCTTAAGGCGCACGAGAGTCGCATGAATATTAATCACCATGAGACTCTGGTCGGTGCCAATTAACGGATACTTTTTGATCAAAGCTGCTTTAGGAGTTTTGAAAATGGGCTCTGGATATTTACAGATGATCCGTTGCGGCTCGACGCAGGTCTGCACCCGAGCCACTGTCATGACGCCATCTCGAAGTCCGTCACGTCGCTTGTAGGACGCGGCATGTACGGACTCGAAACCGGAGGCGGCAAACATAGATTGAGCGTGCTTCGAAAGTAGAGCCTCTTGAGTGATGACTATATCCGAGGAGTAGCAAAGCATCCGATAGTCATGCTCGAACAAGATACCACCGGACCCTTTGCAAAGATTCCAAATAGCTATACGGACATTTTGCGTTGGCAATGCCGCAAGTGCAGGCTGTCCAAGTCGCCAAATAGATTCATGGTCGGGGACTCGCTCAATCGACCACACCTGCCGCAAGCTTTCGATCACCGTGCGGTAAGAACGCTTCGGTCTTTGTTTGCTGATTAATGTGCGCTTGTTCATAAAACTGGGACACTCGCAAATCGCTGATCAATTGGTAAAACCTTGGGCGACTCTGAGGCGCTAGCCCAGTTAACCCTATGCGCGGTACCACTTGCCTTAAACTCGCCGAAATGGGTCGATATCCTATCGCCAATCGATTCTGCCAAATCGCGATAGGCCGTCAGCTTCCCACCATAGAGCGTGATGATAAGGCCTCGGCCGCTGACTCGCTCTCCCAGAACATAGTGTCGCGATGTGTCCGACAATCCGCGCCCTTCTTCTACCGCCAACCACCGAAGACCGGCGAACACCTGTTTTACATCTCTGCGCTGCAGAGGCTGAAGGAGAAACTGGTTACAATTGTCTAAAAGATACTCGATGTCGCGCTCGTCTACGCCAACCAGGTCAGGGTTGGCAGTATAAAGGTCCTCAGTGGTGCCAACCAATGTCGACCCCAGCCATGGCAACATAAAAAAGATCCGACCGTCTGCTTTGAGCGACTGCAAAAAAAGACCAGATTTGAGGCCAATATCAGGCAATAATAAGTGCGCCCCCTTATTATTCATGCCGCGATAATTTGGTGGGATGCCGCTTTTTTCAAGGATTAAATTCGCCCATGGGCCCAAACAATTAACCACATATAGTGCGCTGATCGCATGCATGCTGCCATCTGGCTTTCTGACAACGACTGTCCAACCGTCCGGGTTAGCCTCTACTTGGACTACCTCGAGATGCTCACTAATTGTGGCTCCCAGTTTATGCGCCGAAGCAGCTACGCGCTGCACTAGAGCCAAATCATCCGTCTGAGCATCCCAAAAAGAATATACGATCTTGCATCTATCCTGATCGAGTTGCGGGGCTTTAAAAGCAACCTCGTCGGAGCTTGCAACCCTATGCTCGCCTAAGCGATTACGACCAGCTAATTTGTCGTAAATCGAAAGTCCAAATTTAACCATCCAACGCGGCATACCCGCCTGTTTAATGACCGGAAATAAAAACTCCATTGGCTTTACTAAGTCAGGCGCTAACTCCATGAGCAGGCGTCGCTCACTGAGGCCCTCGGTTACCAGTCCAAAATCACTCATTCTTTGAAGATAACGTAATCCGCCATGAATCAATTTAGTCGACTTTGAACTAGTACCAGAACCTATTGTGGATTTTTCCACCAAATGAACATCATTCCATCCTCGACTAACTAGATCATGTAGAACACCGCAGCCATGGATACCGCCGCCCAGCACTAAAACGCGAACGCGGATGGGAGGTTCATCGCTATAAGTCATCAAAAAAGTCCCCGCAATCATCTAAGATTTACTCATGGACGGGAAGACCGAGGACATACTATAATTTTTGCACGTCCCCATCCTAAGTATATACTACGCATCGTCGGCGAGGCCGCCTTGAATAAACAATCGGATTCAAAAAAAAACCAACTGGACCGTGAGAACCGCTACACCTCGCACGCCCTCGTAGAGTTTCGAAAATTCAAGGTTTTACCAATCGGGATCCATAGTGCCATTCTCCTAGATATCAGCTTAGGCGGCTTTAAGATCGAATTAACTGGCGACAAAAAGGTACGAACTGGCGAAAATTTTTGGCTGCATATACCTCTAGCACCGCTAGGCATTTATGCACCGACTCGACTCATGTGCCGCGGCGAGTGTCGGTGGTTCGATGGTGAGCGATATCGTGTTGGCGGCGTCTTCACTGATCTTAGTAAAACCGATCGGATGATCATCGACCAAATCGTTGAGACCATGAAACAGCGCCGCAGCCCGGCCGGCTAGCATTCCTCAAGTTGCTGTAATAAAAAATTTATTTCTAGATTTTAGAAAATAAATAGCTAACTTCTCATCGTTAAATTGGAACTCACGACGGGTTGTAAATAAGCTTTATATTCGCAACCATCGAGCGGTTAGTGCACAATAAGTTTGCGATTCATCAGGATACCCGGACGAAGTTCGAGCGGACACAATTGAAACGTGTGGGGAGAGCGGCTAATGACGGTGACCAAATATCGACGGAGCCTACCCAAAGGCAACGGTAAACCGGTAATCATTGATGGCGTGCGAACCGCCTTCGTCAAATCCTTTGGCGTATTTGAAGATTGCGACGCACTCGAACTTTACAGTCGAGTGATCGATGGTTTGATAAGACGATTAGAGCTCGACCCTGAGGAACTTGATGAGGTTTCCTGTGGAGTCGTCGTACCACAAACTAAAAATGGCAACGTTGCTCGCGACGCAGTCTTAAATCTCGGACTTCCTGCCCACATACACGGACTAACGCTAAATCGTGCCTGCACGAGCAGCCTACAGACAATAAGTGACGCTGCTCGAAATATTGCCTTTGGTAATCCGGCGCTGATACTAGCTGGCGGCGTGGAGTGCCTGAGTGATGTCCCTATTGTCTACTCCCGCGAAGCTCGGAAATTTCTCGTCACTCTTAGTAAGGCTAGAACAACTGCTTCTAAGCTCAATCTTCTGAAAAACTTTAGTGCCAAGGCCTGGCTACCTAAGCCACCCAGTCTTTCCGAGCCATTGACCGGCTTTACTATGGGTGAGCATGCGGAGATGATGGCGAAAATTAACCGGATCAGCAAACATGACCAAGATATGTTTGCCGTTGAGTCCCACAAGAAAGCCGCCGCGGCAGTTGAATCAGGCTACTTCGATGCTGAAATCATACCAACCTGGCCAACACCTAAATATGCCGTATGCGTCGATCGTGACAATATGGTGCGCGCAGATACTTCGATTGAAGCCCTTAAAGATCTGAAGCCAGCCTTCGACCGTCGCTACGGAACAATCACCGCAGGCAATGCCTCGCCATTAACCGACGGGGCGGCCGTCACTCTGATTGCCGATGAAGCACGAGCTAAAAGCCTCGGGCTCAAAGCGAAAGCGCGAATTAAAGACATGGTCTTTGTTGGCGTCAATCCATACGAACAGCTGCTCATAGGACCAGCGATTTCTATACCGTTGATCCTCAAAAAAAATGGCCTCACTTTAAATGATATCGATCTCTTTGAAATACATGAGGCTTTTGCGGCGCAGGTCCTCAGCTGCACGCGTTCAATGGAATCTACGGATTTTATGGAACAGCATTTTGGCACTAAAGCGCTAGGAGCGTTTCCAATGGATCGAGTCAACGTCAACGGCGGCGCACTCGCCATCGGCCATCCATTTGGAGCCACTGGATCACGCTTAGTTACCACGTTGTCTAATGAACTTATTCGTAGTGACAAAAATTTAGGCCTAATTGCTATCTGCGCTGCTGGTGGAATGTCCGGCGCGATGTTGATCGAGCGCATTTGACGATTAAAAGGAGTGACTCACCATGGGCGAGTTTTGGCGAATTGAGAGAGAAGTCGGCAACGTCGCAGTACTCGTGCTCGACACCAAAGACAAAGACGTAAATGTCTTATCAGAGAAAGTGCTTCGTCAACTAAACGAAATACTCGACTCTTTCGAAGGTGACACCTCTCTTGCTGGCGTCGTGATTACGAGCGCAAAAAAAGACTTCATAGTCGGCGCTGATATTACCGAAATCAATGCCATGAAAACGGCGGAAATCGCCGCAAATGGCGCCCGCCAAATGCAAGCCGTGTTACAAAAGATTGCTAATCTCAAAGTACCCACTGTAGCAGCCATCAATGGACAAGCACTTGGTGGGGGGCTCGAGCTGGCACTGGCTTGTACATGGAGAGTTGTGACCAGCGATACACGCACCAAATTGGGTCTGCCCGAAATCCAACTAGGGATAATACCCGGTGGCGGCGGCACACAGCGCTTGCCGCGACTTATTGGTATTCAAGCCGCCCTAGACCTGATTCTGACGGGCAAGCGAGTCGCTGGTAAAAAAGCCGAGAAAATAGGCCTGGCCGACGCTTGCGTGCCCGTGCAACTGCTGCGCGAACAAGCCGTCTTATACGCGCACAAACGCCGCAGTGAACACCACCATGGCTTGGCCGACATTAAGCCGGGAAACCTTGCTAGTGATCTGCCGAAATGGGCAACTGAAGGCAACCTACTTGGGCGAAAGCTGATATACAAAAAAGCAAAGGAAATGGTGCAGGCTAAAACACACGGCCATTACCCAGCTTCATTTATGGCTCTGGATGCCGTTTTTGAGGGCTTTGAATTATCCCTAGCGAAAGGCTTGGAGCTCGAGGCCGACTTATTTGGACAGCTCGTTATTACTCGCGAAAGTCACAGCTTAGTCCATCTATTCCATGCCACCACAAGCCTAAAAAAGCATCGGTTCAAAGACGCGGGCCGCGAGCGATTCGGACAGAGTAAAGTTGAAAGCATCGGGATCATCGGTGCTGGATTTATGGGCGCGGGAATAGCGACCGTCGCGATAGAGCGTGGCATCCGAGTGCGCCTTGCCGACCCCAACAAAGATTCTATCGGTCGTGCTCTTAAACACTCCCGAGACTACTTCCAGAAGAAGCTCGATCGCCGCCGCATCAAATCTTTTGAAGTTGGCCAAAAGTTAGGCCATCTTTCCCCGGGTTTGAGCACGGTTGGACTGAACAAGACTGACATTGTCATTGAAGCCGTGTTTGAAGATCTGCGCCTAAAGCAAAAACTCCTTAAGCAAGTCGAGGAGAGAGCGGGAGAAGACTTCATCTTCGCCAGCAACACCTCTGCTCTGCCGATTGCTCAAATTGCAGCAGAAGCTAAACACCCTGAAAGAGTAATCGGCATGCATTTTTTCTCGCCAGTAGAGAAAATGCCATTACTTGAAGTAGTTATTACAGACGCCACTGCCGACTGGGTGACCGCTAGAACGGTGGAGTTGGGGCAAGAGCTAGGCAAACAGGTGATTATCGTCAAGGATGGTCCAGGCTTCTATACGACCAGGGCATTATCTTTCTTGCTCAACGAGGGGTCTCTGATCCTAGAAGAGGGCACCTCCGTTGAAGCCATCGACAAAGCCATGATCGACTTCGGTTTTCCGGTAGGGCCGATAGCATTAATCGACGAGGTAGGAATCGACGTTGGCATCCATGTGCTCGAAACCATAGCCAGCGCCTTCCCCAGTCGCCTGGTACCGCCGAAGGGACTCGGGGCAATTGCCGACAGTGGGCGCTTAGGTAGAAAGAATAACAAGGGATTTTATCTATACGAAAACGGTAAAAAGGGCCGCCCTGACCCAACCGTCACCGAACTCATTCGCGCATCGACGACGGGAAAGAAATCTACAGCCGAGGAGATCGTTGAGCGGTGTCTTCTTGTATTCGTAAATGAATCCATTCGTTGCCTAGAAGAAGGCATTTTAGCCAGCGCTTACGATGGTGATGTCGGGGCTGTCTTTGGTCTCGGCTTCCCACCCTTTTGGGGCGGACCTTTCAAATACGCGGATCACGTCGGAGCAGGAGAGTTAGTCAGTCGCCTGCAAAAGCTGGAAGACCTGTATGGCGCAAGATTCAAACCGGCTGAGCTTTTAGTTAAGTACGCTGCTGCCGGCCAGCGCTTTTTCCCGGACGAGGCGTGAGAGAAAAGATATTAATCATCACCTGGCTTGCCTTCGGCAGCCAGGCGTACTCTATTCCTGTGAAAGATGGTTCGGCTCTTTCCGCTACAACTAAAGAGACGGGCGAGGGTAGCCTACCCGAGGTGCATTTCACTGCGGTCGTCAATCCAGCTGAGGATGACAGCAGACCAAATCTAGTCCGTGGGGAGATGCGGATCAGTAACTGGCGTCCCCGAGATGGTCACTGCCTATATTTGCCCTACGCAGACCCGGACTATGGTGAAGACCGCGGCACGCATCGCCGCTTCGACATGCTCTCAGCAAAGTCCCCAGCAGCTGTTTTTCACGACGGTAATCTGCGCGTGACGTTAACCACTCAAGGCATTGCCGCAGCCTTCCCAATTCCCCAGCTTCTTAAGATATCAACCCCCGCCGATTGGTCTGCGGAAGAAGAGCTGGTCCTAACTTTCGAAAGCCAAGTTCCGAGGCTGCCGAATTCAGATGATAACTACTGGTTTTACCACGGTTTCATGCCTGAATTACTGGACCACTGCCCACCGCCCAATTTAGATCAGGTCTATTACAGACGACAGGTATCCGCACACTACATTGGGGAACTCAGCCTCCCGAGTGACTGGCAGTATCTCGGACTCGGAGAGATAACCGATGCAACCAAAGTGTCAGTAGATCAAATAAGTCGAGATATCACATTTGCATTAGGTAAAAACTATGAACAAATCAAATTCAAGGCCGGCGATGTCTCGGTCGACTTTTTTTATTACTCGACAGATTTCCTTAAACTAACTGAGACTATCAGCAAAATTCTACCAATTATGACCAACATGCTTGGTCCTTATCCCTATCCCAGTCTGACCATCATGGAAACACCTGAGCTCCAGCACCATGGATTACCGGGTGTCATAGCGCTCAATACGCCAGCTCAGGCGATCTTCAGTAAGGCGCAGGGATCTTACCTAAATTGGCAGCATTGGATGCTAACTCTTCAGTTAGCAAGGCAGTGGTACGGGGGTGCCATAAAAGGCCCATCACCTGACGACGACTGGTTGTCGGTAGGCGTCGCAGAATTCGTCACCCTCGAGTCGATGAGACAATATCCGCCAATTTTTAACTTGTTTAGTTCTTCAGAATTATTTAGCGAATGGCTATCATTTGATTATTTGCAAAACACAGAAATATCTTCGTCTTTGTTACGTCAGAACTCCCCATTTGCGATTCTTACCACAGCTTCATACGACTCCACCCTACCTTTCGCAGAGCAGAATCCGCTACTGTTCACGAAACACACTTCGGCCCTCAGACAACTTAAAGATTTAGTCGGTGATCAATTATTTTTCCGCTTCCTTCGGTCTTTGACCAAGAATCACATACATGGATCCCTGTCGCCTAAACAGTTTCGCTCTGCTCTGACTCAACTACCTTCGCCATTCTCACCGGTAGCCAGAGACCAATTGGACCGCAGTCTCACGGCCTGGTGGACTAGCGATGGCTGGCCAGATTTTGCGCTGACAGACGTGAACTCGAGAATGCTGCCTAATGGTAATTGGATCTCTGAGCTTAAAGCTAAACAGGAGGGGGGAATTGATTACCCTCCGTCTTTTGGAATCAAGGACGCAAGCAATCGAACCTATATCGCCCATGGTGAACCTCATCTCGAGAAAAATGGAGACGCATCATGGGTGGCTAGCATAGTTACACCGCATGAACCCATGGATGTAGCTCTTGACCCCACACATGAAACATTTGATGCAGATCGGTTCAATGATCGTTTAGGTACTGCTCCTTGGTCATTATTCCCGGGGAATGCAAATACTCTGCGTGATGATGCTTACACATTATTATGGCTACCTTATGCATTCCGGCGGCCTGGAGAACCATTTTCTTTAGGAGTTCAGGCTGCTCTCTTCCGATATATCAGTCACGGAATCATCGGGCGTGCAGAAGTGGCTCCAGGAACAAAGCTGGCGTCTGTGCGGATTAGCGATTCTATAAAGCTCCCACAAGTCGCTGCCAAACTGGATCTTAACCTCAGTCAAAACTATGACCACGATCGATTGCTGCAAGCTTCGTTAATTCGCTCGCCGTTGATAAAAAGCTTTCCCTACCTAAGCATGGACTGGTCATTGCGCAATCGTGAACGGGCGGGCCAACCAGAAACCAACCATGGCACGGTCGGAATTGGCGCGAACCTACAGCCAGTAGGCTATACACGCAGCTGCAATTACCGTCTTGGGCTCAGTTTTGAAAAAGCTCCTGGAGCCATGGCTCACGGATTTAACTACGATCGACGATTCGGCGTCATGAGCACCGAATGCAACATAACTAATCAAAGTAAATTTAGCGTGAGACTATTCCGCGGTGAAGTTGACGGAGACGGCAATCTTCCGCAAGTGGCTCTCTTTAAACCAACGAATCTCGGAGAGGCGCATTTAAGGCTTTACAGCATCGGAACGTGGGTGCGCTCTATAGCAACGACGAGCTTCGACCTGTACTTACCTTTCTTCCTCCCACTACCCTATGACTCCCTTATACTCTCGAGACAAATGCGTTGGCGCGTCTACTATGATTTAGGCGTTGCTGGTAGAGAGCACTTTAGCTACAGGTCTGCAGGATTTGGCTTCCTACTACCCTTCGGCGGCGATCTTTCCGGAGCAGGCTCGCTAGCATTAACCAGACTAAGTATTTTGGTTATTGCCTTTAACGATGTGGGCGGTGTCAAAGAACGCAAACCGATGGTCACAATTGATTTAACCGGCGATCTTTAATTAGTCGGCCAACAAATTTTGAAAAAACTTTAATCAAAACATGACTGATCAGTCCAAACAAAGCGCCGCACAAAAATCCTGCTAGCACATCACCTGGAAAATGGACTCCCAGATATACCCGACTAAATCCAACCAATGTCGTCATCAGAAAGGCAGTCAGAGCCACCCAAACGTTGGAATTAAGTACGAGCAACACCGTGACAGCCATGCCGTTTGCAGCATGGTTGGAGGGAAAACCATGATCCCCCCCGCAGAACTCGGGGACCAAATGAATATCCTGAAACTGCCGACAGGGACGATCGCGCGCAAATGTCGGCTTTAAAACCTGAAAGGTCATAAAGTCAGTCAGCCCGATGGTTAGCGCGATCATCACGCATATAGGTAGCAGAGTCCTGCGCTTTTGGATGAAGGCAAACAACAAAAAAATTAAACCAGCAGTCACCCAAGTATATTTATTCGAAACGAACATCATACAGGAATCAAGAACCGGCGAGGCGAGTTGCTGATTGATAAAACGGAACGTCGCTTCATCAAAAGCGATCAACTCGGAAAGCATGGTGTCGACCTTTTAGTTTTCGGGAGCACTTTAGCTTAAGTACTATTTGTAACTTTGGATCACCCGAATCGACTAGAGAAGATTTTAAGTTGACCAGCCAGTCAACCAGTGTTAGGGTCTGCGTACACCACCTAAAAGCAACAGCAGCGCAGATAACATGAAACGGGAAAGCCTAAGGCAGGCGGTTTCGGATTGTAAGAGGCGTGGCTTAAAACGAGTAGTCCTGAGCCGGGGCAAAAACCCTCGGATAAAAATCTTGGCTCATCGGCTCATCGGCGCGCTCTATTGGTAGGGACTCCAAATTGAAATCCAGCCGAGGGCGTGTGGCTCGGCCACTGACTTTAACACTATGGAAGCGAAGCTCCGCACTCTTCGCACGTGGAACTGAAGTTTTAGGTAGGGCTGGCACAGCATAATCTACAGAATGCTCCGCTTTTGCTGAATGGAATTTACTTGGTCGATCCGGGTCTCGCATGTACCGCGCCGCATCGCCTTGGCTAAGTCTCTGTATGGATACACCATCGAAGCGGCGGTCATTGGGCAGTAGGTATTGTCTTTCGCCTAGCGGCGGCAGCGTACGGCTAGCGAGCTTATTCTGCCGAAAGCTCGCAAGAGATAGTGCCCCAACAGCGATAATCGCTAATAAAAAAATGGGAATTATCAAACGGCTCATTTTAGTGCTCATCGGCTGAATGATTGATTTCAGTTTCATAAGTTTTATCGGCAAGTCTCCCCCTCAGCTTAAGCTGCGAGAGACTTCAGCCGACACGCAGGAAGTCAACAGAGGTGTTTTTGGAGCAACCGTGTCCATTAGGCAAACTAAGAAATGACCGTACTAATCGTAGAACGCGGTGCTGATTCCGGAAAACGAATAGTTCTGGCTCAATTTCCTATTACTATCGGCAGGGATGACACGAACTCTGTGGTGCTCGATGACGAGGAAGTGTCTCGTTTTCACCTCCGCATTAAGCGACGCGGCCGCTTATTTATCTGCGAGGATCTCGAGTCAAGAAATGGAACATTTATCAACGGTGACCGAGTCTTAAATTCCATTATCCAAAATAACGACAAGCTGCTGGTTGGATCTACCGAATTTCAATTCGTGACTTCGGAACCAAACATACAATTGACCAATGAAATATTGCAGTTCGATATGATTCTTTCAGAGGACCTGGGACTCAAAGGGCCGATTGAATTAGGGCGTGGGGACCAACCTAAAAAGTTTGCCCCTCAAAGACTGAATCAACTAGGCGTGATGAATCAGCTCACGACAGATCTCAAGGCCGTCAAGGAAGTCTATGATCTACATGGAAATATTGTAGTAATTCATGATTTCGAAGAAGCCAGCAAGGCTCTACTCAAGTCCATTGGCAAGCTGGTCCCATCTGCCAATCGGGCTGCATTTTTTATGTGGAGCGCTCCCACACGGCAACTTGTTCCAATTGCAAGCAGACACTACAGAAGAAAAAAAGAATCGTTTGTACTTAGTCAGCGCGCGTTCGAAGATGTTCTGGCGCGAAAACAAGGCATCCTTCTGCCGACTGAATTCTCACCCCATGTGACTCATCAAGGTGACACTAGGTTAATTCTTCCGATGGTCTATAACGACGAAACGATTTGTATAGTTCACTTAGAGGCCTCGTCCACAGAATCTAGCCTCTCACCAAAAGAACTGGATTTGGCACAAGCACTGATTAGTCGATGCGCGCCTTCTTTTGAGAACATGCTGCTTCGGCGCGAATTAGATGCCTGGATGCTTGGGATGATTGAGACGATGGTCGCGACTATCGAAGCTAAGGACACCTATACACATGGCCATTCGGAAAGGGTGAGCCGTTACTCGATCGCCATTGCAGACGAACTCAAATTAAGTCGAGACCTCAAGAAGCTGCTCTTAATCAGCGCCCTGTGTCACGACATTGGTAAAATTGGCATCCCGGATGCAATTCTCAAGAAAGCCTCCATGCTTAGCTCGGAGGAATATGAGGAAATGAAACTGCATCCCACGATCGGCTCTGACATTATTAGTCATATGCCTAATGCACAGAGATTCATCTCTGGCGTCAAACATCACCACGAAAAGTGGGATGGCTCAGGATACCCTGATGGTCTGACGGGAGAGGACATTCCGTTTTTTGGCAGGATTGTGGCGCTGTCCGATGTCTTCGACGCCATGGTTTCTGGACGAGCTTATTCTGGGTTTATGGATCAATCCGATGCGATCAGCCGAATCACCGAAGAACGTGAGCTATTCGACCCAGAAATACTTCGCGCCATGATAAGAGCTCACGAAAATGGTTCTTTAACTTTAAAAACGAGTACTGCAAATCACGCCTCAGATCAAATTCCGACGCCAGCTACGTCCACCTCAACTCTTGAGCCCACTAAACACGTTCCTAACCACTCCAAGACAAAAAAAATACTCAGCTAATTTCTGACGCGCCGGGCATCTGGTTCCACTGTGACCGGCGCAACAAGGGCAGGCGGCTGGGTATTCATGCGCTTATAAGTTACAATAGAGAAAACGACTTGGAGTAAAACTATGTGGAGTGAGGTCGCCCGTAGCTTACAGATGGGTAATGGCTATGTGCTGACGATGTTAGCCATAGGATTTATTGCCTGTATTTTATTTTTTGAACGGTTGATCATGTTACAAGCGGTCTACCACATAAATTTTTCAAAGTTCCTCAACAGTCTAAGGAAGATGGTTCTCTCTGAAGATTTAAACAGGGCCGTCAACCTCTGTAAAAACACGTCGTCTACTTCGCTCCCCAAAATAGCCTGCAGGGCTCTCGAAGCTGCAGATAGCGACCCGACTAAAGTCCGCGGCACTATTGAGGAAGAAGCGCTGGAATTCTTGCCAAGTATAGAAAGACGCTTAGGGGCCTTGCCGGCACTAACACTTCTAATAATGTTGGTCGGCATCCTGGGGACCATCGACTCTCTGTGGGTGGCATTTCAATCTGTAGACGTGCTGGATACGGCCAAGAAACAAGCGACCATAGCTCAAGGTATAGCTAGTTCACTTTCCCCAACTGCGCTCGGGCTTCTTTTTGGAACAATATTGCTATCCGGATATTATTTGCTCAAAGGCATGGCCATAAACCTAACCGAAAGCATCCACCATGGTGTCGCCGTTCTAATTAATCTTTTAGCCCCTCGTGACGCCATTTCATACGTTCCGATGACAGAGCATTCCGAGATCTCACATTCACCACAGTCCGAACAACCCACCAATGAAAAGATTGCTGGTGCAGCCCCCGCGGCTGCTCCTGCGGAAGAGAGCTTCGATGATGTATCAATCGAAGATATCAAGGATGAGGAAGAAATCATCTGACGAGCAATGGCTGTTTCGGGCTTTGCTGGTCAGTCTTTTCGGACTTTTCATCATCCTTGCCTTTTGCTTCCGGGTTGTCACTTTGCCCGCTAGCTACGGCATTGTGCCAATTGAAATTCCTGTTTTGCAGGCCTCTCTTCAAGATCCTGCCTTTCATCAATTCCGCGAAGGGACTACCGAGGCATTGACTAGCAATACTCCAACCGTAGTCCTAACCACCGACGCCTTTTTCTTTGGAGACTTATCCGCCTTTTCAGAAAACTTTTCAGACACGAGCAACAAATTTATCATCCGACATGCCTCCGGCAGCCCCCAACTTAGTCTGCTACTGCAGCAGCTCACTAAGTGGGTCACAAATCGATCACATGAATCAAATATTCCTTTAAGTAAGATTCTAGTTCTCATACCCGCTGGTGAAATCCCCGTCCCCATACTGACAGAAGTAATCGCTGGACTCAGGTCTTCTCCCCACTTCAAACGAGTCGTTCTAAGTAGCGGGCTAAACTAATGTCCTCTCCAATTTTAGACAAAAATCATTGGAGCTCCCGATTTACTGTCGCCCAGAATCGGCTCCGTGAACCACTGTGGTGGTTTCCCTATCCATTTCTGCTAGCCTTTGGCCTGGTGCTTTTGCTTATGGCACATGTTCTGTTTACGACCAATCCGCGCATGGGCAACCCGGCAGACGTCGTAACTTTTCCCTCAATGCCTCAACGCGATAGCGCAATCTGGCTAAGCGTCACCCCCATAGGAAATGATGTCATTGTCACGACAAATGACAGGAAGGTTTTCCGCTGGCCGCAGAAAATTAGATCTGAACACGATATTCGCGAGTTGGTCTTCTACCTAAGGGAAAGAGTTCATCAAGAAATTCAATCGGCAGCCTTGCTACAAAGAATTTATAACATCCAAACGACAGCGGTGATCGCTGCTGATCAAAGATTAAAATATCTACATTTGCGGCCAATTATTCACGCCTTGGCCCAGGCTGGCATTAATAATTATGGCTTTGAAACGCTAAATCCGGTGCTCACCAATGCGACGCAGACACTTCATCAGGGAGGTGTCTCGCAGGAATGAAGAAAGCAGCCCACAGCAAGAAAAAGACAGGCAACGCACTCGGTATGAAGAGTAAAGGAGCATTCCTTTACGTCGAAGTTTTGCAAAACGGCAGCACCCTGGCCTCGATGACTCGGGGGCTGAAGCGCCGCGGTCGACTGTCACTTACCAGCACCGGTTCTGGGCCACTTGTATTACCTCACTACCCTTTTAATGACGGGCGCTTGGACTTTCTTCACGTCACATCCAGCGGGATCATGATCGATTTAAATCATGAGTGGAGCGGTTTTTGTAGCCTGAAAGGCCAACTGCGCGCGATTGACAAAGGCAGGCGCAACCAATCGCCAATCGAATTAAAATATGGCGACTATGCCAGCATGACTAACGGGGATCTTCGCATTATGGTCAGGATTGGTCCTGCCCAACGCACTCCCAAGGCTACAAGCCTGCGTGTTGCCTCCGCATATAGGTCCTCAATATTTAGACTCATTATGCCAAGCATTCTCGAGTGGCAAATAACATCGATCGCCTCTCTTATGGCCTTAGTCATATTCGGAAGTGCCTGTATTGGACTATTAAACCGACCCGTGTCTCGCCCAACTGCCATGGGAGAGATTGCCGACGAGTATATTTTGAACTTCGTCTCACCGGCACATTTGATTCATGCGCCCGAAGCCCTACAAAAACAACTAAATCGGCCGCGTTTGTTACAACAAGTTATGGCGTTTTATACAAATGTTACAGCATCTATGATGGGATGGCCTCTGCAAAACGAGCGCCTCCTGCTGCCTACAACAGTGGAAACCTACCGGGTCCTGCAGGAAAATTCTCGTAGTGTCGCTGCCGCAAAACGGCAGAGGCAGCAAGAGATCGACCAACTGCAAATGATGAAAAACGGCGTCGGTCTAATCACCATACCAAGTGTAGTCGGCGAGAGTTTACCCGGAAGCATGCTGCGAGTTGCTGACAAGATTTCCATTTTACATAAAAGCTTTGATGAAAATCTCGCGGCAAAGCGTCGGATTCAAAAGGTGTTCCCTCATGATCCCGAGTACGCCTGGGAAGAATACAAAAACGTTAATGAAGTCGACCCACTATCCGCTGCAACAGGTAAAATAAAACCTTTTAATATCCTAAGTGAAGAGGAGCTGGTTTATGAAGAGACCAAGACTCTTGCAAAGCGCGCCGAAAAAAAACAGTCAAAAGTCGTGAGTCTTATGGGAGAAAAAGACTTCATTACACCGGCGTCGCCAAAGCCAATCGCGATTCCAGATGGCGTTCGCTTTGCGTCTTTCGCCAATCAAGTTGACTTCATGATTGCCGACGAAAAACTTTATCAGCTTCAAGCAGCGGAATTTGGTCAAGTCAAGGCTGAGACCAAACCAGAGAGCAAGGCGGTGATACAGGAGCCACTAGTCGGTGAGATTGAACCTGCGCTCATCGAAAACTATATAAAAAAGAACCAATTTGAACTTCAGCTCTGTTATGAACTCGCCCTTCGGCGCAATGAACAAGCCGCTGGTACCATGGAATGGCGTTGGCGAATTGATTCTAGAGGGACTATTTCGGACCTAGCGCTCATCAACACTAGTATCAAAGACCCGCGTATGACAGATTGCATCCGGCGGAAAATTGCCGCCTGGCGCTTCCCGAGGCCGCGTCGGGGCAGCATCGAAGTGAGTTACCCTTTTGAATTTGCTCCAACCAAAGGATAAAAAGCCTTTGATCTCAGATCAGCAGTACTTTGCCCCTTACCATGACCCTGACTCAGTACGCATCATACCATTAGGTGGGTGCGGCGAGTTTGGAATGAACCTCACCGCATTTCTAGTCCGCGGGAAGCTTTTTGTAATCGACGCCGGCGTTCGATTTCCTGAGCCTTTCCGACTTGGAATCGATGCCATGTTGCCGAATGTGGACCCGTGGTTCCAAGCGGCGGGGGGGGTCCATGCCTATTTATTAACCCATGGCCATGAGGACCATCTTGGTGCGATGCCGCATTTGTTGCAAAAGTGGCCGGCGCCAGTCTACGGCACAGGGTGGACTATCGAGCTACTACGCTCAAAGTTCTCCAGAATGGGCAAAGATCCCAACGCCTATAAGCTTAACGTCGTCGAGGCGGGCGATCATGTAGTCACGGCTGGTTTTGACGCAGAATTTGTTCACGTCAATCATTCCATTCCAATGACCTGCTCACTATTCCTCCGTTTGCCTGGTTTAACCATTTTTCATACCGGTGACTTTAAATTCGAACAACACCCGATACTCGAAAAGCCGACAGATTTTGAGAAATTAGCCGCAATTGGTAACGAGGGCGTCGACCTTCTCCTAACGGATAGTACAAACGCAGATAAAGATGGATTTTGCCCTGGCGAGGACACTGTCTTTGAGCCCCTGAAAGACGTGGTGAACGCGTGTGAAAAGGCCGCCATTATTACGACATTCTCCAGTAACTTAGGGCGCTTAAAAACAATCGTGGATGTCTGCCAAGCTACCGGACGCAAACTATACATAACAGGGGGTGGCCTAGAGGGTACGCTAGCCATAGCTAAAAACTTAGGCCTCTATCACTTGCCTGAAAATCTGCGTGTGGCTGACGATCAACTGGGCAGTATTCCGCGGGAAAGACTTCTGGTTTTAACCACTGGCTGTCAGGGTGAAAGACGCTCTGGGCTGGCTCGAATCGCAAGTGGCGAACATAGGCACTTCAGAATTAGCGATGGCGACACCGTAATCTGGTCATCTCGCTTGATTCCAGGCAACGAGAGAGCCGTAATTAGCCTATCTAATAATTTACTGCGAGCTGGTGCTCGGGTGATCACCGCTCGAGAGGCACCGGGTATCCATGTTAGTGGGCATGCGTATGGCGGTGATATTGACCACTTGGTCGGACTCCTTAAGCCACGTCATTACTTGCCCGTGCACGGGGCGTTTAGTCAACTCCATGCTAACTCACAAAGACCGGAACGATTGGGCATTTCAACGCAGTGTCAATTGATTGAATCTGGAGACGTACTGGACGCTAGTCGTTTTGGTGTCGACGTAGTCGGCCACATAGACGTGGAACTTGCATTTGTCGACGGAGACTCTAGTACGATTCTGTCTTACGAAGACCTGCGGGAACGACTGCGGATAGGTGAATTGGGCGCCGCATTAGTAGATGGCGTATTTGATTTTAAGCGGGAGACTTGGCTAGTACGTCCAAGCATAGAGTTCACCGGTTTGGCCTTTCCGATTTCCATCAACGAAGCTAAATGGCGTGCTGATAAAGCCGCGAAAGTGGCAAATATCGCAGCTCAGGGCCTATTACAAAAAGGGCAAAATTCGGAAGTTATCAATGAGGAAATTCGCAAGTTTATCCGCCGCGAGCTGCAATTAGTCTTGAAGAAGAAGCCTGTCGTAACCGTCAGGCTCCATGTTGTCTAAAGCGAGTACCTGTGGACCTAGTCATCATTGCTGCAGCAAAATTTGAGCTCGACCCTTTAACCAATGCCCTGCAGGAAAAGGGAATGAACCCGACAACTAAGTTGATCGGAATAGGCTCACTTAATGCGGCCAAACGAGCCAGACAAGTCGCTGAAGCGTGCCGCGGTCGCAATGTAATCTTTGTGGGCACATGCGGAATATTTGGGGCATTCAATCGAGTCCATCTAATAAGGGCGCAAGAGGTTCATTGGTTACCAACATGTGAGCGTTTAGGCCTCTCCTACACCGTGAAGGATTCAGCGCCACCAATCGTGCTACCTCCTGCTCCTGCCTATTGCCAGTCACTTCCAGAGAAAAAGGTCATTTGCTCTCCGGGCATTAGCCTGGTGAGTAAACTGCCAGATCATTTATCAGCCGATCCCTGTGTCGAAAATCTTGAGCTATACTCATGTGTGGGTGAAATAGCGGCACAAGCCGCTAGCTTAGCTGTAGTGTTAGCAGTCACCAACAGTGTCGGGCCTGACTCTCACTCTCAATGGCGTCAGCACTTCGCGGGAGCCGCTGGAGCGACGGCCGAGTTCTTGTGTGCAAGATTAGCAAAATCCCAATGAGTGCCTCTTCTCTCGCAATACATTCCTTCCTCAGCCAACGACTGGTCGAGTCTTTACAACCGTGCTAAAATTTTAAGAGTATCTCCTAAACAACACTCCCGCTTCTTTCGAGAATAACTTTCCCGCAATTCTAGGAAGATTATTTGCACGCCGACGCTGAAATCGCTGTGACCGCTACTGGTGCAACCCATGTTGGATTAGTGCGTTCCTGCAATCAGGACTCGTTCCTCGTGGACGACGAGCTTCACCTTTATATTGTGGCCGATGGGATGGGTGGCCATGCCGGCGGTGAAATCGCCAGCAACCTCTGCATTACGTCTATCTCTCAGTACCTTCTAGATCAAAAGGATCTCATTACTGGCTCGCAGGATCGTCAGCATCCTGATGCAAGAATCAGTAATCTGATGGCCAACGCAGTAAATCATGCTTCCACCAAAATATATGAGCGCGCCCTTGAAGAGCCCACCCTTAGAGGAATGGGAACCACTGCCACAGCTGCGATCGTTGTAGATAAGTTTGCCTACATAGCACATGTCGGCGACAGTCGATGCTACCTGCTAAGGCGCGGTTTCATCTATCAAGTAACAAACGATCACTCGTTAGTTAGCGAGCAAGTGCGGGCTGGTATCCTCACTAAAGAAGAGGCCGATCTTCATCACCTTCGGAACGTCATTACTAGAAGTGTTGGCTATCAAGAGGAAGAGGACGTCGACACGACAAGCCTGGCCCTGGAAAATGGCGACATGATCCTCATGTGTAGCGATGGTTTGCACGGAAAAGTGAGCGACAAAGAAATGTCCCTCATGCTTCGTGACAACGAACTTGATGCCGCACCTAAATTAATCAATCTCGCCAATGAACGTGGTGGAGAAGACAACATAACCGTAGTCATCCTGAAAGTTAATTTCCGCTTACCGCACCCGCCTGCCCCCACTTGAATCCGGCAAAATTTCTTTCCCTGCCAGTCAAGTAGGGCTCCCGCCTTCGGAGGGACTCCCGATGAAACGAATCACCATCATGATCATCCCTGACGGCTGTCGCGCGACGCGTCAGCTGCGCATTCCCGAAGCGCTGGTCAAGATCACCTTCGGTCTGAGCCTTGTAGCCCTATGCGCTGCGGGCTTCGTCTTGTTTGACTATCTAGAACTTCGCTATTTTCGAAATAATTTTAGGATGGTGGCGAGCGAGAACGAAGACCTCAAGGGCGAGGCTCGGCTGCTTATGCAGAACCTGGAAGAGGTCAAAGGAGCTCTGCGTCGAGTCCAGGATTACACGGGTAAATTGGGTGAATTAACTGCACTGAAAGTACAAAAATTCACAAAAAAAACGGGTATTGGGCCGCTTACTGCCGAAGAGTTTAGTGTGGCCCAGCAGTCGACCGCCATTGTTGCCAACAAGGACTCGAGCGCATACGTTCCGGTCGGACTGAATGTAGATAAACTAGTTTTTCGTCCAATCTTTGACCGCTTGGCGTCTATCGGACATGCCGCCAATAACCACGCCATGGAACTTCAGCACCTGCTGTCTACCCTGAGCCAGCAAAAGAATTTATTGTCATCGATTCCCTCCGTCGCGCCAGTTGATGGCTGGATCACTAGCGGCTTCGGCACTCGGGTCTCTCCGTTTACGGGTGAACGCACCGCCCACGCAGGAATAGACATAGCCGCACCTGTGGGCACACCGATTATGGCACCGGCGGACGGTGTCGTGATTTTTACGGGCGCCAAAGCTGGATTCGGAAACTTCATAATGATTGCACATGGTTATGGTGTTGTGACGCGGTATGGTCACAACCATCAGAATCTGGTGCAGCCTGGCCAGAAAGTAGGTCGCGGCGAGCAAATAGGCACAGTTGGGGAGACGGGACGAGCTACCGGACCACACCTACACTATGAAGTCGTAATTAACGGGAAACTAGAGAATCCGCAAAAATTTATCCTTGATATGGCCGACATCTACCGGATCTATTAAGTCCAAGCGATAGTTGCTGTTTCCCAAGTTCCAGGCGGGAAGGTATATTGCCAAGGTTCCATGAACCGCTTGCGACAGAATTGGGCAGCCTCATGCAGATCCTGAAGAAGATTTTCGGCAGCAAGAATGATCGTGAACTTAAGCGCATCCAAGGACTGGTCTTGCGCATTAACAGCCTTGAGGCTTCAATCAAGAGCCTCAGCGACGCTGAGCTACAAGGCAAGACCGCTGAATTCAAACAGCGGCTAGCCAACGGGGAGACGCTAGACGCCCTCCTACCTGAGGCCTTCGCGACTGTGCGCGAGGCTGGATGGCGCGTCGATAAGAAGCGGCATTTCGACGTGCAGCTCATCGGCGGTATCGTGCTGCATGAAGGCAAAATTGCCGAAATGCGCACTGGTGAAGGCAAAACCCTCACGGCCACATTGCCAGTCTATTTGAATGCCCTCGCTGGCAAAGGGGTTCACGTCATTACCGTGAACGACTACCTGGCACGCCGCGATGCTGAATGGATGGGTCGGATATATGGCTTCTTGGGACTTACCACCGGCATCATTGTCCACGGTCTATCAGACTCGCAGCGGCGGGACTCCTATGGCTGTGACATTACGTACGGCACCAACAATGAATTTGGCTTTGATTACCTTCGGGACAACATGAAGACTGAGGTCTCCCGCCTGGTTCAGAGGGATCATTTCTTCGCCATAGTTGATGAAGTCGACTCTATCTTAATCGACGAAGCCCGCACCCCGCTTATCATTTCAGGGCCTTCCGAAACCAATATCGGCCTTTATAACTCAGTCAATAGCGCCATCCCTGGTCTGCAAAAAGACAGTGACTACATCTTTGATGAAAAATCCCGGACCGTGGCTCTGACTGAGGACGGCATAAGTAAACTAGAGAAACGCCTCCGTCTTGATAATCTCTATGATCCAACAAATATAGAGTATCTCCACCATGTTCAGCAGGCCCTCAAGGCTCATGTAGTGTTCAAAAAGGACGTGGACTATGTAGTTCGGGACAGCAAGGTAATCATTGTCGATGAACACACGGGACGGCTAATGCCTGGGCGTCGCTACAGTGACGGTCTGCACGGTGCTTTGGAAGCAAAAGAACACGTCGAAGTCCAAAACGAAACGCAAACCCTAGCCACGATCACATTCCAAAACTTCTTCCGACTTTACGGCAAGCTCGGTGGCATGACCGGCACGGCAGACACTGAGTCGGTTGAATTTAAGAAGATTTACAACTTAGACGTCGTTGTCATCCCTACAAACAGGGACATGGTCCGGATAGACCATGAAGATGTCGTATTTCGTTCCGCGCGAGAAAAGTTCAACGTCATTGCAGACGAGATTGCGGAGGCTCAGAAAAGAGGCCAACCTGTTCTGGTTGGTACAGTATCCGTAGAGAAATCTGAGTTACTGTCGAGCCTTTTGAAAAAGCGCGGCATTCCTCACGAGATTCTGAATGCCAAAAATCACGCACGAGAAGCAGAGATTATCACTTCGGCAGGCCAAAAAGGCCAAGTAACGATCTCCACCAACATGGCTGGTCGCGGTACTGACATTGTCCTCGGCGAGGGGGTTAAAGACCTTGGCGGGCTTTACGTGGTAGGCACGGAGCGCCACGAGTCGCGCCGCATCGACAACCAGCTACGGGGCCGTTCTGGGCGTCAGGGTGACCCTGGTCAATCAAAGTTTTTCTTGTCGCTCGAGGATGACTTGATGCGAATTTTCGCATCAGACAAGTTGTCCGCATTAATGGGACGCCTGGGCATGCAGGAAGGGGAGGCGATCATCTCACCGATGGTAACTCGTGCCATCGCCCGCGCCCAAAGACGGGTTGAGGAACAAAACTTTGGCAGCCGGAAGCACCTACTCGAGTACGACGATGTTATGAACCAACAGCGGCAGGTCATCTACGGCCTGCGACGGCAGGCCCTGCATGCTGAGAAGCGTCTCGACTTCTTGGATCCAGCACTTCACACGGTGACTGTTGGAGCTCTGGCGGATTTGGCTCCAGAACGCACAGGTGCCGGCACTTGGGACCTTGAGCACGTGGCAAAGTTAATGCAATCAACGCTGCATAGTCACGTCGATCTAAGCAAACTGTCACCCAATGACACCAGTCTAGAAACTCTTGCTGATCTTATCGTGAATCAGGTGGTGGCTAGTTACACCGAAAAAGCTAATAGGATCGGGCCAGAGAACACGCTCCGGCTTGAAAGCTGGGTCTATTTGCAAGTCATCGATAAGGCTTGGAAAAATCACCTAATGGGCATGGACTCCCTGAAGGACAGCGTGAGTCTGCGTGGGTACGGTCAGCGAGACCCCCTGCAAGAGTACAAAAAAGAGGGCTTCCGACTTTTCTCCGAGATGATGGGGCGTATTGAAGAAGAATCATCGACCGCATTAATCTCAATAGAGATTCCTGATCAGTCACCCGAGGAAATAGCGCGGGATCTCGAGCCAGAGCCGGAACTAGACGAGTCCGTCTTGGAATTGCGCCATCCTGCGCCACAGCCAGTCTCTGAAAGCACAGCAGACGTAGAGTCCACGGGCAATGGAGATACAGGAACAGAGGGCGGGCTTATCTATCACGGCTCTCGATCACCAACGGCTGCCGGTCAAGGAGCAAGATCAACTACTCCTCACACCTTTAAGCGAGACATGGACAAGGTAGGCCGCAATGACCCGTGTCCTTGCGGATCAGGTAAAAAGTTTAAGAAATGCCATGGTCTGACGACTGGAGACGATTCAGCGTCTGTGTGAACACGGCACTAGTAACTCGTGTTAGAATGAAGTTATGAGCCGCATTCTAGAGTTTACACCTTCGCAAGAGGAAGCCTTGGTCTCCCGGGTTTTGGTGCTAGTACACCAAGCCATGGACGACCATTTACCTCATGCTGGTCAGGCCAACAGGCAGTTTACTAAAACAGTTTTTAATCAAGATGCTGAAAATACCGCAATATCCATGGCCGCCCTGCAGGAAGAGGGCGCCACCACAGATTCGGCTTCCGCGGAGCTTCGGGCAGCGACACCAAGTCCCACTGAAATTCCCGTGTTCATACCACCTCTGCCAACTAATGCGCGTAGAAGTAATCAACGGCCAGCGTCAGCCCCCTCTGCAGAAGGGGGGGCAAACGCTCGACCCAAAGAGCCCGAAAACCGGCCCACACCAAAGCCCATGGAGGTGGTTGATGGGCCAGATTGGGTAACCCGCGTCACTATTGCGTTGTTGATTGCCGGCCTAGTGTTGCTAGCGTATGTGCTTGCGGCCTGAATTAATCCAAGGTCAAAAATCAGTCGCTAAGACTCTACTGTCTGGCCGTCCGCTGCTGCATGCTGAAGATCAAAAACAGCAGGCAAAACCTCACTGGCGGCATCGATGATATTCATGACATCCTCTTTCCGAAATGCTGCCCGCTCGGCAGTACCTTGGATCTCGAGGATCTTGCCACTTTGGGTCATGACTACATTCATATCAAGGTCGGCAGAACTGTCCTCTTCATAATTCAAATCAACCAGTAACTCGCCACGTTTGATGCCAACAGAGACAGCTGCAACCGCATCATTCAGTGGATTCTGGCGCAGGCGCCCGCTGCGCAGTAGCCGATCTACCGCGATCTTTAGCGCCACATAACCGCCAGTAATTGCTGCCGTTCTCGTTCCACCATCGGCCTGGATCACGTCGCAATCGATAGTAAACGTGAGATCGGGACAGCGATTCAGATCGATAATGCCTCGCAAGGCACGACCAATTAAGCGCTGAATTTCCTGAGTGCGCCCAGATAAAGACGCGCCTCGCTCACGGCGAATTCTTTGCCCCGAAGACCCCGGTAGCATGGAATACTCGGCCGTCAGCCAGCCCTGAGGGGGCTGCGAGTTGCGCAAGAAAGATGGAACCCCATCCTCAGCCGTCACCGTGCAAATCAATTTCGTTTCACCAACTTCGATCAGGACACTGCCTGTCGCATGCTTGGTGAAGTGAGGCACTAGTCTCAGCGGGCGCATTTGGCCCGAGGAGCGACCATCTGATCGCAACATAATATTAACTCCGTAAGGATTTTATAAAAAGAATTTATTATGACTGCAGAATACGACGCTTAATCGCCGCCAACCTACCGGATATACATCGGTAGGGAAAGCAAAATTGCCGAAGTAACCTAAACGCCTGACTGCAACCCAGGGCCCAATGCATCTGTGGGCTGCGGCGCAATCGGGGCATGTACGTTTTCAGGGTATTTACCACTGAAACATGCGGTACAAAATCTCCCGTCTCCATTATCGCCAAGAACTTCCCGGAGTCCGTCGAGACTCAAATATGCCAAACTATCACAGCCAATGAAGGCTCTGATCGCTTCCACATCTTTTTGAGCGGCCAATAGTTTGCTACGTTCTGGGGTGTCGACTCCATAAAAGCAGGAATGCGTAATTGGCGGTGAGCCAATTCTCATGTGGATCTTCTTCGCCCCCGCCTGACGAATCATGCGCACAATTTTCGCCGACGTGGTACCTCGCACAATTGAGTCGTCGACTACGACAATGCTCTTACCCTTGATGACACTTAACACTGGATTGAGCTTTAGGCGGACACCAAAGTCACGAATTTCCTGGGCTGGCTGTATGAACGTACGACCAACATAATGATTGCGCACTAATCCAAGCTCAAACGGGAGACCCGACCCCTCAGAGTAACCAACGGCCATGGGCACTCCCGAATCAGGCACGGCAATAACGATATCAGCATCTGCGGCCGCTGCCTCACGCGCCAAAACTCGGCCCATTTTTCTGCGCAGGCTGTAGATCTCGTCACCGAATATCTGACTGTCGGGTCGTGCAAAATAAATCGGTTCGAAAGAACAAAAAGCTGTTTTTCTTTTAGGTAGCGGAAAATGCGAAGTGAGACCACCGACGGTAATCTCGACCACCTCGCCAGGCTCTACTTCGCGCAGGAATTCAGCATCCATTAAGTCTAAAGCGCACGTCTCGCTGGCGACTATGTAGCTGTTGTTGCGCTTACCTAATACTAAAGGCCGAAACCCAAACGAGTCTCGGACAGCAAATAATCTGTCCTCTGCCTGGATTACTATAGAGTAAGCACCGGTCACTTTCTTCATGACCGCGAAAATGCGGTGCAAAATCGACTGCGCTTCTGCGCGAGCCAGTAGATGCACAAATACTTCGGTGTCGGAGGTGCTCTGGAAAATACTCCCTGACCGTTCAAGATCAGCGCGGATTTCCGTCGCATTCGTCAAATTACCATTATGGGCGATAGCAAGTGGTCCGAGCGAGGTCCGGAAATGAAACGGTTGCACGTTTTGGATAGTCTGACCACCCTGCGTCGAATAACGCACGTGCCCGATCGCTGCGTCTCCAGTAAGACGCGACAAAATAGCCGGATTAAAGCTTTCTGCGACCAGTCCAAAAGACTTGTGCACATTAAATTTAGTCGCCTCGGCACCAGAGCCGCTTCGATCTAAAGAAACGATACCGCAACCCTCTTGGCCACGATGCTGCTGCGCAAAAAGTCCCAAGTAGACCATACTGGCGGCGTCGCTGTGGCCTAAAACCCCAACGACTCCACATTCTTCGCGTAGTGACTTCATGCTGGCCTCGGTCGCTCTGGGCCTATGCAAACGAGAGTGCTTAACTCAGAGCGGAAGTGAAAGCGTGATGGCATACCTTAAGAGGCATGGACCATGGCCCCCAACTAATCTTGGACGAGTCGACAACCTGGCCGACCTTCACGACGGCGTTGTACCGCAGAGTTGCCGCTGATTGCAAGGCCTTAGACTCGTCGCCTGAGTTAAAGCAGATGAGATAAGCGCCGCTGATTTCACCAAAATACTGCGCTAGATCCGAGTAGCGGCCAAGTTCGGTAGAGGCGAGGTCTAATTGAAGGCCGAGCCCGGATTTGGCAACCATTTTAGCTGCCGTGGTGATAACGCCACCATCTCCGACATCACGACACGCACTAACCTGGCCGTTACCGATAATTAAACGCAAGAAATCCATACCTTCGCGCTCGGCATGCCAGTTTATTTCAGGAGCCTGTCCGGCATGAAGTGACTGGTCTAATAGCTTTGCCGCCAAGGATCCACCAAACTGCGGGCCCACCTTAAGGGGATATAAAAGGTACAGCGAAGCCGATTCGCTCACGACAGCAGTAGGGCTTTTTCTCACATCCTGGATCTTTCCTACCATTCCGATCATCGGAGTCGGCGCAATGCTCTCGCCATCGGTCTCGTTGTAAAGACTAACGTTACCGCTCACGACTGGCACTGACAGTTCGCGACAAGCTAGGCTAATGCCGTCTACACCAGCCGAAAAGTCGGCCATGACCTCAGGAACTTCCGGATTGCCGTAGTTTAAACAATCCGTGATAGCCAACGGCCGACCACCGGCTGCAGCTATTGTGCGAGCGGCTTTCAGCACCGCATGGGCGCCTCCCAGATAGGCATCCAAACGATTGTAGCGCTCGTTACATGTAGCCGCAGTAAGTACGCCTAAATATGGCTCGCTAGGATCCGCCCATTCCGAACGCACCCAAAGTGCCGCTGCGCCCTGGACATCCGGACCATGTACGGTTTGCGTGCCAATATGCTGATCGTACTGACTATAGATCGACTCTTTATCGCCAGTATCGCGCAAGGCTGCCAGCAACAGAGCCTCCGGCCCACGCACTAAGGCAGCTGCAGTAACCTTCTGGTTGAACACTTCCGGATCAGCTGCGTCTTTCACGCGCGGCCTCATCGGTCGCTCATACTTAGGCGCCAGATCGGTCATCGGATCAACCGGCACGTCTACTTCCAAAAGACCCTTATGATGGATCTGAACCCGCCCTGTGTCAGTAACGACACCTATAACGGTACAAGCTAATTGCCACTTATCAAGCACGGCCCGGAGCTCGTCCCACTTGTGCGGCTCTATCACCATTAGCATGCGCTCTTGCGATTCGGAGAGCAGCAACTCATAGGCGGTCATCGCCGTTGTTCTGACCGGTACATGATCTAAATCCATGTACAGCCCATTGCCAGCTCTGCCGGCCATTTCGAAAGATGACGAGGTCAGACCTGCCGCCCCCATATCCTGCAAACCGACTACTAGTCCTTTATCTAAGACGTCGAGTGTCGCCTCAAGAAGCAGCTTCTCCGTGAATGGATCGCCCACTTGTACCGTGCTCCGCTCGCTATTCTCACTCGTAGCGAAAGATCCCGAAGCCATCGACGCGCCGTGAATGCCGTCACGACCGGTAGCTGAACCTAAATAAACGACCAGGTTACCCTGGCCGGTAGCATAGCCTTTAAAAATTCTGTCTTCGTGGATAACGCCCACTGTCATCGCATTGACCAGACAATTGCCGTTGTATGAGGCGTCAAAGGATACATTGCCAGCCACCGTTGGAACCCCAACACAATTGCCGTAGTCTCCGATTCCTTTAACCACGTTTTCCACCAAATGCGGTGTTCTTTGATGACTGCGTAAGCCAAAACGCAGTGCATTCAAATTTGCAATTGGACGCGCACCCATGCAGAAGACATCGCGAAGAATACCACCGACGCCTGTCGCTGCTCCTTGGTATGGCTCGATGTAACTAGGGTGGTTATGACTCTCCATCTTGAATGCGAGACACAACTTACCCGACAATCTAACAACCCCAGCGTTTTCACCTGGACCAACCACTACATCAGGACTTTCGGTTGGAAAGCGCTTTAGATGCACTCGAGAAGATTTGTAGCTGCAGTGCTCGCTCCACATCGCCGAGAAGATGCCGAGTTCTGCCATGGTTGGGATGCGACCAAGGATATCTTTAACTCGGGCGTATTCTTCGCCGGTCAGCTTGTGCTTGCGCATTAGCGCGGTAAAAGCGGGACCAGGCGTTTCGTCAATTTGTGGTGGGCGGGTCATCTGCGCCGTATCGGGCAATTTGAAAGTAGTAGTCATCTTAAGGTCAGACCCCTCACATAAACGAAGACAAAAAGGTATCCAGCACAGCAAGGCCATCCACACTACCACCCAGCAACGGGTCGGTGGCACGTTCCGGATGCGGCATCAGCCCCATGACTCGCCCATTTTCACTGACGATACCGGCAATATTATCTACGGCTCCGTTAGGATTGGATTCATCATTGGCGTGGCCTTTTGCATCTGCATAACGAAAAGCGACTTGCCCTTGGTCATGCAGACGGCGAAGTCCCTCGCCATCGATGTAATACCGGCCTTCGCCGTGTGCGATCGGAAGTCGCAAAACTCTTTGTCCCAGTTGTTTTTGATAAACACTGTTACCAGAGCCGACCGCCAAGTTCACAAACTTACAAATAAAGCGACGACTCCGATTACGCAACAAAGCGCCAGGAAGCAGATGCGATTCGGTCAGAATCTGAAAGCCGTTACAAATACCAAGGGCCGCACCACCTTTACTCACGAACGACTTAACCGCACCCATGATTGGTGAATGAGCCGCTAGTGCCCCGCTACGAAGATAATCACCGTAGCTAAAACCACCGGGCAGAAGCACAGCGTCCACTTGTGGCAGCGTATGCTCTGTATGCCACACCGGGATCAGCTTGATGCCAAAATGTCTCTCGAACGCATCGTTACAATCGCGATCGCAGTTCGAGCCCGGGAAATCAATCAGACCAATCCTCGGCGCGCCTGCAGCTGTGAACCTTTTCATCGCGTCACAACTTTCTAATTTGAAAGGTTTCCGAAACAGGATTCGCCAGGTACTCCCGCGCTATCTGTTCAGCATGACCAGCTGCATTTGCACCCTGATCTTCTATGCTCAGAACATAACGCTTTGATACCTGGAGTCCTTTAACACCCGCGAAACCAATGCGGGTCAAAGTCTCTTGAATGGCGCGAGCTTCTGGATCGAGAACTTCGGGCTTCAGTCGCACAATCACTTCATAATCAGAACAGCTTGGAGAATCAGGGGAGCTCATGCACAACCTTCCGCGTCAATCCTCACCGCCTGCTTTTTTACCTGGATCAGGACCGCAGACCGAGGCGTTAAGATAATCTTTATTCATACGAGCGATAAACTGTACGCTAATTTCCTTCGGGCATACGGCTTCGCACTCAAACTGATTAGTACAGTTACCGAACCCTTCTTTGTCCATTTGCTGGACCATATTCAGAGCCCGGCGTTGCCGCTCCGGCTGCCCTTGCGGCAATAGGCCAAGATGAGAAATTTTGGCCGATGTGAACAGCATGGCCGAAGCATTCTTACAGGCGGCCACACACGCTCCGCAACCGATGCACTGTGCCGCGTCCATTGCCTGATCGGCAGCTTCTTTAGATATCGGCAAATTGTTGGCATCTTGTGCGCCGCCAGTATTAACCGAAACATACCCGCCAGCTTGGATTATCCGATCAAAGGCCGAGCGGTCAACCACAAGATCTTTCACAATCGGAAATGCTTTGGCACGCCAAGGCTCGATAAAAACCTCGTCGCCATCCTTAAATTGACGCATATGCAATTGACACGTTGTCGTGCCGCGCTGCGGCCCGTGTGCGACGCCGTTGATCATTAGAGCACAGGATCCGCAGATCCCCTCGCGACAGTCGTGATCAAACGCGATCGGCTCTTCGCCCTTAGCGATCAAGCCTTCATTGACGACGTCGAGCATTTCGAGGAACGACATATGAGTGCTTACATCTGGAGCATCATAAGTCACCATCCGGCCTTCAGATTTAGCGTTTTTTTGCCGCCAAACATGTAACTTTAGCTTCATTATTTGTAGCTCCTCGTCGCGAGCTTAATGTTTTCATAGACCAGTGGCTCAACGTGCCGAGTTGGTGCTTTGCCATCGCCCTGGTATTCCCAAACAGCAGCGTGCGCGAAATTTTCATCGTCCCGTTTGGCTTCACCCTCGACCTGATATTCCTCACGGAAGTGGCCGCCGCAGGACTCTTCTCTCGTCAGAGCGTCAGCACACATAAGCTCGCCAAACTCTAAGAAATCGGCAACTCGACCAGCTTTCTCAAGCGACTGGTTTAAATTTTCACCCTCGCCGAGAACCCGAACATTTTGCCAAAACTCTTCGCGCAATGCTGGGATTTTAGTAAGAGCCTCGGTTAGCCCAGCGCGATCTCTCGACATACCGCACTTATCCCACATGATTTTACCGAGCTCTTTATGGAAGCTATCAACTGTGCGCTTGCCATTGATAGAGAGTAAGCGCTGTAGCTTTTCTTCCACCTGATTCTGAACGGCGCGGAACTCACCCCCCTGGGTGGTGACTGGGTCACGGCTCATTCCGGCCAAATAATTGCTAAGCGTGTAAGGCAGAACAAAGTAGCCATCCGCCAGACCCTGCATCAATGCACTGGCCCCAAGCCTGTTGGCGCCATGGTCAGAGAAGTTGGCTTCGCCGATGACAAAAAGGCCCGGGATTGTACTCTGAAGGTTGTAGTCAACCCAAAGACCGCCCATCGTGTAATGAACAGCTGGGAAGATGCGCATGGGTACCTTGTATGGATCCTCTCCCGTGATGCGCTCATACATCTGAAACAAGTTGCCATATCTCTGTGCTATCGTATCGCTGCCTAGCCTCTTAATAGAGTCACGGAAATCTAAATAAACGCCAAGTCCATGCTCACCAACACCGCGACCTTCGTCGCAGGCCTCTTTTGCAGAACGCGAAGCAATGTCCCGCGGCGCCAGATTGCCGTAACTGGGATACTTGCGCTCGAGATAGTAATCCCGCTCAGCCTCTGGGATGTCGTCGGGCCTACGCTTGTCACCCGCACTCGACGGAGCCCATACCCGGCCATCGTTTCGGAGTGACTCGGACATTAAGGTCAGCTTTGACTGGTAATCGCCGCTTACCGGGATACAAGTCGGGTGGATCTGCGTAAAGCACGGGTTAGCGAATCCAGCGCCGCGTTTATGAGCCCTATAGGTGGCTGTTACGTTCGAGCCTTTGGCGTTCGTCGATAGGTAAAATACGTTGCCGTAGCCACCCGAGCCGAGGACCACTGCGTGTGCCGCGTGGGTGTCGATCTTGCCAGTCACCAAGTTGCGCACGACTATGCCCGAAGCCTTGCCGTCCTGGACTACTAAGTCCAGCATCTCAGTGCGCGGGAACATTTTCACTTTGCCGGCAGCAATCTGGCGCTCAAGTGCCTGATATGCACCCAGCAGCAGCTGCTGTCCGGTCTGGCCACGGGCATAAAATGTTCGTGAAACCAAAGCTCCACCAAAAGATCTGTTGGCTAAAAGGCCGCCGTACTCACGGGCGAAGGGCACACCTTGAGCAACACACTGATCGATAATGTTGGTACTAACTTCGGCCAGACGATACACATTCGCTTCGCGAGAACGGAAGTCTCCGCCTTTAATGGTGTCGTAGAAAAGACGCTGAACACTATCGCCGTCGCCCTGATAGTTTTTCGCGGCATTGATACCGCCCTGGGCGGCAATCGAGTGAGCACGACGCGGGCTGTCTTGAAAACAAAAACAGAGCACCTCGTAACCAAGCTCGGCCAGCGTCGCCGCCGCCGAGGCGCCAGCCAAGCCTGAGCCAACGACAATTACGGTGTATTTACGCTTGTTGGCAGGATTGACCAACTTAATGTCAAATTTGTGCTTAGTCCACTTGTCGGCCAAGGGCCCCGAAGGGATCTTTGGATCGAGATTCATCGCCGTCGCCTCGCTGTAAAAGCTACTTCAGGATGCCGAGCATGATCGAAACCGGAATGGACATAAACCCTGCCGCTAACAGAGATCCCAGAACCGGGCCGATACTTCTTATCATCGGATTATATTTAGAGTGATTGAGTCCTAGAGTCTGAAACAAGCTAGATAAACCATGGTTTAAATGGAGGCCAAGCAGGACCATTGCAGCGATGTAAGTCCCAGCAACAAGTGGGCTATTGAATGACAATATCAGCATCTGATACACGTCCGTATGGCCTAATGCCGCAATCTCAGGACTGGTCACACGAAAGGTAAAATGCGCCAAATGAAACAAAATATAGCTTAGAGACAACAGTCCGCTAAGGACCATGGTGCGAGAAGCAAACGATGCCTTCGTATAGCTCTTCTTTGCATAAGCGATGGGTCGCGCCTGCTTATTGAGCAAGTTAAGGCGAATAGTGAAGTAAATATGAAGCCCTGTAATCGCGATAAGCCCAAGACGAGCGCCCCAAAGCAGCCCACCCTTGCTCCTTAGCCAGGCGGCATAGCCGTTGATGGCATCGGGACCACCGAAGACCAACAAGTTGCCAGACAAGTGGCCGACAACAAAGCCCACCATTGCAAGGCCTGTTAAAGCCACGATCGACTTAGCTCCGACGGAGGAATTTGTAATTTGCTTAAGCCAGGACATCTTTGTAACCCTCGCCGCTAATACGGTCGCCCAGTTTGAAACGCGCACAGATTAACATAATACAGCATTTGGTAAAGCTTCGCTTTGCACCTCAGGCCCGACGCTCACAGATACCGCTCGCTCGGGTACAAATAACCGACGAGCAACACGCAGTACATCGGCTGCGGTCACTTTCGCGATAGTTTTAGGGTAAGTCATAAAGTCGTTATACCCGTAGCCATAAAGCTCCATTAAAGCCATGGTGCTAGTTTGAGCATCACTTTTCTGCAGGCCCATCTCATGCGAGCCGATGATGTAATTGCGGGCGCGCTCTACTTCTGCATCGGATGGAGCGTGCTCCGTTAATTCATAAATCTCTGACTGCAGAGAAGCCAGTGCTCGCTGACCTTTTTCTGGTGCACAAGCAATGTAGGCACCGACGATCCCCGGATGGCATCCGTAGCTCACAAGTGGACTAACGGTGTAGGCCAAGCTTTGCTTATCGCGAAGTTCACGAAACAAACGCCCGCCGTGCCCGCCCAACACCGTGGTCAACACGTCTAAGGCCGCCCTGTCGCTATCGCCCCAGGTAAGGCCATTAAAACCAAACGCAATGTGGACTTGTTCACGCGCTTTTACCAAGCGCACGCTGCCGAATCGACCTTGGCCTATCGATTGCTGAGACGCAAATTCACGTCCTTTGGCCGCTGGTGAAAATCCTTTTAATGCGCCGCGGACCAGAGCCTCAACTTTGGCCGTTGGCAAGTTCGCTGCCACAGAAAAAACCCAAGGACCGCTGTCTCTTAACGAACGGTATGCCTGACTCAGCGACTCTGTGGTAAACCCCCGTACCGAATCCACCGTACCTGAAATAGGGTGCCGGTAAGGGTGGTCCCCATATAGCTGCTCCTGGAACCGCCGAATGCAGATGCTGCTCGGCGAGTCGTTCTGCGCCAGCAAACCCTGCTCGATCTCGCGCTTAGTCGAGATCCACTGCGCTTCAGGGAAGGCTGGGGTCAAAAATACTTCTCGAAATAATTCCAACATCCTTTCGGTCTGCTCGGTAAGGCACTGCATATGAATGCCGGCCGAATCCTTGCCGGAAAAACCCTCAAGACTAGCTCCGAGACCCTCGACTTCCGTAACCAGGGAGACATAATCGCGACTCTCACTGGCCATCCCCAGCATCGAGAACACGGCGTTGTAGATCCCTGCATTAACAGCGGTTTCAGCGCGAAGGCCACCCTCGGTTGCGGCTGTCAAAGTAAATAAATCGACATTGGGATTTCTGCGATGAATCAAACGCACGCCGTCACTGAGATCAATCACCTCGGTATCTTTGGCTCGCGCTCCAAGTGATTTGGCCACTGGCGTCGAAATCGCCACCGAGCCTTCACTTTTTCCTGCCAACACACCGCGACGAAAGCATGTGCGCAGCTCAGCTTCCGTCAACTCGAAGTCATTTGGCACCAAGACGACAACGGCCGCATCCTCCGGCCGAAGCCAGCGCCTTACCGCACCAATCACAGCTGTCTCCGGCATGTGATTGATCATCGCCGTATACACTTCGTCGTAAAGTAGCTTTTGTGCTGTACGCAGGCCAAATCCAAGGGCACGAGCCTGGCCATCTACCGTTTCTTCTTGATAAATTCTGTCAGCCTTCAAGTTGGCCCTAGCACGACTAAGCTCATCGCCGGTCACTGGCTCTGCGCCGCTTAGGCGGGCGACTTCACGCCCTATAGCCGCTGTGGCACTTAAGATCGACTCGAGCGGCATGAGTGCGCTTATCTCGAACAATCCACCAAATAACGGCGAATAAACAGAAGCACTAGCATTCGTAACTACAGCCTCGTCGTCTCGCAAGCGCTGATTGAGTCGACTCATTTCACCAGCACCTAGGGCAAAAGCGGCAACGTCTAAGGCGGTACTGTCAGCATTTTCGAGTGAAGGCGCAGGATAAACCACAGCAAGGCGAGGCTGCTGATAATCTCCGCGCTTAATGGAGACTCTCGGCCAATCCAAGCAGCTATCGGGGCGCTCCGGAAGACGAAGGCTCTGCCGAGCCATCATCGAATTCTTCGCAATACAACCAAATGTGGCTTTGACCTGCGACAGCATTTCCAATTCATCAAAGTCGCCGACGGCAACAACGGTGACGTTTTGTGGGGTGTACCACCTCTGGTAAAACTGCTCCAGATCATCGCGCAAAAAGCCGCTGACACTTGCCTCAGACCCAATGATGGGCCGTCCAGCCTCTGAGCCCGCAAACATGAGTTCGAACACACGTCGACCGAGTATCGACCCAGGACTGTCATTAGAGCGCCGGATTTCTTCTAAAATCACCTCGCGCTCGCGCTGAAACTCAACCTGCTCGAGTCGGCTTGAAGAGAAGGCATCGCAAAGTAGATCGACACCGAGGTGGGCGTGCTCTGCAGCCAGGGTCAGGTGATAAACGGTCTGATCAAAAGTCGTATAAGCGTTGATGTCACCACCACACGCCTCAACCGTAGCAGCGATTTCCCCAACGGCTCGTTTTTCCGTGCCCTTGAACAGCATATGCTCGAGGAAGTGAGCCATACCTCTTTCCTCGGGCTTTTCATGCATAGAACCGACTCCCACCCAAATCTGGATGGCTACCGCAGGGGTAAAGCGGTTTTCTTTTAGAACAACTTCGACGCCATTTTCTAAAAATTCATGAATCATTACATCGCCATTTCGAAGCTAATCATAAGTGCTTGGTGAGCCGTGCTTAGCTTCATGTAAGGACGAGCTACGGAATAGGAAAGGCTGAAATTCTTATTCGTGAGCGCCGCACCCGCAGCCAACGCTCGTCGATCATCACTAAGGGATTCACCATAAGATGCTAAAATTTTCAAATACTCTTGTACTTGAATCGCCCCCGAAGCGATCAACATCCGCTCTGGAGTTTGCATGGAACGGTCTGAACTTGGGGCATCTAAATCTAGAGGCGACTCAAACTGTGCCACGCGATCACGTTGGCGAACATCAACATAGCCGGTAAAGAACTGGCTAAATTGATAAGTTGTGCCCATGCGGTAAGTTCGAGGTGCATAATCTTTGATTTTTTTGGTTGAAACGTTCTGCGCCGAAACACCGAGTGACCACCCTGGAGTAAGCAAAGTGGCGACGCCAAGGTTCAAGCCAGTCCCGGTGATTCGCTTTTCACCGCGTTTTTGCTCAAGCGAGCCGTAAACTGGGTGCCCCTCGACAAAAGTCCCCCCAATCCCGACCGAGGTCGTGCCAAACTCCTGAGCTACGGCTAATGAAATTCGTCTATTAAGTGGGGAGTCATAGGCGGATGCCCCGGTCATTTTTCCGTTGTCATCAGCCTGGTACTTAAAGTCCTCAAGAAAGCCCGTGTAGCTTACGCCGGCGGCCACGGATGACGTCTTTGAATCAACAACACCGGCCTGGTAATAATCTCTGCCTTCAGTCGGCCAGTGATAAACCCCGTTCGTGATATAGGTCTTTTGACCTGTAATCAAAGCCGGATTAACCGAGATCGCACTGAAACTGTCAGTGGCTCCGACCCCGCCGTTGTTAATAGCTGACCCCAAACCACTGGTGGACTCATATTCATCAGGCAAATGCGGCACGCTATCGGCGCCGTAAGCCCCGACAGAATGAATCATAAGACTAAAAATAATGTAGACCACCGCTCTGGTCATAAGGCTAGGCCCCCGTGCGCAATAAAGTGATGAGTGCTGAGGTCCTACTTTATAATAGCAGACCGCTCGCACCCTGACACGACGGCTCCGAAGACACCAGTGACATCGCAGCGGCTAAGCTTTGGCCGTCTCTTTGATGGCGGCCACTGGCGACTTAGTCAAAGCGGAGACATTATTTTTCATCACTTTAATGGCCGTATTATTAGCCACTTCCAATGTTACAAACGATTCTGCAACGGAGCGAACCTTGCCAATGATTCCACCTGAAGTCACTACCTCGTCGCCCGCTTTTAAATTATTAAGAAGGTCGGCTTGTTCTTTGGCCTTCTTTTGTTGCGGGCGAATAATCATAAAATACATGATCACTAGGAAGCCAAGAGGCATAGGTAGTATTTCAACCAAAGACGGACTTTTTGCGGCGGCACCTTCAGCAGCTTGCGCCATGGCTGTGGTCGCGCTAAGTAAAACTTGAATCACGGTAACTCCTCCTAGTGCAACGGAAGGGCCGACCTTATCCGAATAAGGTCAGACGATCAAGAAGCCCTCTAGATTTTTGCCGAGTCCCTTTTATTTTGAGATTTTCCATGCGCCTCAACCTCGATGAATTAAACGCTGAACAACGGGATGCCGTCACCTCAGTAGACGGACCGATCATGATTCTAGCTGGGGCTGGCACGGGCAAGACGCGAGTTATCACTTACCGACTGGCTTATATGCTCGACTGCGGCATACCGGCCAGCTCTATCGTGGCGTTATCATTTACCAATAAAGCGGCCAAGGAAATGTCCGAGAGAGTGCGTAAACTGATCGGCAGCCGCGGTCGCAAGGCTTGGCTCGGGACCTTTCATAGTTTCTGCCTAAGCCTCCTCCGGCGCTTTCCAGCTGAGGCTGGATTGACTGCGGGTTTCAGCCTAGCCGGCACATCAGATCAGATCGACCTCGTGCGCAAAGGGTTAGAAGAGAAAAATTGGGGCGGCCTCTACCAAGCCGATCGCCTTCATTATCAGATCGGCGTGGCGAAAAACCACCTTTTGGGGCCGGACGAACTGCGGCAAGGACAAGGTCATTCCCTGGTTAATACCGATACCGCAGTATTGGCCGAGGTTTTTGAGCTATACGAGAGGCAGTTGCGACTAAATCGCGTCATTGATTTCGATGACTGTATTTACCGAACCGTACTTTTGCTGCGCTCACATCCCGAGGTGCGAGAGCGTATCCGCCGAGAATTTCGCTATTTCATGGTTGATGAGTACCAGGACACAAATAGCGCCCAATTGGCCGTCCTAGAACTCTTAGCAAGCGATAAACACGAAGTCTGCGTAGTCGGTGACGACGATCAATCCATTTATAGCTGGCGCGGGGCCATGTATGAGGTCCTTGAGCAATTCGAAAACCTTTTTCCCGGCACTAAAATCATCAAATTAGAGCAGAATTATCGGTGTTCCAACGTCATCCTTGGAGCGGCAAACACGGTGATCCGCAATAACACCAAGCGAAAAGACAAAACGCTGTGGAGTGCTTCGCAAGAAACTGCGCCTATTGTCCTTAGTCCCTGCGAAGATGAGACCGCCGAAGCCAACTTATTGGCCGAAAAATGCCTGAGTCTTTTGGGCGCCGGTATGGAGGCGAGCGATATCGGAGTGCTTTATCGAGCTAATAATCAGGCGAAACCCATTGAACTGGCCCTGCGCGAGGCGCGCCTACCTTACCGCACCTTTGGCGGTCAGAGCTTTTTTGAAAAAAAGGAAGTCAAAGATCTCGTTAGCTACCTCCGCCTGGTACTAAATAACGATGATCGATTGGCGCTGTGGCGCGTTATCAATACGCCGCATCGAGGCATAGGTCTTAAAACATTAGAGCGCATAGAAGATGCGGCGAAGCAACAAAAGCTCTCGCCATTTACTGTCATGCGCGAAATGGCTGGTCATGGCGGCAAGTCAGAGACTGCTGTTCGTGGCTTCATCGAGCTCATCGACAGTCTCAGCCACCTACCACAAAGAACCCCAAATGACTTTGAAGCACTAGGTCTAGCGATCATCAAAGCCACGGGCCTGGAACAGGACATTAGACTAAAAACTGAAGACGGTGGTTCGCGTGAGCGGAAGCTCGCGAACCTAAGAAGCCTGCCAAAATGGTTTGGCACACTCGCTGGAGACTGTACCGACGAGGACAGTCCGGTGAATATTCAGGATCTTTTAGATTCTCTGTCGCTCGACAACGACCGGCGTGAAGATAAAAACCAAAATCAAAGCCAAATCTCACTCATGACGGTTCACGCGGCGAAGGGCCTAGAGTTTCCGGCGGTCTTCGTTATTGGGCTAGAAGAACAACAACTCCCCCACAAGAACAGCCTGCTTGATCCTCAGGCTCTTTGCGAGGAGAGGCGGCTTTTTTATGTGGCCTTAACGCGCGCTAAGAGCAAACTTTTCCTTTCTTATTGCTTGGACCGAAATGCCGGCTATCAGGGCAAACAGTCGCGAACTCCATCGCGATTTCTCGACGAAGTTCCTCCCGAATGTTTCGTAAAATCAGACCAAGCCGCCAGCGCCGAAGCGCGCGTTAACGCCGAAAGTAACAGAAAAGCACAGACGATTCAGCGGCTGAGCTCACTGAGGGGGAGCCTTGGAGCACCGCGCCGCTAGGTCAGCCTTAATCGCGCACTACTTCGGCGTCTAAAAGGCCTTTTTTGCTGACGAATTCGCGCAATTTCTGAATGATCCTGGACTCAATTTGACGAGCGCGCTCACGAGTGACTCCGTAACGATCGCCGATTTCCTGGAGAGTTAAGGGATCTTCCGCCATCATTCTGGCATCGAACACCTCTAGGTCTCGGCCCTTCAGGGTCTCTCTAAAGTCTGCCAAATGATCAGCAAAAATGCGCCTAACTTCGTCATCCGCTAGCGCGTCCTCGGTGCTCTCCGCACTTGATGCTAGCAATTGCCCACGCGTGACTGAGTCCGACTCACCGGATAATGGAGCATCTAGAGAAAGATCAGGCGCAGCCAATCTGGCCTGCATTTCTTCGACGTCTTTTTCACGAACGTTTAAATGCTCCGCCAACATTTTGGCGTCCACATGATCGTACTCCTGAAGCAACTTACGCGCGGTGCGCTCTAAGTTGTAGTACAGCTTGCGTTGATCGGCTGTAGTACCAATTTTAACCTGGCTTTTATTGTCCATAATATATTTTAGAATGTATGCTCTTATCCACCAGGCAGCATAACTTGAAAGTTTAACCCCCTTATATGGGTTAAACCGCTTGACCGCCTGCATCAGGCCGTAGTTACCTTCTTGAATCAAATCCAATAGATTCAACTGGGCTTGGCGGAAATCATTGGCTATCTTAACTACCAATCGCAAGTTCGCCGTGACTAATCTATGTGCTGCTCGGACGTCGCCCTCATCAAATTGCTGACGCGCGAGTTCGTACTCTTCTTCTGGTTCGAGTAATGGATATTTAGCAATCTGCTGTAGATACAGCTGAATCGGTGAAAGGGTAGCTAACGCTCGTTCACCCGATCGGACCGCAGGGAGCTTCGTCACTGGCCTAGACCCCTCTCCAAACGAAAGGCGACAAAAGATGTCAGGGATCGGCATCATAACAAATCCGCACTCTAAGTTGAACAGGCGAAATCCTGAACGACCGGCGCTTTTGGGCTTTATACTTGGCACCCAAGGGCAGCTGGAGGTTACCAACTCGCTTGCTGATTTAGAACGAGTCGCCCTAGACTTTAAGAGCAAGGGCATCACAACCCTAGCTATCAATGGAGGAGACGGCACAATATCTCGAACATTGACTGCGTTTTTAGCAGCTTACGGCGAAACACCGCTACCTCAGATCGCGCTATTGCGCGGTGGAACAATCAACGTTCTGGCTAACAATTTAGGAATCAGGGGAAGCCCAGAGGAGATTCTGTACCGCCTGGTTGAATGGCACTCAAGCGGTCGGGCAATGCCGGTCCGGCGGGTACCTACATTATGCGTCGAAGGAAACCACGGCTTTCTCTTCGCCAACGGCATGGCTCCTGCCTTTCTAAAAGAATACTACAAGCGCAAATCAGGAGCATTTGGAGCATTTTTATTAGTTTGTGCTGTGTGGCTTTCAAGCCTTTTTAAAGGACGGCTACACGATAAAATTGTGCAAGACCTGCGCCAAAATTTACGCCCCGATAAACGGCGCTCGATAGACCACACCTCCTGCTCAGTGTTCTGCTCAACCGTACTCAAGTTGCCTTTGGGAATTCCACTCTTTCATATGCTTGAAAGCCACCCTAGAGAGTTCCAATGCGTAAGCTTCACCACACCGTCGCGTGAATCTTGGCGCCTACCTTTAGTTCTACTAAGGCGACAAGACGGCCCAGGTAAGGATAAAATAAGTTTTTGTTGTGAAGAGTTGCGGATCGAGATGCCGCATCCATTCGACTACACATTGGACGGCGAGCTTTTTACCTCAACAAATAACAGCGTAAATATTGGGATTGGGCCAGAACTTGACTTCGTCACCATCTAAACCCCACGCAAATATTCTTACCCCACCCGCTGCTGAACTGGTGGCGAAGACATTAAATGTTCCGGAAGTCACTATCGCCTGGTTAGCAGGAGACGGCTCTGACAGATGTTATTATAGAATTCACTCCACTAAACTCGAGAATCCACTCGTGCTGATGCAGCTCTCTGGAAGCGATGCCGTAGCATTGCGCTCAGGCGGCTATGACTGGATTAAAATAGCTTCTTTGCTCGCCGACAGAGGCATTTTCGTGCCCAGAGTGATCGCGACCATGCCGGATCATGCGGCGCTCATCATAGAAGACTATGGTAACCAGATGCTTGAGGGACTTGTGTTTGCCATGATTGAGAATCAAGGCACTCAGGAACTGCACTCAATCTACAAAAAATGCATGGAAGTCATAGCCAAATTCCTAGCGATCCCTGCGACACAAAATGCGGTTTGGTGTCATCGTGCGTTCGATGCTGATCGATTTGCGTGGGAATTAAATTTCTTCATCCAGAAATATGCCGCTCCAATTGCTGGAATTGATTTTTCAACCAGTGAGCGCGCTCAGTTTGATTTGGAAGTCAAACTTATTAGCGAAACACTCGCGGCTAATTCCTATTATTTTGTTCATCGCGATTTCCATTCCCGCAATGTCATGGTGAAGGACGCCACCCTGGCCGTAATTGACTTCCAAGATGCTCGCCTTGGGCCGGCATCTTATGACCTAGTGTCTCTGTGCTTCGATTCCTATGTGCCTTTTGATGCCGCATTTCGCACCCAACTGATGAAAAGTGGTCTCACCATAATCAGGGAACAGCTGGGCGAGAAAATCCATGCTGAAGTAGACGCTCTATGGCGCCCTATGTTGCTACAGAGGCAATTAAAAGCGATAGGCAGCTTCGGATATCTGACTTTAGATAAAAAACGGAACAATTATCTCAAGTACGTCGAACCTGCACTAGCCACTCTAGAAGCGCAAAACCTACAGGATGAGCGCTGGCCCCTCATATCTGATACCTTAATCCGACGGATGCGCCGTCAACTGGATCAGCGGTAATATGCACGCTAATTTTAAGGGTCTAGTATTAGCAGCGGGCTTCGGCACTCGCCTTAGGCCACTTACCAACCATTATGCTAAGCCGCTGGTACCTTTTTTTGGTGCCACACCTCTGGAGCTAGCATTATGGCGACTCGGTGCGTCCGGAGTGAACGATATTGCGATCAACTCGCATTATTTCCCTGAACAAATCGCCACTTTTGTCGGCGAAAATCGCCATTCTCTCAATATTAAGTTGTCGTACGAGCCAGAAATACTAGGGACGGGTGGCGCCCTCAATCCGCTGCTCCCCTGGATTGGCGACGATAGTCTGATTGTCATCAATGGCGACGTAGTTTCGACCGTAAATATTCAAAATCTAATCGAGACCCATCTCCACCGCAAAGCGGTTGCTACAATGGCTCTTTTACCCTCCGTGATTCCCGGAGAAAGCTCCGTTTTTCACCAAAATGGTGCGATCAACAGTATCAGCAAAATCCCAGTAAACAATGGTTCGCAGGCCGGAAATTTTGCCTGTGTTCAAATTCTATCTCCAGAATTTCTCAAATTATTGCCGGAAAATGGCGCTTTTGACATTATTTCGAAAGGCTACCTTCCAGCTCTACAGCGCGGAATGACGATCTGTGCGTCCATTCACGATGGCTACTGGTTTGACCTAGGGACGCCCGAGACCTATTGGGCCGCGATACACCAATTACTTAAGCGCCCGGCCCTCGTAGAAGCTCTGGGGATCAAGGCCTGCCGCGCGCTCAATGGCCGGACTACAACCCTGACGTCAGATGGAGTTTTCATCGACTCTTGGAGCGCCGTCGATGCGACAGCTACGATCGGTCCGGCAGTGGTCGTTGAATCCAACTGCAGCATTTCCGCAAACGCTCTGATAAGCGAATCAGTCTTGTTGCCGGGCGCATGCGTAGCGCCGGGTGAGGTTATACATCAGATGATCGTTGGGCCGAAGATTAGACACCAACTATCCGTCTAAGTATAAGAGGACTTACTTGTCACAGTTGGGGAGTAAGCGGACGGGGCTGTAAAATTTGCCTAGTCTGTTTGCAAATCATTCGATCTCTTGATGATGCTGGCCTTGATCATCGCTGAGTTCTTTAGTTTGACAGAGATAGCTAATCTTTCAGCTTCACTACCGCTTAGTTTGGTTTCTAAACCGTCGACTCGTCTTTCTTGATACGAGATTCGGGTTCTTAACTGAAACCTACATCAGACCTGCACGCAGAAAACGTCTTGCCTCAAGTCGCGCTCTGATGATTTATCACACCACGAAGTCTTACGACTTCCGATTATAGTTAATTGCATTTTATACGCGTTGCGCGTTGATTTTACCGACGAAATTCGTTTTTGTTACGAGGTTTTTGCCAACGGTTGCAGCTTTCGCGCCGCTGTAAGTCTTGACATGGGATTTAACTACTAACTTCTTGACGGTTGGGTGGTTGAGTTTAGCGATTTTTACGTTTTCAATTTTAACTTTTAGCATTGCTGCTTGAACTGCTCCCTTAGGAACATAGAAGACGGTTGAACCGGATTGGACTACGTCAGGGTTTTCGATATTGTCATTGTGGCGCCAAATGGAACGCCAGCCGGAGCTTTCGCCATAAACACGTTTAGAAATGGAAGCGAGCGTATCGCCTGGTTTAACTTGTTCTTCGGCGCGCTGTACCGCGTCATAAGCTTTCGCAAACGCAACTGCGCTGTCGTCGAGGGTGTAATAGACTACGTCGCCTGGGTAAATACGTTTAGGGTTGGTAAGTCCACTCAGAGTCGCCATTTCCTGCCAGTGTTTCGGTGAACCGAAGATCTTCTGGGAAATCTTGGCAAGAGTGTCACCTTTCTCAACGATGTAGGCCATTTTAGACCCAATCTCAGGCAAACCTGCCGAAGCTGGGGTGCCACCCGGTTGTTGAGGAAGCGCTGCTGCAGTAGAGCCTTCAGCTTTATCTGACGCAGGTGCTGCTGGTGCTGCTGCATTCGCTGGTGCGGCTGCAGAAGCCGAGGCCATTGCTGCCACTGGTGCTGCTGCGGTACCCGCTTCAGCAGAAGCGGAGGCTTCTGCTGGCGCCGCTGCTGCGCCGGAATCTGCTGCGGTGTTTTCACCCGCTGGTTGTTGGCCATTCATCTCCGTGATGATGTCCTGTAAATCGTTTTCTCCGGCGCCTGTGCCGGCTGCGTCAGCGGTTGCACCAGCTGCTGGATCAGTAGCTCCAGCATCTGCTGCGGCTGCGCCATCCTCGACGGCGGTATTACCGCCGCCACCCTCGGTTCCGTCTTCGCTGGCTGTGTTGTCACCGCCTGCGTTTTCATCTGCCGCCTGGTTCTCTGCCCCGTTCACTGGCTCTTCAGTCTCCTGGTCGCCGGAACACCCGACGCTTCCAAAACTGAATGCCAGTGCTAGGACAGAAGCGCCAAGCCAGCGCCTCCTGAACACTTTCATTCTCGATCCTCCAAAAAAGTTTTCGCACTTCCTTACGAACCCTGCCTCGGCAGAAAATCGTAATGGCTTTAGATTTATTACAGACCGAATCCCCCAAGCCCGCAAGGGGCAATGTTTTCCGACGGAGCTGTGCGCTTTAATGCCTGTTCAAAGCTAATTATGCCGCTCGTACGCTTACACAGCTGAATGCGAAGCGGCTCATTAATAGTGCTTAAGCTGTTTATACCCTCGACAGAATTACTGCCTATGCAGGCGCACAACACATAAACATTATTGAGTTTTTGTGATTAGTCGCCTCGGCACGGATCTTGCTCAATGTTCTTGTGGTTTAGGACGCTGATTTCGACGGAAGTTGCCCATGAATAGTCTGCTGATTCTTTTGTTAGCAATGCTGCTAATCCTTCTAATTGCTGTATTCGGCACGACAACTCCCTCCGCCCGAGCCCATCACGCACGGGCCGTGAATAACTGGGGTAAGTGGTTGCCCGTCATTGGAATACTTGGATACTTCGCTGCAATTGCGATCAATTTGGCTAATATTCCGCTAGAATCAACAATTTTAAAATCTGTGCGACTTCCCTTTAAATCAGTAGAACTCTACTTCCTCTTTTTCCTGGGGTCTTTATTTCTGACCCGGGTCGCAAACATATCGGCTCTGGGGGCGCTTTCGTTCACCATTCTGCACAGTATGCTGCACGGATACAGCCTTTACGAACGATCTGTATTTGTATTTGTCACATCGCAATTAATAATAATTTTCCTCGCTGACAAAGCCCCGTGGGCTGGACATAAAACGCCTCATGTTGCCAGTCGAAAGCTCCGCCAAATCGGCTTGGGTATACTCACCATCAGCGCAATCGCAGTTACTATTTGTGGGTTAGCAAAAATCAATGACTTCCGGACATGGTTACATTCTTTTGCCGGCATGCACACTTCGCGAATCTTAATTACGGCAACTCTTACTTGCATGCTAATCGGTTGGAGCGCTGTCTGGATTCGGATGCTGCGCCCATTCATGATGCCGCTTCTAATTTTGCCGACTCTACTCCTTTTTACTTATTTAACCGGCTGCTCTAGCTCAATTAGTGCAGTCATCCTTGTCGTAACTTTAATTTTATCTCTGGCTACTTCTGACAGGCGCTCCTCCGGGTCGGTGATTGACGGGCAGTTTTCGCGCAAGTTATTCTAAATAAGTGGGAGTAAGTGGGAGAATGTGGGGTCACACACCACTCTTACTTGTCTAACCTGCCACCAATGCCTCAATCTTGTGCTTTTCCCGACCGGGAGCTCGCCTTGTTCCAAGGCAAATTTGAACACACCATTGATGAGAAAGGTCGCTTGGCTCTGCCGGCCGCCTTCAGGCGCCTTTTAAGTGGCGACGACTTAGACGATGCGTCGGTTATTTTAACCATTGCAGACAGATGTTTAGCTGCTTACTCGATCCCGGAATGGCAAAAAAAGGTCGAAAATTTGGCTAAGCTGCCCCAGTTTGATGCACGTGTGACCGCTTTTAAAAGACTTTTCATCGGTTGTGCCCAGGAATGTCCAATCGACAAAGCTGGTCGCATACTGGTACCTATGGACCTAAGGCGCGACGTTAATCTGCAAAAAGACTGTGTCGTAATCGGACAACTAGATAAAATTGAAATATGGGCCGCGGAACGATGGCATACATGTTTTAACGAAATGGCCGACCAAGCCAGGTCAATCAGTGCCGCACTCTCAGAATTTGGAATTCCGCTGTGAAAAATCCTACCCAATTGCATCAGACCGTACTTCTAACAGAGCTCGTAGAGGCAATGAATCTGAAGCCTGGCGACATCGCTATCGACTGCACTGTCGGTGCTGGCGGGCACACGGAAAGAATTCTTGGAAAGGTAAGGGAAGGCGGCCAAGTGATCGGTGTTGACCGAGACAAAGCTGCGCTGAAGATCGCTAGTAGCCGCCTCGAACAACACTTAGCCACTGGCACCCTAAAGCTAGAGATGGCTCCTTTTTCTGCCCTAGACGAGATTGTCAAACGACACAATATAGAAGGAAAAGTTCAAGCGATTTGCGCAGATATTGGTGTCTCGAGTATGCACTTAGATGACTCTGAGCGCGGCTTTTCTTTTCAGGACGACGGGCCGCTTGATATGAGAATGGATCAGAGTGGCGAACGTACTGCAGCGGATCTAATTGCCGAGGAGGACGAAGAGACTCTGATACGAATATTCCGAGAATACGGCGAGGAGCCAAAGGCAAAACAGATTGCTCGCCGCATCTTGCAGGTTAGGGAAACCACTCCTATCGTGACGACGCGGCAACTCGCCGATCTTGTTAAGGCGGCGGCTGCATATCCCACCGTTAGTCGCAAGCATCCGGCCACCAGAGTTTTTCAAGCTTTGCGCATCGCCGTTAACGACGAACTAGGAGAGCTAAAGGCTCTTTTGGACAGCGCTTTTGCAGCCCTAAAACCTGGTGGACGCCTGGTGATTATCAGTTTTCACTCTCTCGAGGACAGGATTGTGAAACAAAAGTTTGTCGATTACACAGGAAAGAACAAAAGAGAGAGTATTCCTCGCGACCTCCCCATCGTCGCGTCCTCTATCGACCGGTTAATTGCCGCGAAAGCTGATATAATCAAGCCATTCCCTGCTGTTCCCACCCAAGCCGAGATCGACCTTAACCCCCGTGCACGTAGCGCTAAGATGCGAGTTCTCGCCAAGCTTTGATTTATTTTCTAGCTATGATTAAACTTAAGGACAGCTAATGAATCAGAGGAACGTAATACCGCTGACGGCCACAACTGTCTTGGCTGTATTCAGCCTAATCTTAATGACTCTAGTGATGCTTCGGATTCATCTCCGCGTGCAGACTACTATGATCGGATACGAAATTGGCCATCTGAAGGCGGCTGAGGCGAGATTAATAGAATCGAGAAATGTACTAAAAATGCAACTCGCCAAGATAACAACTCAGAAGCATTTGCAGCGAATTATTCAGGTCAACTCCCCCAAAGGCTCTGCCGAAGGGACTTTTGCTCTTAAGTGAGTCGCTTGCTAAAAAAAATCCATCTACTCATTTTTGGTCGCTCAGCTCGAACTCAAGCTGGAGAGTTTCGAAGCGACAGAGCACATTTAATCCAGTGGATTCTACTTTGTTTATTCGGACTGATTGCTGTACGGGCCGTTATCTTGCATATTTTTCCGTCTCAGGGAGACTCCCTCCAGCATCTTGCTGACAATCAATATCAACAAGAAGTCACCCTTGCACCAAGCCGCGGAAACATCTTCGACCATCGCGGAGAGCCACTCGCAATCAGTGTTAAAAGGCCTTCCTTGGCGGTTAATCCACGAGTATTCCATCCGAGTGCTGGGGAACTTAGCCAGCTCGCTCGAATACTAAAAATCTCGCCGCAAAAGCTTCGTCGATTGACGACAAAGAAAAGTTACTTCGCTTGGGTGGCTCGTCAATTAGACCAGCGAATTGCTGATGCCGCGATGAATCTTGGACTAGTTGGTTTGGTCGAAATCAACGAACCCGCGCGATACTATCCTTCGGGCAGCGCTGCGGCCCAAATACTAGGGTTCACCGGACTAGACAACAGCGGACTATCTGGTCTCGAGCGCCAATTTGATCGTGACTTGCGCGGCAAAGGCGTCAAGGTCATGGCGAGCAAAGATGCCCGAGGTAATTTTATCGTAAACGAAGCAGTTGGAGCCGCCCCTGAACGTACAGGCAATAGTATTCTTCTGACAATCGACAGCGTAATCCAGGAAATTGCGGAGGAGGAGCTCGCCATCGGCGTGAAGAATTCCGCGGCTCTTCGTGGCTTTGCGATAGTCTCGGATCCGCACACCGGGCGCATTCTAGCAGTCGCTAACTATCCTTCGTTTGACCCGAACAATAGTCGCCACGTAAAAATGATTCAGGCGCGAAACAATGCTTTTCTCGACACTTTTGAACCCGGTTCCGTCATAAAACCATTCATCATCGCACAGGCAATTGAAAATAAGAGCACGCATCCCGACGAGGAACATAACTGCGAGTCCGGATCCCTCAAAATCGGCAACCACACCATTCACGACACCCACGGAGCGGATAAACTCACAACGGCCGAAACCCTGATCCGCTCTAGCAATATTTGCACCTATAAAATCGCAAATGAAATGGGTCGCGAGTCGACTTACAACGCGCTTACCGGATTCGGCTTTGCCGGTAAAAACAGTCTCCTTGGCTTTCCTGGCGAATCTTCAGGGTACATCACGGACTTCCATAAGTGGGCTCAAGTGCGCTTCGCCAATGTTTCCTTTGGCCACGGTTTTGCGGTAACTGGCCTGGAGCTTGTGCAGGGCATGGGAGCTCTGGCCAATGGCGGACACCTTATGAAGCCCGCCCTAGTCGAACGAATCATTTCGTCTGATGGACTGCTGGTGAACAGTGCAACGACAAAAGTAGTTCGGGACGTAGTATCACCGGCAACGGCAAGAACGATGCGGGGACTTTTACAGCGAGTTGTCACTGATGCGCATGGTACGGGCAAAAAAGCTAAAGCAGTGAGTTACAGCACTGCTGGTAAAACCGGAACCGCCCAAAAAGTCGAGCCAGGCGTAAAAGGCTACGCGAAGGGTAAGTACATCTCCAGTTTTGTCGGATTCTCGCCCGTAGAGGACCCACATTTGGTCGTCTATGTCATGATCGACGAACCGGGTGGAAAACTCTATTATGGAGGCGAGGTGGCTGGTCCTATCTTCGCCCACATTGTAGAGCGAAGTTTGCGGTACTTAAACGTAGCCCCTGACTTACCCGACCCGGCTGTAAAGACGCCAACACCACCGCTGGCAAAAACTGAACACCATGGATCTAACTCTAAAAAAATGTGAAATCTCTGCCGATGCGGCGCTTTCTGTGCTGCTAGGCAAGAATTTGGTTTCAGATTACAAAAAACAGCGTCTGTCCAATGAGCGCGTGGGCCTACGGACTGACTCGCGGTCAGTCGCGAAAGGCGATATCTTCCTGGCTATTAAAGGCCAAAAATCAGACGGCCATGAGCATCTGGGCGAAGCCATCATCAAGGGCGCTGGACTTTTAATACTCGAAGAGCCTCCAAACAATACCTTCGTCAATGCCGATGCGGTGCCGTGGATCCAGGTAAACGATACGCGGGTAGCCTGGGCTCACCTTGCTGCTGCAGCCTTCGGAAACCCCCAGGAGCATCTCATTTTGTTGGCTGCTACGGGAACAAATGGCAAGACAAGCACAGTCTGGATGACGGGTGAGCTGCTTCGTGCGGCCGGCGTAAAAACCGTGACTATTGGGACCTTGGGTGCTTTTTTTGGAGATATCAAACTACCAACTAATCACACAACTCCCGATCCCGATGTGCTTTACGGCATGCTCGCTTTAGCAGTCGAAAACGGTTTCAAGGCCGTGGCCCTGGAAGCCTCGTCGCATGCACTAGCACAAGGCAAGTTGGCTCCAATTCATTTTAGTGGGGCCGTATTTACAAGTTTTTCGCGTGATCATTTGGATTTTCATCCTACACTCGATGCTTATTGGAATACCAAATGGAACCTGTTTACCCAGCACGTCCAGCCTGACGCCGTACTAGGATTCGCCGGATCTCTGCCTCGCAACTTGGAGCTAAAAAACTTACCTGGCACCAAGGTGGTTTACCGTTTAAACGATCGCAGCAAGCGTGCAGAGGGTGCTCACATTAACGAGCTCGTCGTAGATAGCATAGGCTCTAGTTTCAAAGGCACCCACCTGGGCTTAAGCTACGAAAATCATGTCACTACCGGCGAAGTCCCCTACTTTTCTACACATGCTGTTGAAAACTTTGCAGCAGCGGTCTTACTTGCCTCGGCTGCAGCTGGTTGCTGGTTAGATAAGAACTACTGGACTAACTTGGCACCAGTTCCGGGTCGATTAGAACAAGTGTTCGAATCCAACGCGCCCGCCGTCATAGTCGATTACGCACACACCCCAGATGCTCTTGAAAAGACGCTCAAAGTCCTTAGACCACTCTGCCGAGCCAAGTTAGTCGTCATTTTTGGCTGTGGCGGGGAGAGGGACCGCGGCAAGCGGCCATTGATGGGCGAGATAGCTGAACGACTGGCTGATAAGGTTATTATCACCTCAGATAATCCTCGCGGTGAAAGCCCCCTAGCTATACTCAATGAAATAGCCACCGGTTGTCGCCAACGCGACAAAGTTACACTGGAAGTTGATCGAGGCAAGGCTATTGCTGAGGCTATAAGAGGCGCTAAGGTCGAGGACTTAATTCTCATTGCTGGTAAGGGACACGAAACCTCGCAAATTTTTGCCCATAAAACTGTTCCTTTCGACGACCGCCTCGTGGCTAAAGCTGCTCTGAAACTCTACGGAACTAATGAAAGCAACATAAAATGCTGACATGGCTTGATTACAAAGAATGGCTCGGATCCGTTGCCCGCGCAGCGTCAACACCAATCGCACGGGCCCCTGAACTCTTAGAGCTCTCGACCGACTCAAGATCTATTCAGCCCGGTCAATGGTTTATTCCTATTGATGGCAACAACTTTGACGGCCATCAATTTATTGCGGAGGCTATGAAAAAAGGCGGAGCTGGTTTTTTTTATGACACCTCTCGCACCAGCACCATACCAGAGGACATACTCGACAAGGGTTTTGCAGTTACAAACACACTGCTTGCATTTCAGTTAGCCGCAGCTGGATGGCGCAAAAAACTGAAATCATTGCGCCTCATAGCCTTGACAGGATCTGCGGGCAAAACCACGACAAAGGAAATGCTCGGAGCCATATTACGTGCTGATGGACCAACGTTTGCTACTCATGCCAGCTTCAATAATGAAGTCGGTGTACCAAAGAGCCTCCAACAACTTAGTCCAGATCTAAGATATGCAGCTCTTGAGTTTGGCGCACGCAACCACGGAAACATAAAGTTTCTGTGCGAAATGGCGTCTCCCGATATTGTCGGCCTTATCAATGTTGGCACTGCCCACCTCGGTATTTTTGGATCAGTCGAAAACTTACTTGCCACTAAATTGGAAATCTTCAGAAATAGTCCGCCTCATGCCGTTCAAGTTGCCTTCCGGGACGATTCTAGAATCTTTGAAAATGCAATTAAAACTGGGAAAAAAACCATTAGCTTCGGTAAGGCGGCGGAGTCTGATGTGCGCCTGATCGGCAGCGAATGGAGTGTCGACGGTGGGATGGTTGTTCGTCTGCGAATCCCAAGCGGAGAAGAGCTGACAATTAACCTCGGAATCGCTCACGAAGTATTTCCGATCAACGTAGCCGCCGCTGCTGCGCTAGCCTTAGCGGCAGGAGTCAAACCCGAGTCAATTACAACCGGTCTGAATGGTTTTCGCGGCGTTAAGGGGCGCTATTATCTTCTAAAGTCCAAGGGTCTGACAATCATTGACGACACTTACAACGCCAATCCTGAGAGTATGGCAGTCGGCTTGAAGACCGTCGCTCGTGCATATCCCGCCAGTGGCTTAATTCTAATTCTTGGCGACATGCTTGAGCTAGGTGAGGCTAGCCCAGATGCCCACAAAGACATTGGCAAGAATTCGGTACCGACAATAAATCCTGCGCTACTTATTACGGTCGGCGCTGAGGCGAAGCAAATCGCTGAAGCATCATGTGCAGCTGGTTTTCCGCCGTCCAAAACCAGATGTTTCGACTCCGTTAACGAGTTAATCAATGCTGCTATTGACTACAAGTCAATCGGACAAGTCCTCTATGCAAAGGGTTCGAACAGCGTGAAATTAAGCAAATTGCTTGACACTTTGACCGCGGTGCCATCATGAGATGGTTGATCATTGGTGCGGGTGTTTCTGGACTTGGTGCCGCAAGACTACTGCGCTCAAGGAATATAGACGTTCGAATTAGTGAGGGTACTTCTCTCCCGAAGGCAAAGATCGAGAAATTTGAAATTATCGGTGCTGACTTATTCGACGGCGGGCACAAATCAGAGCACCTGGACGGAATCAGTCAAATTGTCGTTTCTCCCGGGATTCCCGTGTCGCACCCACTTCTGGTGGAAGCGAAGCTCAGAAACATTCCGGTCATGACGGAAATCGATTTAGCAATGCGCGAATATTCTGGAGTTCTATTCGCAGTCACCGGCACTAATGGCAAAAGCACTACATGCGCGATGATCGATCATCTGTTGCGCAAGCTTGGTGCTGACGCCGCTTTAGGGGGAAATTTCGGCGAGCCGCCCACTCAGATGCTAGCTGAGGGCAAACTTGCGCCACACCTGATTCTGGAGCTTTCCTCGTACCAGCTGGAACAGTCCGCATCGGTTAAGCCTAAGATCGCAATTTTCACAAGTTTTTCTCACGATCACCTGGCCCGGCACGGTTCCCTGGAAGGCTACATAAAGGCAAAATGGCGGGTGTTCGAGGATATGCCCGAGGACAGCCTAGCTATAGTTCCTCAGAACATTCTGATGGAGGCTAAGGCCTATGGACTGGGTATAGACGAAAAGAATACCCGCTTAATTTCAGATACGGATTATTTGCAGTCGCTTGCGCCTAAATCAATCACCGAGCCACATAACAGGCTTAATGCTGGATTTGCAATCAGCGCTGTTGCTCACGCTTTGAGATCTGACGCTCGAGACATAGCGCTTTTACTCAACGGTTTCGTTGGGCTTCGTCACAGATGTGAAACGATCGGTCGGATTAATAATTTGCCCGTAATTAATGATAGCAAGTCTACTAATGTCGAATCCACACTAGTGGCATTACAGGGTCAAGATCGGCCAGTCGTATTGATGATGGGCGGACAAGGCAAGGGTGAGTCCTATTTGCCTATTTTAAAACAAAAAGAGAAAATTGCAGCCATTGTCACCTTTGGAGCCTCCGGGCCGGAGATCGCGCGCGACCTCAAAGAAAGTGTGCGGGTGCACGAATTTCCGAATCTAAGGATCGCACTTGATCAAATCGCTGGCATAATAAAAAAAGAGGCCGCACCCATACTATTCTCTCCCGGCTGCGCTAGCTTTGATGAATTTTCAAACTATGAGCATCGAGGCGAGGTATTCCAGACTTCTATGCATCCCCTACTTGATCCCTAAGCTTCAGCCAAAGGATAAAGCCATGTCTACGATCAGCGCCAACCCTCGATTTAATTGGCAGCAGCAACGAGTCATGTTGGTCGTTCTGCTCCTGACGGTCATGGGTTTAATCGCGATATACGCAGCCTCCTCGCTTAAGGGCCAGCAACAGTTTGGTGATGAGTTCTTATTTCTGCGTAAGCAAGTGGGTGCCACGGTCGTAGGTTTCATAGCATTCGCCCTAATTCAGTGGCTTCCTTGGCGATGGATTGAGGGTTCCACACTTCCTCTACTAGGCTTCACGCTATTAGTGCTTTCATTGATTTTTATACCCGGCATGTATGTAAAAATCGGTGGTGCTTCGCGCTGGCTAAACATCCCCTTTATCGGAGGCCAGCCATCCGAGCTAACGAAGCTTGCACTCGTTATGTTTTTAGCTCGAAATTTAAGTCGCCAAAGTAACGATATTCATAATTTTTTTAGTGGCGTATTACCGAATATTTTAATCTTCGCAGTAATTGCTGGGCTCTTACTATTACAACGCGACCTAGGAACACCCGTGCTCCTATTTGCCGTCACATTCTCCATGCTGTTCGCTGCAGGAGTCACCAGAAAATTTGTCTTAACGGCGCTCTCTGGCTTCGTCGGCGGCATCGGCATAGCAGTCATTCTCGAGCCCTATCGCATGGCGCGCGTGATGAGCTTTCTGGATCCATGGTCGCAGGTCAAGGGAAGTGGGTTTCAAATCATTCAGAGCTTTGTCGCCTTTCAAAATGGCGGGCTTTTTGGAGTTGGTCTGGGCGAGTCGAAACAAAAGCTATTTTTCCTACCCGAGGCTCATACAGACTTCATCTTAGCTGTAATTGGCGAAGAAAGCGGGCTTTTGGGTGTTTTACTGGTGTGTGCGGCGTTTGTTTATTTGAGTTTTTTAGGCTTTCAGATAGCGCAGGGGCAACCAACCTCGCACCGTCGATTCCTCGCCTTTGGCCTGACGCTCACCATTGCTATCCAGGCATGTATAAATATCGGTGTCTGTATGGGCCTGCTACCAACGAAGGGAATGACCTTACCCTTTGTCTCCAGCGGCAACAGTTCACTACTGGTATTCTTGCTGATTTCCGCTATCTTGACCAAGCTAGCTGGTGGTTTATCAAGCACAGCGGAGGTTGATGTAGCACATGCTGGGGGACACGATTGAGGACCCGATTCATTTCATCGGTATTGGTGGCTCGGGAATGGCCGGCCTTGCGGAATTGGCGCTGATTTCAGGCCACAAGGTTCAGGGCAGCGACGTTAAATCGTCGCCGGCACTAACTCGCCTAGCAAATTTGGGCATTAAAATTTCCACTCAGCACACCTTTGACGGTGCGCATAATGCCAAAACCATTGTTTATTCGTCGGCAATCGCCGCGGACAATGTCGAGTTAATGGGCGCAAGGAATTTTGGCAGATTAACACTGCATCGCAGTGAGTTTCTCGCTCATTTGATGCGCGATAAAAAAGCGATAACAGTCGCCGGGACGCACGGCAAATCGACCACGTCGGCCATGATTACACATATGCTCGATGATCTTGGGTGTGCGCCGTGGTCTGCAACGGGCGGCGAGATGCTGCGCTATCAAAGCTCTGTTAAGGTGGGCAACAGTGAGTTGTTCGTTGCCGAAGCTGATGAATCTGACGGTTCATTCTTAAACTACCGACCATATATTGGCGTATTAACTAATGTGGAATGTGACCACATGGACTTTTTTAAGACCGAACAGTCCATGACGGAAGCCTTCCAAACTTATGTTAATAACATTGATCCTGATGGCACCGCGGTCATTGGCTGGGACCACCCCCTTAGTCGCGAGGTTGGCCAAAAATATCTTGGTCAACGACTAACGTATGGTTTCTTTCTAGGCAGCGAAGTGCGCGCGCGTGATTACAGTTGTCACGACGGCAGGACTCATTTCACGGCGATTGTCGAAAGAGACATGCTTAAGTGCACTGTCCCAACAATGGGCCGACATAATGTGCAAAATGCACTATGTGCATTAGCAGTTGCTCGGGCTCTAGAACTCAATGTCAAAACAGCTGCCGAGAGCCTTGCGGAGTTTCGCGGGGTTAAGCGCCGCATGGACCGAATTTTCAGCAACAAGAAAATCACAATTTTTGATGACTACGCGCATAATCCTGGCAAGATTGCTGCTGGCGTGAAGACCCTCAGGGAAACTTGGCCCAACCACAAACTACATGTTGTTTATCAGGCCCATCGATTCTCTCGTTTGGAAACGATGTACTATGAAATGCTAGGAGCTCTCGACGGCGCCGACTATGTATACGTCGTTCCTGTTTATAGTGCAGGAGAATCAACTACCCTCGACTTTTCCCCCACCAAATTGGCCGATGACCTCGAAATCCGCATGGACCTTGAAGCTGTTCCATGCGAGCGGCTCGAAGATGCAGTAGACTCTATATTGCAAAGGCTCGACGAACCCTCTGTTGTACTGACAGTTGGTGCCGGAGATGTATGGCGCGTCGCACAGCTACTAAAGGAAACTTTAGCATGAGTAAAGGTCGCAAAGGTCGTCGGGAATCGGTGTTAACACGGCAGAAGCCCAGAAATCAGAAGAGCCGCGGGCGCTCTTTAAAAACTCGTATGATCGGCATAGCTTTGTTATGCACAGTCGCAACCGGGGGCGCTTTTATATATGGTAAAAATCGGTTTCAGCGCTCGAATTTAGCTGTAAAAAGTGGCCGAGTCATTGATCCCAACTCCTGGGACCTAGTGCTTAAACTTAGCGAACATACTTCTATTTCCGATCAGGCGAGGTCGGATCTATTAAACACGACACGACACTTGCTCGGTCAAGGCTCGCACGAAGACCTCGAAAAGGCCGCCAAGGCGATTCAAAAATTAGGTTCCTATGCCGACGTTAGGGTGACAAAAATCGCGCCATTTAACGTGATTATCAGCTTAACCAAGCGGGAGCCGGTCTTCTGCGTCGAGTCTGATAAGTTGAGGCTGGTCTCGACCATGGGAGAAATCTACGGTCAAGTCGATCAAAGCGCAGGAGAGGTTTGTCCTGGTCCTGTACTAAGCGGTGTGTTTGAAGAAAAATTGCCCGTGGAACTCGGAGAGGACTTAACTGTTAACGTTGATTCCAATACTAAAGTGCTGCTGCGCGAGGCAATAACGCTGTTGCAGGACGCACGAAAAAAGGAGCTCGTTCTTGAGCATTTGCAATTGCAAAAGTTCCGCGGGTTTGTCTGCGAGCTTGGCGCAACCAAAACAGAAGTTGCATTAGGCCGAGCCCCTTTTGTCGAAAAGCTTGATAAACTTAAGGGAATTCTTGATAAATTAGCACTTCGCCAGGAACAGGCACAGCGAATCGAGCTCGACTATCAAGGCAAGGCTTTCGTAAAACTGAAGAAAATGTAACGATTAGAGAACTAGCTACTTTTGCAGTCCTCTTTTCACGCAGGTTCATCATGCAGCCCAAGGCGAAGTATCTTAAGGGTTTATTCAGCCTTGACTTTGGGACGACCAAATTTTGCCTGGCGATGTTACGAGAAACGCCGAGCCTTGATGGTCACATGGTCGAGACTCTATGTGTTCCTGCCGAAGGAATGCGTCGCGGTATGCTGGCTAACGTGGAGCAAGCAAAGTCAGCTCTACGTCAGCTTCTCGAACTTGGAGAAAGCCATTTCGACACCGACATCACTCGGGTAGTAGTTGGGATTGCCGGAAGTCATCTGGCTAGCCGAATCGTCTCAGTAAGTCGCCCGATAGCTGGCGAAGTTGTCACTGTGCAGGATATGCGCGCTCTTATGGAGCAAGCAGAGCTCCAGGCTCCGACCGAGGGGCGTGAATTACTGCATACGATACCGATAAGTTATCGCATCGATACTCGCGAGTCTATTGACGACCCTGTGGGATTTCGCGGCAAGATTTTGACTGCAGAATACTTCCTGATTGATGCCGACAAGCTCTATATGAAAGACGTCGTCGACGTTTGCAATGAATGTGGCTTGCAGGTTGTTAGGTTATATTCAGAGCCCTTCGCTTCCGCTTCCGTAACGGTGCCTGATTCCTACAAGCAACTTGGGGTTGCGCTTGCTGACATTGGTGGCGGTACTACGGACGGGATCGTTTTTAAAGGCGGAAGGCCAGCAGCAGCTTTCACCGTGAACGTTGCAGGCAAGTTAATGACAAACGATATCGCCATCGGACTTAGTCTGCCGGCAGAAACTGCCGAAGCGGTTAAACTGCGCTTTGGCATCAGACCTAGGCCGGGCGACTCGATGGAAGTTATCAACATTAAGGGTGAAAAAAGGACAATTAGTGCGGAGCAAACCACGCCCGTTCTAGGTCCACGAGTTCATGAGCTATGCGCCCTTTTAGCTGGTGAGCTTCAGCCGTATAAAGGCTGCTTAGGAGCTGGGATTCTGTTAACAGGTGGCGGTGCTGACGTAAAGGGCATCACCGAGTATTTCTCGTCGCGTCTGAGCGTTCCGGTTGCGCGGGCACGGCCTGTACTTGGCGGTGGACAGGAAGCTGGGTTACAGACCTCCTCGTCAAACAATGCCGTCATTCATCCCACTAAATTTGCCACAGCCATCGGTCTACTCAATCTCGAATTGGGGCGCGTCGAAGAGTTAGCTAAGACGAAGAGGAATACTTGGACGAATCGCTATTTGGGGCAATTTGTCAATTGGCTACGCGAACTCAGCTGATTCAACTTCATGCGCCAGACTCCTCAGGAACTTGAGGACTGGGAAAAATCTGTCAAATATTTGACAGTTTTCAGGCGTGGTTCCTATAATTCATATTACGCCATCATCGATAATCTCATCCGTGTTCCTGTGAACGACACAGGCTTTGCTGTGAGGGAGAAGTGCCCATGAGCTTCGATCCTAATTTCATCACTCCGCCCGGTGCGAAAATCAAAGTCATCGGTGTAGGTGGCGGTGGAGGCAACGCCGTCAACACCATGATTCGAAGTGGCCTCGAGGGGGTCGACTTCATCACCGCCAATACTGACGTGCAGGCTTTACGCTTCTCTCTAGCTGAGCAAAAGCTACAGGTCGGCCGTGAGTTAACCCGCGGATTAGGGGCTGGTGCCGATCCCGATGTCGGCCGCGATGCTGCCCTTGAAGATCGCTACGAAATCCAGCAGGCTCTCGCTGGTGCGGACATGGTGTTTATCACCGCAGGCATGGGCGGAGGCACAGGCACCGGTGGTGCGGCCGTCGTGGCACAAATTGCCCGCGAGCTTGGTGCCTTAACTGTAGCTGTGGTTACTAAGCCGTTTGGATTTGAAGGTAAACGTAGGCGCAAGCACGCCGAAATTGGCATTTCCCGCCTGCGCGAATGCGTTGATACACTGATTACAATTCCTAACCAGCGCCTTTTGCAAGTTGCCTCACCTTCGCTCAGCATGATCGATGCATTTAAGATGGCTGATGACGTTCTAGTAAATGCGGTGCGTGGCATCAGCGATATCATAAACATACCTGGCCGCGTGAACGTTGACTTTGCCGATGTGAAGACGGTTATGTCTTGCATGGGACAAGCTCTCATGGGGATCGGTGCGGCGACTGGAGATCAAAGGGCAGCAGAGGCAGCAAAGATGGCCATCTCGTCGCCACTTCTGGAAGACATCGATATCGAAGGCGCGACTGGTATCTTAATAAACATTACTGCCGGCTCTGAAGTCACCTTGATGGAGGTGAACGAGGCTTGCTCTATAGTTCAAGATGCTGCACACGAAGACGCCAACATTATCTTTGGTGCTGTCATTGATGAGACCTTAGGCGGTCAGATGCGCGTCACCGTAATAGCCACAGGGTTCCCTGTCGACAAAGAAGAGACAGATATTAGCAATGTCAATATTCCAAAGCCTCAGCCAGTTCAATCGCCGTTCGGATCGCGACTTACGACATCGACATCTGGACTAGACACTAAATCGCAGACAAATGACCCCGTGATAGTAACAAGTGAGAACATCACCACAGCCCCAGTTGTTGTGACGCCAAGCGAATTACTGAAATCCGACATAAATATCGAGCTAGAACCCAAATTTTCACCACATGCTCCAATTCATCAGGTAGATGCACATCCATCGGAATCCTCGGAACAAGAAATCCCTAGTCTGTCTCTTGGACTGACGGCCACTGACGAAGCTCGTCAACTAGCTGCATGGACATTTGATTTGGCTGAGGTCCCGAGCCTACAAAGTGCGGCTGCAGAAACGGAAATCTCCCAGGAGCACTCGGCAGACGCTGCGGATCCGGGCTTCGCTGGTCAGATAGAGGACGAATTCTTTCTGTCGAGCAATAGCTATTCGACACACTTTAATCCCGAGATCGTCGTCACAAATCATGAAGTCTTAAACACTGACTCTCTTGAATCGTTGGAATCAGACGTCTCTCTTAGCAACGCGCCAAACTACCTCGGCGAGGTATTAGATCAAACCGTAGTTCAATCGATGGACGCAATCGATTATCGTCCCGGTGCAGTCAAAGGAGCTGTTGCTGAAGTTAGTTCGTTCGGATCTGATGGCATCGATGCTGTCGCCGAGATCGACAAAAAGATTGACGAGTCCCTTGAGCTTGCCGAACGCATGCGTACCCCACAAAGAATGGGCGAAACCGACAACCTAGAAGTTCCCGCATTTTTACGCCACGGCATGCGCGACCTACCGCTCGACTGACCAATCGCAGCCCAGGCTGTGCTGTAGCATAGCCTGGGCAGGGCGACCTCCGCGGCCCGCCCCCCGGCTGAATCTACTTAAATATCCCGTCGCGAAAGGCCACTAGCTCCCTGGGAATGACAGCATTCAGCGGGTTAGATAAAGCCAAACCTGTGTCGGCATACCCCCCCAGCCCAAGAACATGCTGTAATTTGGGCGTGTCTGTGTTGGTGCGTCGATCTCTTTCTAACAGCGGCAGTAGTGACCGCCCCAGAAAGCCACCCAAGGGTATGCGAGTGCCCTTTGTCAGCCGATCTGCGACTATTCGCAGAATCTCGGGAATCTGGTAACTTTCGCGACCATGCACTTCGAGAACGGCAACAGGCTCGTTTAATTTGATCTTGCAGGCAGACGCCAAAATTGTTGCCAGATCATTAACATGAATCGGGGAAATATTTCCGTGCCTTTGCGGCACTGGATAAATCGGATAGCGCAGCACCCTGAGAATTGATCGCAAGAAGCGGTCGTTAGACTGCTGCCCACCCCAAGCAACCGCTGTTCGAATGATGATTCGCTCAGAAATTTTAGAGTTGATTACAAGTGATTCTGCCGCATATTTTTCGCGCAAAAAAGGGCTCGCAGCCTCTTTGCTCGCACCAATGGCACTTAGTAACAAAATTCTTTTAGTGCCGGCTCGTTCCATCGCAGCGATCAGATTCCCAAGCATCTTCAGGTTCGAGCTGTCGCTTGGAGCGGATAGTGCTTTTTCATCTGTACCATTTGGTAACGACCCGGCAAACCCTCCCTCCCACGCCAAGTGCACGACCGTTCCGACGCCACGGAGTGGCGCAGCCATCAATTCTGGTGAGCTCAAATCAGTGCATACGGGATAAACACGATCTAGCGATTCCGGCAATTTACGCCGATAAATCGCCACTACCGTTCGGTGGAGCTCGGTCAACCGACGAACGAGTTGCGACCCGATAAAACCAGAGCCCCCTGTAACCATGACGGCGGCTTGTTCCACAGCGCTGCTCCTAGATAATAAGTTAGTCGATTAGACTAACTCATTATACAGAGACAAAAGCTGAATGGCCGCATCTTTCCAGGTCGGAAGTGAAGAGAGGTGATCGGCTAGCATTTTAGGAAAATCCTCCCGCTGCGAGCGATCAAGCGCCTCTTCGACTGCTTTGTCCCAACTTAGAACCGAATTAGCATCATCAACAGGTACGCCAACGCTCAGACCAGCCACCTCGTCAATCCCGCTACCTGGACGATAAACAACAGGTATTCCGGCACTTAGTGCCTCAACTGCGGGTAAGCAAAAGCCTTCGAAACGAGAGGGGCTTACATAAACATCGGCCGCCTCGTAAGCCGCTCTAAGTGCGTCGCCAAAAACACTCCGCTTTAAAATGACAGATCCCTTGGCGATCAACTGAGAGCCATATCGATTCCAGAACTCTTCCCCCCCAACGTCCGTAATCAAAGTTAACTTCAGTGGCAGGGCGGATTCCTTCAACCATTTTAACAACCAATGATGGCCTTTATAAGGCTCGAAACGGGCTACGAATAATAAGTCTATCGACTGGTTCCGCTGCCGTTCTGCCGTCCGACTCGGAAACGCGGATTGACGGAAAACACCATTCGAGATCACCCTAGCCTTCGCTGCAGCCTCGGGAATAAAACTCACTAAAGTTTGATAAGTCCAATCTGACACACAAACTACTCGATCGGCTGCAGCCACGGCTCGCGGCAGTAAGTATTTAAGCTGCCAAACTAAAGCTTTTGAAACTTGGTCGGGAGCCAACAATGGTATCAAATCGTGTATCGTCAACACCCGCCGGCACCTTGCCAGTGTTCCAGCGGGCACATTAAAATTACTCAAACCATGGATAATAAACGGAGCGCGCCCGCGACTCGTCCTTTTGGAGATCGCGCGCGCAACATCCGCACACCACGAAATTTTATTATCCGGCAAGAATCTACTTAGCGCTCCTGCAGTAGGAGCTATACCCTCTAGCAAAGGGAAATTGGCCAATGCTGCTGGTTTCCCAACCAACACCGGCCTGACTCCCAACCCAATTAATTCTGCGGCTAAGTTTGCTGCGTGAACAAAAACACCAGAATTGGGAGCGTCTAAACCGTAGCCGTCCCAATAAAGGCCCCACTCAGCTTTCACTTACTGAGCCGCGCAGCGACTACAAGCCGCTGTTCAGCCCGACGCAGCGCAGCCTGAGCCCGCAACACGTCCACGCCGCTCTTATCATCAAGCCTAGACAACGCACGCTGACGAGCGTCCTTAGCTCTGTCGACTTTGATATCCACTGGCTTTTCGGCAATATCTACAAGAATCGTAACGTGATTGCCCTCGCCTACGTCGAGGTAACCACCGGACACGAAGTAACTCTCGATACCCTGCCGGGTATGAACCAAGAGTTCACCAACGCCTAGTTCCGAGATTAACTGGGTATGTCCTGGCAGAACCCCCAAATAACCATCGATCCCTGGTACTTGGACCTGCTCAGCCGAAAACGTCCCCGCTACTTTAGCGGGGGTCAAGATACTCACATGTAGTTCAGCCATGGGCCGAAGCCTCTCGCATCAAAGGGTCTTGGACTTCTCAACGGCTTCTTCGATTGTTCCTACGTAGAGGAATGCTTGCTCAGGCAAAGCGTCATGTTTACCCTCGACAATCTCCTTGAAGCTGCGAACGGTATCCTCACGCTTCACGTACTTGCCCTTCATACCGGTGAACTGCTCGGCAACGAAGAAAGGCTGACTAAAGAAACGCTCAAGCTTACGGGCACGAGCAACAGTTAACTTGTCTTCATCAGAGAGCTCGTCCATTCCGAGAATGGCGATGATGTCTTGCAGGTCTTTATAGCGCTGCAAAACCTTCTGAACGTCACGCGCAACTTTGTAATGCTCGTCACCGACGATCTGCGGATCAAGTGCTCGCGAAGAACTAGCGAGTGGATCCACGGCCGGGTAAATGCCTAATTCGGAAATCTTACGTTCGAGTACAGTAGATGCATCTAAGTGAGCGAACGTAGTTGCCGGAGCTGGGTCAGTGTAATCGTCAGCGGGTACGTAAATAGCCTGAACAGACGTAATCGAACCGTTTTTAGTCGTTGTGATCCGCTCTTGTAGCTCGCCCATCTCACTGGCAAGTGTTGGCTGGTAACCTACAGCTGAAGGAATCCGGCCAAGCAAGGCTGATACTTCTGAACCAGCTTGAGTAAAGCGGAAGATATTGTCGATAAACAACAATACGTCCTGATTTTCTTCATCGCGGAAGTATTCTGCGACAGAAAGAGCCGACAGAGCCACACGCGCACGCGCTCCCGGTGGCTCGTTCATTTGGCCGTAAACAAGCGCGGTTTTGTTAATAACGCCAGATTCTTTCATTTCGAAATATAAGTCGTTACCTTCGCGTGTACGCTCACCGACACCACCGAACACAGAGAATCCGCCGTGCTGGGTCGCGATGTTATTAATCAGCTCCATGATACAGACGGTCTTACCTACGCCGGCACCGCCGAACAGACCAATCTTTCCGCCCTTAAGATAGGGGGCCATCAAGTCAATAACCTTGATGCCCGTCTCAAGAATCTCTGGTTCTGTTTTCAAATCTTCGAATACTGGTGCATTGCGGTGAATCGGATACCGCTTCTTGGTCTTCAAAGGCCCAGCTTCGTCAACAGGGTCCCCTGTAACGTTCAGAATGCGGCCTAAAACCTCGCGGCCGACTGGAACAGTAATCTGGTCACCCGTGTCCGCCACTACGCCGCCACGGCTAAGTCCGTCGGTGCTATCCATGGAGATCGTGCGGACTACGTTTTGACCCAAATGTTGGGCCACCTCGAGTACCAAGTTGCCCTCAGAATCGCCCAAGGATGGATTGGTGGCCTTCAGCGCATTATAAATCGCTGGCAAATGCCCCTCTGGAAATTCCACATCGACTACAGGTCCTGTGACCTGAACAATTTTGCCTAATACTGCTGATGCTTCCATACCTTCCTCTTCGCTCCTTCACTCACAGGGCCTGGGCGCCGCTGGTGATTTCAATAAGTTCTTTAGTAATTGCTGCTTGCCGGGCGCGGTTATATTGAATCTTCATCCGACGCAGCACTTCATTGGCATTGTTTGTTGCCGAATCCATTGCCGTCATCCTAGCCCCGTGTTCGGACGCTGCGCCCTCCAACATGGCGCGGAAGATCAATCCAGCCACTTCTCTCTTTAAAACCTGTTCGAGTACTTCTTGAATAGACGGCTCTACCAAAATATCGGGCCCAAAAGCGATTTCCGGCTCTTTGTGAGACCTTCCGGAGTGGCTCTTTCCTACCGGCAACACCTGGGCAAATTTCGGAACCTGCGACATTGCCGACTTAAACTCGACAAATCCCAGATAAACCCGATCGTAACCCTCGTGTTCAAAGCGATGTACTAAGTCCGCCGCCAATTCCTTGGCTAGACCATAACTCGGTTTATCAAGAACTTTTTCCCGCGGGTCTTGAACTTCGTAGCTCAACTTTGCGCTAAATTGACGAGCTCTGCGTCCCCAAGGCATCAGGTCTACTTGAACGCCGTCACGCCTTTTTGCATTGATAAACTGTACGGCCTGCTTAAACAAATTCGAATTCAAGCCACCGCAAAAACCACGATCAGTCGAAAGAAGCACTAGCAAAATCTTATGCTCTTCGCGTTCGTTCAGGAGCGGTGATGGTACACTCCCACCCGCTGCCGCCACCAGACGCTCAACCATTGCCTGAAAGGCTGCGCCGTAAGGCCTAGCGGCCACGACGGCTGCGTTAGCACGCGCGAACTTCGCGGCGGCAACTAATTTCATTGCGCGCGTAATTTTCTGCGTGTTTTTCACGCTGCCGATGCGGCGGCGAATATCCTTTAAACTTGGCATTACTTGAATCCCTTGTCGAATTCTTCAATGGCCTTAACCAAGTCGGCTTGGACATCTTCCAGTTTGGCGCGCTTTTCGAGCTTCTCAGCTACTTGTGGGTAACGTGCAAGCAGATATTCGTGCATGCCTTTTTCCCACTCCCCTACCTGCGAAACATCACGCTTGTCCAAGTAGCCCTTGGTCACCGCAAAAATTGAGGCGATCTGAAGACCAACTTGCATTGGCGCGTATTGACCCTGCTTAAGGATCTCCACGAGGCGCTCACCGCGCTTGAGGGTCCTTTGAGTGGACTGGTCAAGGTCGGAACCGAATTGAGAAAATGCGGCTAATTCGCGAAATTGAGCCAATTCGAGGCGCAGCGATCCGGCGACCTTCTTCATGCCAGGGACCTGCGCTGCTCCGCCTACCCGCGACACGGAAAGGCCGGCATTAATCGCTGGACGGATACCTGAGAAGAAAAGATCACTTTCCAGGAAGATCTGCCCGTCGGTGATCGAAATCACGTTCGTTGGAATATAGGCGGAGATATCACCCGCTTGTGTTTCTACCACCGGGAATGCCGTGATGGAACCCGCGCCCAGCTTGTCATTTAACTTGCAAGCGCGCTCGAGCAAGCGACTATGCACGTAAAATACGTCGCCTGGGTACGCTTCCCGACCCGGAGGACGGCGGAGCAACAACGATAACTCACGATAAGCAGCAGCTTGCTTCGAAAGGTCATCGTAGAAAATGACCGCATGCTTGCCCTTATGCAGGAAGTACTCAGCCATTCGACAGCCCGAATATGGTGCGACGAACTGCATCGGTGCCGGGTCAATCGCAGTAGCGGCCACCACGATTGTGTAATCCATCGCGCCAAAACGCTTCAGCTTCTCAACGACCTGGGCTACGGTCGAGGCCTTTTGGCCGATCGCAACGTAAATACAGATTACGTCCTTGCCCTTTTGATTGATGATCGTATCAACGCAAATCGTCGTCTTGCCGGTTTGCCGGTCGCCAATGATCAATTCCCGTTGACCACGACCAATAGGTGTCATGGCATCAATTGCTTTAATACCGGTTTGCAGAGGCTCGTGCACCGACTTACGGTCGATGATTCCGGGAGCCTTAACTTCGACAATACCTGTCTCAGTCGTGTTAACTGGTCCTTGGCCGTCGATTGGCTCGCCCAGTGCATTTACCACGCGACCCAAAAGCGCGTCGCCTACTGGCACCGAATTAATCTCTTTGAGCCGCTTGACGACCTGGCCCTCTGCGATCCCTTTTACGTTTCCGAAAATGGCGATACCGACATTGTCTTCTTCGAGGTTCAAAACTACGCCGCGGGTTCCGTTTTCAAACTGAACCAGCTCGCCTGCCATAGCGCCTTCAAGACCATAGGCGCGCGCAATGCCGTCGCCGACAGTGAGCACGGTGCCTGTTTCCTGAAGCTCTGCGGTTTGCCCGTAGTTCTTGATTCGCTCACTGATGATTCGGCTGACTTCTTCTACTCGGATCTTCTCTGTGCTCATGACGGCCTTCCCTTAACGAAAAGTATCTTGGACCGCGGCGTTGGCCAGACCTTCAAGCTTGGTTTTCAAGCTTAAGTCGACCACATAATCACCGACTTTTACGACAAATCCCCCGAGTAGCGAGCTATCGACTAGCTGCGTAATCTCTGCGTTTTTGCCGAGCAAGTGACTTAGCGCGGTTGCAATCTGTTTAGTATCTTCCGACGGCAGCGAAACAGCGGAGGTAACTTCCGCATGCACTTTTCCCTCCGCCTCATCGATCAGCTTGGCGAATACGTCGATAACCTGCGGCAACAAACTAACGCGCCCGGCATCGACCACGGTGTTGACCATCTGGCTAAGCTCGTCCCCAGCATTAGCCGCCTTTAGCCCGTATGACAGCAGACTCTTTTTTAGGTCGTTCGGCATAACGGGGCTATAAAGAACCTTAGCCGCCTCATTGAGGCCAAAAAGCGCCTTCAATTCATTCAAACTATCGCGGTAGTTTTTCGCTTTACCAAGGTCCCCTGCTGTTAATTTCAACAGAGCCTGTGCATACCGTTTAGCAATCCGTGACATGTAAACCTCAGCTATCCGCGCCGACGTGCTTCAATTCATCTATCTTTTTGCGAGCCAAAACCAACTGCGTATCTACGCTTAATTCGCGCACTAGTTTTTCTTTCACACTGGCAGTGACAGTGTCGACGATCTCTTTGCGCAGTTCCGCACGGGCCTTTGCCACTTCCGCAGCCGCGATCCGCCCCGCTTCGGCCCGCAGGTGGCTAGCGAGCCGCTCTGCATCCGCGACGATTTTGAAAGCCTCTTGCTCTGCGCTCTCGTGCGAGGCTGCCTTTATACTCGCTAATTCATCGGCAAGCGACTCTTCCCTCTTTTTTAATTCATCAAGCTTAGCAACGGCGGCATCTCGAGCAGCCGTAGCCTCGGCGACTAGCTTACTGTACTGCTCGCGACGCTTTTTCGCGGCAGCTGCAGCTGGCTTGCGGAAAAAATAAATCGCCAATCCCAAAAAGATTGCAAAATTCGCGTATGGAAGAATAACTCCCATCAACATATCAAAATGATCTTCCATATCCAGATATCTCCGATCAGATCAGGGCGAGCTTATAAACTTCATCCGACAAAGACTTGATTACGCCAGGTATCTTTTCTTTCTCCGTAGCCAGATCTTCGCGAATCTGCTTTTCCACATTGGCTATTTCAGCCTTAGCGTCCTTTTCAGCAGCGCTAAGTAGTGTCTGCCTGGCAATTTGAGCTTGTTCTCGCAATTGTTCGCGATCAGCCTTAGCCTCAGTAGCCGAAGCAATATATCGGGACTCGATGTCCTTACTTATGCGATCACAGCGGGCTAAGGCCTTAGTCGCCTCGTCCTGGCTGCCGAAGGTTAGCGCCTGGCGGCGATCACGCACTGACAAATATGGTTGGACGAATAATTTCTTTACAGCAATGAAATTTAAATAGAACACGCCTATCTGAGCGCCTAGGACCATGGGGTTAGGTATAAGATTTAGCGTAGCCATGGATGTCACCTGCGAGCAATGCAAACGAAAAATAAGGCAAACAGCTTGGGCGACCCTGATTAACGCACTTTTGCCAAACGAACAAGCCGATTTACGCTGTTTAGATAATTAAATTTTTGGCGCCGGAGTTGCGACTGATTTTAAAAGCGATGTCCCATAACTTTTAAAAGTCGCTCGAGCTCTGCCGCTGAGAAATACGAAATTTCTATTTTGCCTCGACTAGTGCTACCGGCGACTCTGACTTTGGTGTGAAGATAAGTGCGAAGACTTTCGGTGATGTACTGAAGGTCTGCCTCATCCTTTATCGCAGAAGACTTGCCGTCATTCTTGACCGGGGCCTTAATAGTTTTGCAAAGTTGTTCGGTTTGCCGGACGCTTAGCGATTTTTTTATGACTATGTCACGACAACGAAGCATCAACTTCTTGTCGTCAAGCGACAGTATCGCGCGCCCGTGGCCCATCGTTAGTCGGGCGGTCACAATATCGTCCTGAAGCTCCTTGGGTAAGCTAAGCATCCGGAGTGAATTCGCTACCGTGGATCGCTCTTTCCCAACTTTATCTGCGCACTGTTCTTGCGTCAGTCCGTAATCCTTGATCAAAGCGGCGTAGGCTTCGGCCTCTTCAAGGACGTTGAGATCGGCACGCTGAATGTTTTCGATGAGGGCTAGGCGCAAAAGGTCATTCGCTGCGCCCTCGCGCACGATCGCCGGAACAGTAGGAAGACCAGCGAGCTTAGAGGCCCTAAGGCGTCGTTCGCCGGCGACCACATAATAACGTCCGGATCGATCCGACTGAGTCACTACGATGGGCTGAAGGACGCCGTCTATCTTGAGGCTCTCGGACAGTTCTCTCAGCGCCTTATCATCGAATAGCTTGCGTGGTTGACGCGGATTAGGGTCAATTTCATTCACGTCAAGCTTGATGACTTCAGCTTCTAGTCGTCGCTTTGCGTGGGCTTCAGCCACCTTGGCGGCCGCAGATTCAGCCTCTTTGCCCTCTCCGTCTATATCACCAAGCAGTGACGAGATACCCTTGCCTAAGGCACCTCGTCTAGGCGGCGCTGCTTTATCACGTATAGTCATCACTTCCTCACTGATGGTCGGACGGTCTCTGCTTAGTCTGCGATCCTTTTTCTGCCCGCTGGCGCCCCGCAATCCTAGCCTGGTTGCGCCTAATCAGCAGCCGCGCGGTCTCCATATAAGCCACTGCGCCGGTGCTGTTGATGTCGTATAGAATCACTGGTTTGCCGTGGGAAGGGGCTTCGGACAGCTTTACATTGCGGGGAATCACCACCGGAAATACTTCGTCGCCAAAATGAGCCCTGATATCCTGCTCGACTTGATGCGACAAGTTGTTACGACGATCGTACATGGTCAATAAAATACCTTCCCGCTCCAATCCTGGATTCAGCCTCTTTTTGATCAACGAGATGGTTTTGATGAGCTGAGACAGCCCCTCCATTGCGTAGTACTCACACTGCAGGGGAATCAGCACCGCGTCGGCTGCAGTCAGAGCATTTACTGTCAATATTCCGAGGGCCGGAGGACAGTCGATAATAATAAAGTCGTAAAGCTTTTGGACCGGCTCGAGAGCCTCCTTGAGACGAGCCTCACGCCCTATAGCCGACACCAACTCAACCTCGGCACCGACTAAATCCTGAACTGATGGGGCCAGGTCGAGGCACTTTAGTTCGGTATGTAGTATTGCCGTCGTGATGGGTACCTCTTCAACCAGAACGTTATACATGCTGGTGTCGAAGTCGCCTCGATATATACCAAGCCCACTCCCCGCGTTCGCCTGAGGGTCCAAGTCAATTACAAGGACCCGCTTTTCGGCCGCCGCCAGACAAGCTGCGATATTTATGGCAGAAGTGGTTTTCCCCACGCCTCCCTTTTGGTTGGAAACCGCTATTACACGGGCCATTGGACTGTCTCCGCTGCGAACACAATTGGAGGGACAAGGGGCCGACTATAGCAATGGGCTTGCCCTTTGAGAAGAGCTTAACGCGCCTTGCTGCACCTCAAATTGTTTCACGTGGAACATTATGGCTATAAACAAAATTATTTTGTTTTTATTTTTGTTTCACGTGGAACAATTTGCTATGAAAAATCTCATTAGTACGGGTATTTACAAAAAAACTTAATTTTTATGCAAAAAAAGCTCTTCCAAGAGCGAAAAAGTTCTTTTTTTAAAAAAAAATTGTCTTTTCTCTGTAAAAACCTTTTTTTGACACAAAAAACGTTTTTTTTGGGGCAAAATTCTTTTTTTGATCCGAATAAGTTACTTTGGGGCATCTCAAGTAATCTTAAGGTCGAATTTACTGACTTTTGCGCATGTAATTGAGATTTTTTCTAAGATAAACTGATCCTGGCAGATTTTCTGGCTGGGATGTTCCACGTGGAACACATTAAATATTTGCCATTTATATCAATAATACCAATATGTTACGGCAATTATTGCATTGCAGGCAACTTAGACTTAAGGCGATAGTCACCGGATATTCGACGAGTCGCTCCCCCACTCTTGGGGGCCGAGGCCAGCTAGAGTGCCGCCCCAACCCACACCGACAACGAACAACCTCGCCACAGCGCAATCGAGCGCTTAATGAGTCAAAGGCCACGTTTCGCTGCGCAGAGGCTACCGATGTGGCAGCGAAGCGAAATAGATCGACCTCACTCCCCCGAAAAAACTTTCAGAGGAGCATCGCGCGGAAAGCCAGCCTATTTGCAATCGTTCGAAGTTGCCCGCCACAGACGGAATCCTAGATCCTGTTTCGGACACGAAAGAATCCTGACCACACCACACATCTCACCACGCGCTAGCGCTATTGCGGTCTTGAACGAATAGAAATCAACCTACGACTCCAGCCTAGCCTAGCAAACAGCTTCTACTATGGGACTCTATGATTCACTCGGCCAAGAATCTGTCTGCCAAGGGCGAGAAGATCACCCTAACCTCCAGTTTTTCCGGTCAAAATACACCTACCTAGGATTTGTTCCACGTGGAACATCGAGGCGTCACGAAACTTCCAACGCACATCGACCCGCGGAACCCCATTTGTAAACCACCGTTACGTCGAAGCAGCGAACACCGCCTCCAAAACAAGGAAATAGCGGAATCCAACTAGGCGAAAGACGGCCGTGCCGCACAGAATTATATAATTCTCTCGCCCTAAGCCGATTTCATAACCGCGAAGCCTCATCTCCTATCACTGATGATTGACCTAGACTGCCCACTGCCTAGAACCCGCCAACTTGCCCGTTAGAATTGAGACCGCCTCAGCCGGCCGTGTCCGCAGCGAAACGACCAAGAGGACCGATGTTCCTATAAGCTTGAAGCATGCGGACAGCGCAAGTTGAAGAGAATGATGACCGATTACGGAGCGTCTTGGGTGCCCGGAGAGACTGCCTCAGCCTTCAGCCCGTCATGAGCAGTGCCGCCACCCTTATGCGCCGGTAGATCTTACCTAGCCGCCTCATTCACGGGACCGACCAGCAGGTCTTGACACGCAAATGGGCACCTACGAGCTCCTATTTCTGTTAGGGCTACTGCAAACTCGACACCAATGCTGAAAAACACGCCAAGGTCCCGGCACCTAGACCGTGACGCTAGAAGGGTAAGAGACGGCCACGCCGGCCAAGAGAAAGGCGGGTCAATAGGCATTTCCGAACTTTTACAGGGACGCCTCGGCGTAGAGTTTTCTAAAAACGCCCCGCGACTAAAGATTGTTCCACGTGGAACAAAATCCAAAAAAAACAGCGGCATCAAACACTTAAGTTGATGCCGCTTCTGTCTGTCACTGGCGAACTAGAGAGAAAATCTCACTTGAACGTCCAGATGATCGCGATCACGAAACCGAGCAAAGCTTGGAATTCCATGAACACGAGACCGAGAATGAACGGTTGGAACAAAGCGTCTTTCGCATTTGGGTTGCGGGCAATGCCTTCAAGAGCGGCAGTTGCGGTGCGCCCTTGTGCAGTTGCAGCACCAAAGGATGCAACGGCCATTGTCAGACCCGCACCAATTGGAACCCAGCTGTTACCAGCTGATGCCGACGCCGCCGCTTCCTGGGCAAACGCCAAAGAGCTTAAGAACAAACCACCGAATGCCATCGCTGCTCTACTGAAGAAACCTTTCATGAACCCTTACCCCACTCTCAAAAGTGCCTAGAACGGCGCACCAATTTATGAACAATCAATGGTCGTGAGAAATCGCCATTGAAATATAAATTCCAGATAACAATGTAAACACGACGCTTTGAACTATCGCTACTATCAATCCAAAGAACATCAATAAAGCTGGAAATACTAAGTAACTCAAACTAGTAAACACGCCAAGCAAAGTATGGTCACCATAAATGTTGCCAGTCAATCTAAGACCTAGCGATAATGGGCGTGAAAAGTGACTTACTAATTCGATACAAAAGAACAAAGGAGCAATAAAAACCACTGGGCCGAGAAAATGCTTAATATAAGCTGTGCCGTGCTCTTTAATCCCTGCATAGTTGTAAACTAAAAAGGTGCAGATACCAACCGCTACATTGTTATCCATAGTTTCTGTAGGCGGAGGAAAACCTGGAATCAGGCCCGATAAATTGCACACGACGATGTAAACAAAAAGAGCCGCAAGAAACGGGAAAAAGTTCCGGTACTGCTCTTGGGTATTGTCCTTCGCTATCCCAACTACGAACTCGAGCATCTCTTCGATTAAAAAACGAAGGGAAAACTTCTCCGAAGGAGCTACCTCGTCACCCGACTTATTTACCGAGGCTCGGTAGTACAATCCGCAAAGTACAATTACAAGAAGGCACAGAAGCCCCCCTAGGGTAGGCTCCCACACGTGACTAATATGCAGGCTGTGCAAGAGAATTTCGTAGTAGTTGATGAAGTTCGCGACGCCTGCGCCACCACCTTCAGCACCTAAAGCAGGTCCCGCTACTCCGAGCAAACCGAAAGCACACAATCGTTTTAAAGTTATATTCTTCAAGGTTACTCAGCGCTCCACGAGGAACAGGAAGAGAGTGGCACTATCGTCAAACGGACTGATCTACTAACCTAGATCCAGATCCTTTGGTAGTAAAAAGTTTACTCTCTCACGGATACAATCCGCCGCGCAGGTTACTCTGCGTGCGAAACTTCTTCCACCTTTTTATCACCGTGGGTGGGGCCAATCATAACAGCAAGCACAAGGACAATCAGACCAGCAACGGCTCCGCTGACAAAATATATTACCGGCAGACGCCAAACCACTAAACCTATGTAGATACCGAGTCCGAGACCGAAAACTTTAAGCGCAATCGCTAGGAGAAAAAAGACTCCGCTACGGCGATTACCTACATTACTGACATTAGTGTTAAAAATCTTCCGCGCTATAAAAAACAAAAGCGCCGAATTTCCTGCGAACAAAAACTCACCGGCAACGAGCGCTGTTGATGCGTTTTTGGGCAGCGGCAAGACAGTGATCACCGCCAACGAAATCGTGGCTAAAATTATCAATCTATGGATGGTTGAGTTCATGCGTCAGAGCCGGATTTCGTGTCGTCAGTCTTTTCGGGCTGCTGCTTGCCCTGGATCATCGCTGCGCGTATCACTACGTAGAAGGTTTGCGCAACTCCCAAGACGCCGATGGTGAAAGTAACTACGTACCAATTGAAACCGATTGGGTGGTTTTTGTTGAGCCAATCACCAGCCCAATATGCAAGAAATATCAAGCTGACGGCCTGAACCTGGGCCGCGATTAAGTAGCTGAATGCTCTACCAAGATTTGGCACCGAAGATCTCTTTTCTGCCCTGCGGCTCCTTGTGGGTAACTATGAAAATGTCGGTCGCAGATTTCACGTAACCCACTAACTTTACGAAGAAAATAACAAAATAAAAAACTTGCTGCAAAGGTGGGCCTATGGTAGCTTCCGGTGCTGTTTTGCACCATTGAAAATTGGGAAAGCTGCCATTTCTCAAACGTCATTTTCGAAGCCTATGGATAAGTCAGGTATGCAAACGCTGTTTCCCGCTGAAGATTTCGCCGCACCATCCTCGAGTGGCGGAAGGACTAGTGGGTCGACCGACAACCCATGGATGGCCATCAAACAAAAATTACGGGACATCCTCGACGAAGATGCCTTTATGAGCTGGATCGAGCCGATACAAGGCCGACTACTCAGTTCGGGCGATATCGCCATTACTCTACCAAACATGGTGTTTTATCAGGGGTTCCAGAACGAGTATCTGTACCAACTAGAGCACTGCAAAGATGCTCTTGGCCTCGATCATGTGCAAATTAATGTGGAAGTCGAAGGCGGATTACCCTCCGAGTTTACTCAGTCAAGTACTAGTGGTGTTCAAAGCAGCAACATCAGTTTTTCTGGCGACACTAGTGGTGATTTCGGTCCGGAGATCGGGGCCTACGATTCCATAGGTGAGCCTGGTGAAGCCAAGCAGGCATTCTCTCGCTCGTTATCGACCGAGGGACACCTAAACCCTAATTATACTTTTGACACGTTCATTAAAGGCGATTCCAACCAATTTGCGGTGGCAACCTGCTTAAGTGCCGCGGAAAATCCAGGTAAGGCCTATAATCCCCTTTTCATTTACGGCTGTACCGGTCTAGGTAAGACTCACCTCCTACATGCCGTCGGTAATTTAGTCCTGAAAAACAATCCCAATGCGGTTGTTACTTATATTGCAAGTGAACGTTTCATGAATGAAATGATCTACTGCTTGCGTTTCGCTAAGATGTGGGACTTTCGAAAAAAATACCGTAATTGCGATGTATTCTTGGTCGATGATATCCAGTTCATTTCTGGTAAGAAAGCTACCCAAGAAGAGTTCTTTCATACCTTCAATACTCTTTATGCTGCGAAAAAACAGATTGTCATCACTTCGGACATGTTCCCGAAAGATATTCCGGATATCGAGGATCGACTGCGCAATCGCTTTCAATGGGGTCTGATAGCCGACATCCAATCACCTAGCGTTGAGCACAGGATTGCGATTCTTTACAGCAAGGCCGATAAACTTAAGATCCGACTTCGTCCTGATGTTGCTGAGTATATTGCCAAGCATGCGAAACGAAACGTAAGAGAATTAGAAGGTGCTCTCCACAGAATCAATGCCTTCGCCGCTCTTCAAGGCGAAGAAATCACGATGGATCTGGCCATCAGAACGTTTCGAGACGTGCTGGGTGAAGCCCCCCGAAGGCTAACGATTGAGGCCGTACAGAAGATCGTCGCGGAACATTTCAAGGTCAAAATAGCAGATTTGAAATCTAAGCGGCGTCAGCGTGCATTCGCTTTACCAAGGCAGATAGCTATGTACCTGTCGCGCAAGTTAACCAATGCATCATACCCAGATATTGGCGACAAATTCGGCGGCAAAGACCACACTACGGTGATGCATAATGTTAAAAAAATCGAAGAGACCTTAGACAGAGATCTGGATCTTAAGGCTCACGTCGAAACATTAGAACGGCAGTTAGAACAGCTTCAATAGAATGCTCCCTGGGGGTAACCCTGTGGGTAAGTTGTTCAGAACAGGTTGAAAACATGCGGGGATTGCTTGTGGGTAAAAAGTGGATAATTGGGGGGGGTGGATTTATCCCCAATTTGCTCCCCATTTTGCCCACTGATTTATCCACCGTCAATGAACAGGCGAAATACACGAATTATTCAATAAGTACTTGTAGTTACATGTTTATCCCCAGATTAAATATCGGAACTACTACGACTACTGATTAAGTAAAAATAGAATTTAATTAAAAGACAATAATACCCCCTGGCTTGGGAGACATGGAAAGCACCATGAAGATTCAACTGCCGAAACACCTCTTGAGCACTGCCACTAATCGTATGCAGGGCGCCATAGCAGAACGAAGCCTCAGTCAGATTGCCTTAAATGCGACTGGTAACTCGCTACAAGTAGCGGCAACCGACAGAATCTTGTCTGTTTACAGCATTCTTGAGTGCGATCTCAAAGAGCCTGGTGTTTGTTTTGTACCGGCACGTCTATTCTCAGACTTAGTCAAAGAACTTCCTGACGGCCTGGTCAAATTAGAGCGGCAATCATCGTATTTAGTTATTACCGCAGGAAATTCAGATGAATTCATGATGAAACTTCCTGTGATAGACGATGCTGTTTGGGTTGATTCTCCGAATATCGAGTGTCACAGCACTGCCGAGCTACCAGCGGCAAAAGTCTCCTACATGATCGATCAGGTTCAATTTTGCATCGTACCTGATTCACCGCGCAATTACGGCACCGTCGGTTATCTTCACAAGCCTGCCGACAACACTTGTCGCTTGGTCGGTACCGATGGCTTCAGGTTGTCCTACTGTGAGGTAGAGACCCCTCTTCCGGCTGGCTTTCTGGATAACGGAGTGTGTCTTTCCAAGCGCACCATGGTCGAATTACACCGTATGTGCAGTGAGGGATTCGGGAAAATACGCCTGTCTATTACTCAAGACGAAAACACCATGGTCGCGGAAGTTCCCGGTTATAAAATCTTCGTTCGGCTGTCTTCGGTCAGATATCCCAATTATATGGGGGTACTACCAGAGAAAAAACTGTCGGGAGTTGTCGTTTCACGAAGTCATTTTCAAAACGTCACAAAGCGCGTCTTGTTAGCAGCCGACAAGAGCCGCGCTTTGCAGTTGAGCTTTTCGGACTCATCCCTTACCCTGAACTCCAAGACTATGGGTAGCTCGGAAGGGCGGGAGACAGTTCCCCTCATGGACTATCACGGACCGCAATTTGAAATTGCAGTCAATGGTAAGTTCCTGACGGATATTTTCTCCACCACGGAAAGCAAAGAGTTGGCGCTTCACTTTAACCAAGAGAGCAATGAAGATCCGATCGTCATTGTTCCGAAGCAAGAACCAACTGAGTGCCGTTCCAAGCATGTTTTAGTGCCTATTAAACAAAACGACTGAGTGCAGGAAGGCCGATAATATGACCGACAAGCCTACCAATGAATACTCTGCGGAGAACATTCAGGTTCTCGAGGGACTGGAGGCCGTCCGTAAGCGGCCTGGAATGTACATCGGATCGACGTCCCTAGATGGTTTGCACCATCTGGTCTACGAAGTCGTCGATAACTCAATCGATGAGGCTATGGGTGGGCACTGTAACGAAATCAATGTGGTGCTCCACATAGACGGTAGTTGCAGCGTCAAAGATAACGGTCGCGGCATTCCAGTAGATACGCACAAAGGCGGTAAGTCAGCGCTTGAAGTCATCATGACTGTCCTGCACGCCGGCGGCAAATTCGATGATAAGGCCTTTGCCTTCTCGGGCGGGCTGCACGGCGTCGGCGCCTCGGTAGTTAATGCTTTATCGGAATGGTGTAGGGTCGAGGTACGCAAGGACGGCAAGGTATATATGCAGTCCTATCAGCGCGGTAAACCTGACGGAGATATCAAGGTTATCGGGGCTACCGACAGTCGCGGTACGCAAACTTTCTTCAAACCAGATACTCAAATTTTCCCCGAAACGAAATTCAGTTTTGAAGTTCTAACAAAACGTCTTCGTGAACTGGCCTTCTTAAATAAAGGTGTGAAAATCACCCTGAAAGACGAGACCTCTGATCAAGAGGCAGTTTTCTATTATGAGGGTGGATTACTTTCTTTCGTAGAGTACATTTCTAAAGGCCGCACTCCACTGCATAGCCAGCCAGTCTACATCACTGGTAGCCAGTTAAATGCCGATGGCAAGATTGAAGCGGTGATGGAGTGCTCTCTGCAGTGGACTGATGCGTACACAGAGAGTTTTTATTCTTATGTGAATAACATTCACACGAATGAGGGTGGAACGCACGTTACTGGTCTTAGGTCTGCGCTGACTCGTGTAGTCAATCAGTTCGCTGAGTCGACGGGACTACTGAAGACTTTCAAAGAAGGTATCACCGGTGACGACATTCGTGAGGGTCTAACCGGAGTTATCGCAGTAAAAATTAAAAACCCAGAGTTTCAAGGTCAAACCAAGAACAAGCTTGGCAACACCGAGGTCAAGGGCTGGGTAGAAACTATTATTGGCGAGAAATTAGGCTCTTATTTCGAACAGAATCCGGAAGTTGTACGTCGTGTCGTCAACAAAATCATCGATGCCGCAAGAGCTCGACTTGCCGCCAAGAAGGCTCGCGAGTTGACACAACGGAAAGGGGCTTTGGATTTCGCTGGCCTCCCCGGAAAGATGGCCGACTGTCAGGAAAAAGATCCTCAACAATGTGAATTGTTCCTGGTCGAGGGTGACTCCGCAGGTGGCTCTGCCAAGCAAGGGCGAGACAAACGCACGCAAGCGGTTCTTCCACTACGTGGTAAGATTCTCAACGTCGAGAAGGCACGTTACGACAAGATGCTATCTTCCCAAGAGATCAAGCTTTTAATCCAAGCTATGGGAACTGGCATTGGTAAAGACAACTTCGACATAACAAAATTGCGTTATCACAAGATTATCCTGATGACGGACGCCGACGTTGACGGAGCCCACATCAGAACACTGTTGTTGACCTTCTTTTTCAGGCAAATGCCCGAGATTATAGAGCGCGGATACCTTTATATCGCGCAGCCGCCGCTGTACAAATATCGCAAGGGCAAACTGGAGCGATATCTGAAGGACGAGTCGGCACTACTGTCCTTTCTGATCGACGCTGGTATGACGAATTTGCAGTTGAACGATGCTAAGGGTAAGGACATTGACCGCAGCGTGATTTCCAGTCTCATTGCTAAATTGTCTCGTTTCAACGAGCTAATGGACATGAGCACTAGACGTAAACCACGCGAGGTAGTGGAGTTCTTCGTTGAGAACGAAGACATCGGCCCACAAGATCTTGCAGATGAAGCGGCTGCCAAAAATCTGATCGTTAAGATCAGAGCTAATTTAGAAAGAAAGCTAGCTGGCCAAAGGCTTTATATCAGTGACCGAGTCGTCTTTGATGCAGAGCACAGCCGTTACCAAGTGATTCTAGACACAAGAATCCGCGATTTACCGCAAACCGCAATCATTGATTCGAGCTTGTTCGCGTCCGGCGAAATTGTCGAACTTCGGCGCATCAACCGGCAGATGCACGAGGTCGCAGTAGCGCCGTTTACTTACTCTCGCTTAAAAAAGAGCAAGGCAGCGGTAAAAGAATCAGCGGAAGCAGAGGCAGAAGCTACAGCTGAGGGGGCATCCGAAAACGCGGTCAGCAAAGAGGCTGGCAGTACCTTCGATGCAGACTCAGGTATGTTGCAAAGTCTTTACGATCTCAAAGTCTTTATTGAGCAGGAAGGGCGTAAAGGCGCTTACATCCAACGCTATAAAGGTCTTGGGGAAATGAATGCCGAACAGCTAGAGGAGACCACTATGGACGCTACCAAGCGGACTCTCCTTAATGTTGAAGTCGATGACGCGATGGAGGCCGATCACATCTTCTCTACCCTCATGGGTGACGATGTTGAGCCACGTCGTGATTTTATCCAAAAAAATGCGCTAAACGTCCGCAATTTGGACGTCTAAGGAAGCACGCATGGACCAGATTAAGCATGTAATTCCGATCAAAATCGAAGAGGAAATGCGCTCGTCATTCCTCGACTACTCGATGAGCGTCATTGTCTCGCGTGCTCTGCCGGACGCGAGAGACGGCTTGAAGCCGGTGCAGCGCCGGATCTTGTACGCCATGTATCAGCTGCGCAATTTTCATAATCGCCCGTATCTTAAGTGTGCCCGTATCGTCGGGGACGTCTTAGGCCGCTTTCACCCTCATGGTGACTCTTCGGTCTACGAAGCTATGGTGCGCCTGGCTCAAGACTTTAGTCTGCGCTACCCGCTGGTGGACGGACAAGGTAACTTCGGATCCATCGACGGCGATAGTGCTGCCGCGATGCGTTATACCGAGGCGAGACTTGAGAAGATTGCAGACCTGTTGATCGCTGACATTGACAAGGAAACGGTCAATTTCGTGCCGAACTATGACGGCAAGGAATTAGAGCCAGTTGTCATGCCGTCACGCTTGCCTCAGCTTTTAATCAACGGTGCAAGCGGCATTGCTGTAGGTATGGCTACCAATATTCCACCACATAATGTTCTTGAAGTCGTACAAGCTTTAGAAGCACTCATCGAAGATCCAAAAATTTCGATTGATCGCTTAATGGATTACGTTAAAGGTCCAGATTTCCCAACTGCTGGACTTATTTATGGCGTTGCGGGAATTCGCTCAGCTTATCTCACCGGTCACGGCTCGGTCATCATGCGGGCTCGGACCTCTGTTGAAGACACCGGGAAACAAGGCCGAGAACGTATCGTTATTTCGGAAATTCCATATCAAGTTAACAAATCGCGCTTGATTGAGAAGATTGCCGAACTAGTGCATGCCAAGAAGATCGAAGGCCTCTCAGATATTAGGGATGAGTCTAATAAGGACGGTATTCGGGTCGTCATTGACCTGAAAAAAGGCGAAAACGCCGATATCATCCTTAACAATCTCTACAAATTAACACCGATGCAGACATCCTTCGGGGTGAATGTCGTGGCACTGGTTAACGGTGCACCACGGATTCTCAATCTGAAGCAGTTATTGGAGGTGTTCTATCAGCATCGTCGCGAGGTCATCCTCAGGCGTACGGCTTACGAGCTACGTAAATCCGAAGAGCGTGGACATATCCTCGCTGGTTTGAAGATCGCAGTTGAAAGTATTGACGAAGTTGTAGCGATTATCAGAAAATCGCGCGACCCAGGGTTGGCCGCAGCAGAACTGACTGCAAAATTTGGTCTTTCGGATATCCAGACGAAGGCCATTCTCGAGATGCGTTTGGCGCGCCTGACAGGCTTGGAGCGTGATAAGATCATTGCCGAGTACAAAGAAGTGCTCGCAGTGATTGCGGATCTTAAGGATATTTTGGAAAAGCCAGAGCGCGTTACCGGACTGATTCGGGACGAACTCAAGTTCTTACGAGAAACCCACGGTGACGGTCGCCGCACTGAAATCATCGCATCTGCTGCTGATGAGTTCACCATGGAAAGCCTCGTTGCTGATGAAGAAGTCGCAGTGACGATTTCTCACACGGGTTACGTTAAGCGCACTCCGCTCGAGGATATTCGTGCGCAGCGTCGTGGTGGCAAGGGCAAAGCCGGAATGCTGACTCGCGAAGAAGATGTCGTAAGCAGCGTCTTCATGACGAGTAATCACCAAACTCTACTTTGCTTCTCAAACGTCGGTCGAGTTTTTGAAATCAAGGTCTACCAGTTGCCGGAGTTACCGCTCCGCTCTAGGGGTAAACATTTTGCAAGTCTTTGCAAATTGACCGAGGGTGAAAAAATCGTCTCGGTACTGCCGGTTAAAGAGTTCAAAGAGGGTCACTACATCGTTTCGGTGACAGCGGGTGGCTTCGTCAAGAAGACCGACCTCATGGCATATTCCAACGTTCGGTCTTCAGGAATTATTGCACTGAAGCTGGACGAAGGTGATTCGCTGGTAAGTTGCGCCATCACCAACGGAGATAACGAGATTCTGATCGCTACTCGTTGGGGTAAAGCGATCCGCTTCAATGAGGAGGAGATTCGTCCCACAGGTCGAGCTTCTCGAGGTGTTACCGGGATTCGCTTTGGCGAGGGTGAAGTGCCTGAAGCTGGGGTTGAGGGTGCCATCGAGGAAACTCCGTCCAGCAGCCTGCCTAATGAGCCTGATCGTGTCATCGGCATGGAAGTGATCCGCGGTAATTTCACGATTTTATCGGTCTGCGAAGGTGGGTACGGTAAGCGCACACCGCTCGAGGAATATCGCACACAGTCTCGCGGTGGTAAGGGGATCTTCACCATCAAGGTGACTGAGCGTAATGGTCCGGTCGTTGGCATCCTTCAGGTCGATGAAAATGACGACCTCATGGTGATGACGTCGTCTGGGAAGATCACTCGGTTTAATGTCAACGAGGTTGGTGTTATCGGCCGGTTGACCCAAGGCGTCCGCCTGATGGCGGTCGAAACCGGTGAGAAGGTCATTAGCCTCTGTAAGGTACAAAAATTAGAAGGCGAAGAGGTTTAATACGTGTCGGGTGATGCTGCTGGTAGAGCTGATTCGATTGATTCGTCCACGGTGAGGAAAGTTGCTGGATTGGCAAATCTGGTCCTTACTGACGAAGAGGTTAGTTACTACCAGCGTCATCTGTCGCGGATTTTGGACTACGTTGGGGAGTTGGCAAGTATTCCTCGCCAAGATGAGGGGGAATCAGACCCCACTACCCTAGCTTTTGCTCTACAGCCGCAAGAAAGGCCGGATCAGACGCAGCCTTCGCTTGACCCTGAAGTTGCCCTAGTCAATGCTGCTAAGACCTCTGGTACTACCTTTCAAGTACCGCGGATCATTGACTAGGGGGCTACAAAAGTGTCCGATTTACGGCCGTTTTCGCTGTCGGCTGCGGAAATCAGCCAGCGTGTCCATGCTGGGGATATCAGCATCCGTGAAGTAGCTGATTTCTATGTGCAGCGGACCGAGGCTTATGCCAGCAAGCTAAACACGCATCTTTATTGGAACGCATCTAACATTGCAGACCAAGTTAAAGATCAAGAGTCCAAGTTAAAATCTGGTCTGAAGTTGCCGCTAGCGGGAGTTCCAGTCCTGATTAAGGACAACATCTGCACGCGCAGTGTGCCAACAACCTGCGCTTCAAAGATGCTCGAAAATTTCCGCCCTCCCTTTGATGCCCATGTGGTTGAGCGGCTTGTCGCTGCTGGAGCTCTCATATTCGGAAAAACGAATTGTGATGAGTTTGCCATGGGCAGTACGAGTGAAAACTCGGCATATGGTCCAGTGCGTAATCCCTGGAACGTCGACTATGTACCGGGTGGTTCTTCAGGTGGCTCTGCTGCAGCGGTGGCTGCCGATTTAGCGCCAGTTGCTCTTGGGTCAGATACAGGGGGGTCGATTCGTCAACCGGCAGCATTTTGCGGTATTTATGGTCTCAAGCCCACTTATGGCACCGTCAGTCGCTACGGTTTAATCGCCTATGGATCATCCTTGGATCAGATAGGCCCATTCGCGCGCACGGTCGCAGATACGGCTTTACTGTTTGACGTGATCTCTGGACATGACCAACGGGACAGCACAAGTCGCGCGATACCTCCATTTCAGACACGTAACGGTGTAGGTTCCCCGGATACCAATCTAAAAGGTAAGCGCATAGGTATCGTTAAGGAGTTTTTCAGCGCAGGTCTTGACGAATCTACGCGGCAGGCCCTGAGTAAGGCTGTCGACCTTTACAAAGATCTCGGCGCGGAAATCAAAGAAGTAAGTCTTCCTTCCCTAAAATACAGTATTTCGGCCTACTATCTCATCGCCACCGCTGAGGCATCGGCAAATCTTGCCCGCTTTGACGGTATCCGCTACGGCCAAAGGCAAGAAGAGGCCGGGGCCACATTGCGTGACGTGTATCAGAAAACCAGGAGTCATGGGTTCGGAACGGAAGTTAAGCAACGCATCATGCTTGGAACATTTGCACTGTCTGCGGGCTACTACGATGCCTACTATGCAAAAGCAACAGCCGCCAGACATCTAATCTCAAATGAGTTTACTCGTGCCTTCGCTAATGTGGATTGGCTAATCTCTCCGACTTCGCCAACGACAGCCTTTCGGCTTGGTGAAAAGATCGATGATCCCTTGGCTATGTATTTAAGCGACATTTGTACACTTGCAGTAAATCTTGCTGGTTTACCGGCATTATCAGTGCCATGCGGTTGGGATGAAAAGGGCTTACCGATCGGCATGCAGTTGATTGGGCCACCGCTCGGCGAAGAGGCTCTGCTTAAGGGCGCTCTAGCCTATGAGCAGACAGCGAATCATATTGGCAGCCGCATCCCGAAGTTTTGAGAGGAGATCCAGTGCAATTTGAACCGATCATTGGCCTTGAAGTGCACTGCCAGTTGGCTACTAGGTCTAAGCTATTTTGCTCGTGCGCCACTACATTTGGCGTTGCGGCTAATCATCAGGTATGTCCGGTGTGTTTGGGCATGCCCGGCACACTTCCGGTCATTAATACGCTTGCAGTCGATTACGCCGTAAGGCTGGCTTTAGCTGTCGGAGCTAAATTAAATACGCGCAGTATTTTCTCGAGAAAGCAGTATTTTTATCCAGATTTACCCAAGGGGTATCAGATTACTCAGTACGATCAACCGTATTGTGAAGGTGGTGAGATCACGGTGGATCAAAATACGCGAGTAAGATTAACTCGTATTCATTTAGAAGAGGACGCGGGTAAAAATCTGCATGGAAGTGATGCGAGTTACTGCGACTATAATCGTGCAGGTATGCCACTTGTAGAAATTGTTAGTCAGCCAGAGATCACCTCAGCAGTAGCGGCGGCGGATTATCTACGTAGCTTGAGATCTCTTGTGCGTCACCTGGGTATTAGCGATGGCAATCTTGAAGAGGGTTCTTTTCGTTGTGATGCGAATGTTTCATTGCGTTTAAAGGGAACAACCAAGCTCGGTACACGTTGCGAAATTAAAAACCTAAATTCATTTAGAAACGTTGAGCGAGCGATCAACTACGAAATTCAGAGGCAGGGCGATATTCTTGAGCAAGGTGGGCAAATAGTGCAGCACACTCTTCTCTTCGATGCAGACTCAGGTCGTACGGCGCCTATGCGCGCTAAGGAAGAAAGCCACGATTATCGTTATATGCCTGACCCCGATCTACCTCCGTTATGTCTTTCGGCAGATCGTATTGAGAAAATCAGTAAAGAATTGCCCGAATTGCCGCAGGCAATGGCCGCGCGCTTTATCGAGACTTATTCAATCCCCGATTCTTCGGCGACATTGCTGACCTCTGACAGGGATTTGGCAGCGTACTTTGAATCTGTAAATTCAATGGTCGATGGCAAGGTGGCGGCAAAAATTGTAGCAAATTGGGTAATCGGCGAATTCTTGCCAGTAGCCACTGAACTAAAATGGGACCTTACAAAGCCAAATATAGATGCGGCTCACTTAGCGGGCCTTCTCAAACTTCTAGGCGACGATGTCATTTCTAGTAAGATCGCCAAAACTGTTTTCGAGGAAATGCTAAAAAATGGCGAATCAGCAAAAGATATTGTTGATCGATTGGGTCTCACTCAAGTTACTGATCAGTCTTCGATCACAGCGCTAATAGATCAAGTAATTGATGCAAATCCAGAACAACTGCGCCAGTTTTTGTCTGGTAAAGAAAAGATATTTGGTTTCTTCGTAGGACAAGTGATGAAGCTAAGTCATGGAAAAATGAATCCAGCCTTAGTTAATAGCATACTTACCGAGAAATTAGCGCAGCGTCGGGAGTAACAGAGCTATGAGTTTAGCGTCTATTTTTCAGCTCCATTTGCAAAATAAACTCTACACTCACGCCTATTGTGCGCGCGGATCTATCAGTAATCAGGATCCAGTAGTTGAGTATGCTCATCTACCAGAGAGCAGAGATGTTTTTGATTTGGCGAGTCTGACTAAAGCCCTAGTTACCACTCCCCTAGTTTTCGCGGCAGTTATTCGTCGCGGTTTGCCTATCGAGGGGACGGTCGGTGATTGGTTGGAAGGGCGTGTGTCAGGTTTAGATGATCGTTTGAATTATCTTAAAATTTCGGATTTACTCGCGCACAAATCAGGATTACCAGCATGGCGTAATTTTTGGATTTGCAATTTAGGTGTGAAAAAATCGGCGGAACTTGCCGACCCGTTTTTTCGCTCACAACATATTTTCGATGTTCTTAATCGAACAGCTTCAGCGATCAATAAAAAACAAGGCGATGTTTATAGCGACGTTGGATTTATTCTTTTGGGCTTTGTTTTAGAGAAAATTTATGATCAAGACCTAGATAAATTGTTTGAAGATTTTTTGCGTAGTGAGTTGCTGCTATCAGATCTTGACCTAGGGTTTATCGGCAATAAATTTAATTCGTCGCGAATAGTGCCAACGGGGTTTTGTTCTATTAGGCAGCGCGTGCTTTGCGGCGAAGTTCACGATGAAAACTGTGCGAGTCTAGGCGGAGTCGCTGGTCATGCTGGGGTTTTCGGCACTGGCGCCGCGATCGCTAGATTTTTGCGCGCGCTAGCGGCATCTCAAGTAGGGAAAACGCTCTTGAGCGCGAATGCCACGGCGAGGTTATTGCCGGTATCTGAACCGCCAAATGCCAGTTTGCAGGGCTGGAGACAGGGCGCTGATCCCAGTTCTAGTCCGTTCGGTGCAGGCGCTGCGATCGGGCATTGGGGCTTTACCGGCGTGGGTTTTTGGCTCTGGCCTGAGACTCAGGATTATGCCATGTTGCTCACCAATCGGGTAATCAGTGGGCGCAACCAGCCTGGGATTGCTCAGATGCGGCGAGAGGTCTTTTCGGAACTCGCCCGCAACTCGTAAAACCCTGTATTCTCAGGACTTTTAATATCGTGAACACGCTATGAATAGGCGCGAGGTAGCTGTTATCGGTCGCGGCATCATTGGTCTGTGCGTGGCACAGGCCCTTGTTGAGCAAGGTTGGCGGGTGACAGTGATTGGCCCCCAAGCCCTGCACGGCACAGCAAGCCGAGCTGCAGTGGGCACCTCTAACCTAAAGGGGAATATTTCAGCGCAAAACCCCTTTTTTGCTTTAAAGATTACCGCTCACAGAGGCCTTGAGGCCTGGTTAGATAAGGTAGAGCGGCAGTCTGAGCGACCTATAGCGCGAAGTTTTGTGGGTGCTTTCGAGCCGTTTACTCATGTCGGAGAGTATCGCTACGTTCGCGAGCGAGTTTTCCACAGGCAATTCACAGGCTGTCGCGACGCTAAAGTCGTTGAGCAGCAATGGTTAAAGGCACACTTTCCACGGCACGAGCAATTTACGTCCCAGTCGCTTGGGGCTTATCACTATTACCGCGATCTTTGGTTCGACCCCGAGCAATGTTTGGAGGCGCTAGAGGCCTTGCTTCGGCGGCAAGGTACGCTTTTTCGGGATGATTTGGTTGATGCGGTGGTCCCCCAAGTTGACGGTGGTCTCGAGCTAAGGCTTGCTGGGCATGGTCTTCGAGTTTCTGAGGTGGTTTTGGCGGCCGGAATTTTTAGTAATCAGATCCTGGTTAATTCCGGCATTCCTGGCATATTTCAGGAGCCGGTTGAGGGTGAAACTTTGGTTGCTCAGCTTTCTGACGTCGATTCGTTGAATCTGAAAGTCGGAAAAATGAATTACGTCGTTCACGACGGTATACTGCGTGCTGGTTCCAGCTCTCGACGCCAATCTGATCTTTCAAAATGCACCCCGTGCCCTGAAACGGCAACCTTCCTACGTCAAGATGCGCAAAAATTCATCAATTTCGATAGCTACCGCACTCTTTGGGGGGTTCGGGGGCGATTTAAAAATCGTATGCCAGGAATTGGCTCGGTTTTTTTTCCCGGTTTTCCGTCGCAGCGTCTTTGGTTGGCCCTTGGGTTCTATAAGAACGGATTACAGCTCGGGCATCTTTTTGCCAATAGTTTAGCCAGCTTAATGGACAATTCCACAGTTCTATCCACAGCTTTTCCATACCCTGTGGATCAATTGCGTGGGTCATGATTTGTGCAGCGGGTTCCTTCCTACGCTTTTTTGTGCATTCTTTGCTCAATTGAGTGAAATCAGGGACTCCGTTTTGTACCGCTTAGTTTGTACCGTTTGGTCCAAAGTCTAATAATTAGCTTATTTTGCAAAATGCCAAATTGCCAATGACAGCGCTCTGGAATTTCTTGGTAAATTCTTGAATTGCAGAATCATTATCTGGGACTACTGCAAACCACCACCGACGCCCTTCAGGCGAAAAGCCAGGCTGGTCTCTTTGGTAATTCCCAAAAAATGATGCCGATGTTCTAAAGTTTAAACCGAAATCGGTTTGAATTGTACTGGTCACTGCGAAATTTTCGGAGCTGCAAACATGCCGAAGTTAATTCGGGTGAGCTCAAGGAACGAAAGCGTGCCGACCACTGCGACTGTGGCTGTTCAATTGTTCTTGGGTTCGCGATGAGCCGGATCGGCTACGCGAATGTACCGATAGGTATTTCTTGTCTCGGCGCTGTTAAAAGCTGACGTAAGTATTTACCAAAGCCTCGAAGCCGAAGGACTTCTTTTGTAAACCCAAAGATGTTTTAAGATCAATGATAGGATCTTCCAGGTCCCTACCCTCTCCATCAGAGAAATTCGCTGTCAGAGAGTTTGTCGGGGCGACTAAGGGAATTAAAGCGGTCGCGCCAAGTGAAACTCCAACGACAGAAAACAATTTAATGTCCGCTCGTGCTCCGGCTCGCAGCGAAATAATACTTAGTTTACCTTCAGCTGTAACAATGGGCGAAGATGTTTCCGGAGGGCCATCTGTTAGCTTGGTCGCGGCAACGCTAACGGCGACCGAATCAAAGTCTATGCCGCTTAGAACGTTGAGTGCGAATCTTTGTGATAGTTGCTTGCGATAGGCGAGAAAATCGGCCCAGAAACCGATGGCCTTCGCCTTAACCTCCGTGCTGACGTAAGGTTCGAAGGTTGTCGGATCGTAGTTTGACTGGACAAGGCTGGTTTGAAAAACCTGGTAACGAAGCCCTAGCGAAACACCTCGCGCTCCAATGGGAATGCCGATGTCTGCGGCAATCCCTAGGTAAGGTGGTGGGGTTAATCCAGCCGACACCACTTTGGTCGACTGCCACAAAGTGGTAGGAGGAGTTGATTCAGGGGGTAAATAGGAAATTTGATTATATGAGAAGGGCAAAAGGGATGAATCCCAGCCAATAGCGAGCCGAAATGGTGAGCGTTTAGATTTGGTGGTGGTTATCTTGGCGGAACTGTCGGTGGGCGAGTCATCGGATCCAGCGGACGAGCCTACTTTTAGCGTAACGCTAGATCCCTTTTTTAGCTTGGCCAACTCTTGTGGATCAGCGACTTTCATTATCATTTTGGAATCATCTTTAACTTTTAAGACGCTGCCACAAGCGAGCTTTTCTTGATTTTTTGCAAAAATACACACTTTGTCTTTAGCTTTGAAGCTCTCGTCGGCAGAGGTCTTGAGCGAGACCATGCCCTTTTTGCTACTAATAGCATTGATAGTCGCCGCATTGGCTCGAGGCTCAATAATCAGCGCCGAAAGTAGAATCGTCGAAATAAAGAAACGGCAAAAGCACTTCATTTTGATACCCGCCCCGAGCGCCAGTCAGTGATAGTGATAAGCCAGCCGTCTTTGACCCAAAGTTGATTAGTGATTAACCGAGCCTGAAGGGTCTGGGGCCCGTCTTCTAGCCCTTGAATGTAATTCGCGTCAATGCTGCCGTTACCGCTATTTGCATTAAATACGCAGTAAACAGCGTTAGGACTCTGGAGATTTCCGATTTGAACTACCAGATAAGATGGATCTAGTAGAGTGTTGGCCACGGTCCAGGAAAACTTCAGCGGTTTTGCGGGATCCAGTGTTGTCGCGTCGGGGTTTCTGATTAGTTGTGGAGTCTCAAAGCTGGTGATGGTGGTAGACTCCATCTCCAAACTTACTAGTTGGTTTACTGGTTGGATCGGAACAGAGACATCTCTGCCGGCGGATTGATAGATTAACGTCCACTGATTCATACCGTTGTTCATAGTCGGGTAAATTAGCTGTAATCGTCCCGGATTCTCGGGATGTGTTCTTGCATTACTGGCCGCAAAATCACGCGTGGATAGGTTTTGAATCCCAATGTCGGGATCGGCAGAGCGGAAATTCGTCGGTAGGTTTGGAAGACCTTGGTGACAGCCTAAGGGCTGCATCAGCTGCGTCTTCACCGTAGCAGCAGCAATAGGCTCAGAGGATTTGTGGTGAAACACCTCGGCGGTCATTAGGGGTATATCTAAGCGAGCGATCAAAAGGTCGCGGAAGGTCGCGTTGGCATCTCCGTTTATCATGCTTGGTATATCGGCCGTCTCTCGTACCTTTACCGGTACTGCCTCTTTCTCTGTCTGTGGCGGGATCCAGGTATAAATATTCAGATAGTAAAGGGTGTCTTGACGGAGTCCACTGATCCTCTCGAGAAAGATTTGGCGAGGCTGCTCAGGATTAGAGCATGGCAGGACCATAGGGTTGGCTTCGTTTGGTGTTTTATTAGGGTCCTGCGAATAAATCGAAATTCGGCAGATAGCATTAGCGTTAGTTTTGAACTGCACCTTGGCCGTATCGCCGTTGCCGACTCGGTCGATGAAGATACTATTGCTGACTAGGGTGCTATTTTGGGCGGCGGGTCGTTGATCGGAGATTCGCGTCTTAACTAAATGGCAAGCTGTGAATAACGGCAGTGCTGCCAAAGCTAAACTGCGCTGGCGCCGAAAAACTAAGCTCGAATAGCTGCGATGATTCATCTAAGGCCTGCGATTGGTGGATTGTTATTGATTTTAACAGACTATGGGCTGGCAAGGTAGAATCATGGCAAAGACCTGCGCGGTTCAAGCAGCGGATCCCGTGGGTAATATCGCCGGATTACCACGCTTTCGTTCTTGACCAACGGCCGACCCGGCACTAGGATCAAGATCCGTCCAGCAATAGCAAAACTATGCTTGCAACCACCTGATATCCTTAACAAAACCAGTTTTGAGGCGTTGATGAAAAGCCGGAATCGGACCAAGTTTATTTTTGTTACGGGTGGCGTGGTGTCGTCGTTAGGTAAGGGTATTGTTGCGGCAAGTTGCGGCGCTTTATTAGAGACCCGTGGACTTAAGGTCACCCTAATGAAGGCTGACCCCTATATCAACGTCGACCCAGGTACGATGAACCCCTTCCAGCATGGGGAGGTGTTTGTGACCGAGGACGGCGCCGAGACAGACTTAGACATCGGTCATTACGAGCGTTTCACCTCGGCGATTTTGACGAGGCAGAACAGTTTCTCGGCTGGGCAGGTCTACGATGCGGTACTTGGCAAGGAGCGCCGCGGAGATTATTTGGGGGGAACGGTACAAGTCATTCCTCATATCACCGACCAGATTAAAGAGAACATCTATAAGGTCGCTGCCGATGCCGATATCGCTATCGTCGAGATCGGTGGCACGGTGGGCGATATCGAGGGGTTGCCCTTCTTAGAGGCCATTCGTCAGATCCGCTACGATTTAGGCGACGAGAATGTGCTCTATATACATTTGACGTTGGTTCCCTACATTAAAGCTGCTCGGGAGTTGAAGACCAAGCCAACCCAGCACTCGGTCAAGGAACTCCGGCAAATAGGTATTCAGCCAAATCTTCTAGTGTGCAGGTCAGACCAGCCAATTTCGAAGGATCTTAAACGAAAAATCGCCCTATTTTGCAACGTTAAACCAGAATGCGTATTTGAAGCGCAGGACGTTGATAATATTTATAAGTTACCAGTTATTTTGCACGATCAGGGATTCGACCAAGTGGTTGTCGACCTCCTGAATATTTGGACTGGCGCCCCCAACCTGTCCCAGTGGCATGCGATAGTCGACACTCTCGATCATCCCCGTCATTCGGTAAAGATCGGTATTGTTGGTAAATACGTAAATGTTTGGGATTCTTATAAGTCGATTACGGAATCTCTAGTTCATGCGGGTATTTTCAATCACGCGAAGGTCGAAATAGCTTTATTTGACGCCTCCGAGGTGAATGAAAGCAATGTCGCAGATCTACTCGATAGCTGTGATGGGGTTGTTGTACCAGGTGGTTTTGGTGAACGTGGCGTAGAAGGTAAAATGGCCGCGATCCATTATCTGAGAAGAAGTAATAAGCCGTTCTTCGGTATCTGTTTGGGGATGCAATTAGCGGCCATTGAGTTTGCGAGAAATAAGCTAGGTCTAACAAACGCCAATAGTCAGGAGTTCGATCCGAAGTCGAAAGATTTGATCATCCACATTATGGAAGATCAAAAGTCCGTGACCAAAAAGGGCGGAACCATGCGTCTTGGTGGCTACCCTTGTGTGCTTAAGGCGAATTCAAAAGCTAGGCAGGCATATAATGACGAGGTCGTTTCGGAACGCCATCGTCATCGCTTTGAGTTTAACAACGACTACCGCGCAGCTTTTGCCGAACAGGGCGTTGTCTTTAGCGGTTTGTCTCCAGATGGCAGCCTAGTAGAGGTGATGGAGCTTACTGACCATCCTTGGTTTGTGTCATGTCAGTTTCATCCCGAATTGAAAAGCAAACCGATGAGTCCGCACCCACTATTTCGGGAACTGGTGCGAGCTTCACTGAACTTTCAGCAGAAACGCTTCACATGAGTAATTTCGCTGATTTGCAAATCCAAATCAATGACATGAAGGCCTGGGCCCAAGCGGTTTTATTGGCCGAGGCGGATGCGCTCAAGGTCGCGGCACAGCGCATTGGCGATAGTTTCGTCGCGGCGTCGCAGGTGATTCTAGCGAGCAAGGGAAAGGTGATCGTCACCGGACTCGGCAAGTCCGGTCATGTTGCTCGGAAGGTCGCAGCGACTCTGTCCTCGACGGGGACCTCCGCGATGTTTCTGCATCCATCAGAAGCATTGCATGGTGACTTTGGCGTATTCCAGGCTGGAGACTGTTTACTTGCCATAGCTTACGGGGGCGAAACTCATGAGGTCCTTGAGGTTGCTCGGTTTGCACGACGCATCGGCGTTCCTATCATCGCACTGACGGGCCGCCCTGATTCGAGTCTGGGCCAATTAGCAAATTATTTAATCGATGCATCGGTTGCGCGAGAAGCTGATCCACTTAACCTAGCGCCCACGTCTTCGTCCACGGTAGCCATGGCGCTCGGAGATGCGTTGGCGGTGACTGTGATGAAGGCCAGGGGGTTTACGCCCCAAGACTTCGCAAGTCTGCATCCGGGCGGAAGTCTTGGGCGACGTCTGTCATTGGTGCGCGATCACCTTTATGCAGTCTCGATGCTGCCAAGAGTTGACGAGGCGGCGGATTTCCACCGCGTATTAGAGTGTGTGACCCAAGACAATGTCGGGATTGTTGCCGTCGTCGATGGAGCGGACCGCCTGGTTGGAGCTATTTCCGACGGGGATCTACGACGAGCTCTCCTAAAGCTGGATGCGGCAGCATTGCAATGCAACGCGCGTGAGCTGATGTCACCGGCACCCAAGACTATAAGTGATAGGGCTTTGGCTATTGACGCAGTAGCAATGATGAACACTTATAAAATTAGCCGACTTTTTGTATTGAGCCAGCAGCCTGAGGGAGCCCTGGTCGGATTGGTCCGGCTACAGGATCTTTTGACAGCGAAAATACTTTGACTATCCAGTAAGCTGATAGAATTGAGATTTTACAGCTAAAGTGGCATGGGTCGACTGCTGCTGCCGCGAGGGGTCGGTACTTGGGCAAAAAGTTGGTCATCATTGGATTCGTCCTTAGCTTGCTGCTAGCCATCTATATTTTTGCCACCCATGAGACCAGATCGCTTAAGGAAAGTATTAATAAGGCCTCCGTGCGGGAGCCGCGAGCGGTTCTAGAGGATTTTGTCGCCTATCGTTACGAAGGCGATACACTCAAAGCCCGGCTTAATGCCCACTTGGCCGAGTTTTTCGAGCCCAATGTCGTAGTCCTTGAAGGTGAAGTGAGTGGGGAGCGTCGAACCGAAGGTGGCGAGCGCGAAGAGATTGGCGCGGAATCAGCCAGCGCTTACTTTAAGCCTAGTAGCCTCACGAAAATGCTCGACCCCACACAGGCAAACGAACTCGAGAGAGCTGAGCTTACCGGCTTTGTTGAGGTCAAAATTAAGGATCATTTGTTAACCACAGATTATGCTGAGTACGTAAACGAGGATAAGATAGTTCACTCGAGCCACCCGGTGAGAGTAGAGGGTCCCGGCCGCGTATTTGTGGGAGACTCTGGTTTTGTTTATAACCTCTCAACTCAAATTCTCAATATGACCGGGAAGGTGAAAGGTGAGGTGAGTGTTGATAAGTCAGAAAACTAGAGCATTAATTCTCGGAATTCTCGTAACTTTAGTTGGCACTCTGTCATCGCCGGCATACGCCGATATTGTTGATGAGGAAAACACACCGCCGCCGTCTAAAACCCCTCAATCAACCGAGGTAGAAGCCGCGTCCACGGAGCGAGAGCAGGCGGTGGGAAAAAAAGATGATGCGAAGCCTTTAAAAAGTCCGGCGCCTCACAATAAAGACACTCGCTCCTCGAATACGACGACAGTGATTCCTCCAAAGAGTCCGGAAAAATCCAGTAAACTGGGTGAGGCTGTCGGTAAGAAATCAGTCGCTAAAGCGCCAGTACACTTTGAAAGCAACGGCCTGAAGGGGCTGCGCGAAAAAGGTATGGTGGAGCTCGTACAACAAGTCATCGTCACTCAGGAAGACATGAAGCTCGAGAGTGACGTTGCACAGGTGTTTTTTGACGAGGCTTCTCATGAGGTCATCAAAGTTTTGGCTCAGGGTCGAGTTCGTATCAATGGCATCGATCAGAACAGCGGTGAAAAATTCCGAGCCCTCGCGGACAAAGCAGTATTTTTGAATAGCGAGAGAACGGTGGTGCTTGATGGCAACGCTAAATTATGGCGTGGCGATGATTCGGTGATCCGCAGCCGCAAAATTACCTATGAAATGGGCACGGGGTGGATTCGTGCCGATCGTGTTGCGGGTGAGGTGCAGTCTGACGGCAAATCGATGGAAGCCGGGAAGACTCAAAAAAAGGCGGCGGAGAAGAAAAAGTGACTATTACTCCAAGTGATCCGAGTGTTCATTCGGAGCTCAGGGCAGAGAATCTTGAGCGGTGGTTTAAACAACGGCAAGTCGTTAAATCAGTGTCTTTTAATGTGAAGCAAAATGAAGTTGTGGGCCTTTTAGGTCCGAATGGAGCTGGTAAAACGACCAGTTTTTATATGGTTGTTGGATTACTTTATCCAACTAACGGCAAAGTCTATATGGGTGATGAGGAAATCACTCACCTGCCGATGCACATTCGGGCCCGTAAGGGCATAAGCTATCTGCCTCAAAATATGTCCATTTTTCGCAAAATGACGGTAGAAAACAATTTGCGTGCGGTCATGGAAGTCTCGCAGGTGCCGAGGCAAGATCGAGCTGATTTTTTGGATGAGCTGCTTGGCAAATTTCAGATTCGGCACATAGCAAAATCAATGGGCGCAGCTTTATCGGGCGGTGAGCGGCGGCGGGTTGAGATCGCGAGAGCACTTATCATAAAGCCGAAGTTTTTACTTTTAGATGAGCCATTCGCCGGGATTGATCCCGTAACCGTGCAAGAAATCCAAGGGATCATTGGTAACCTTCGCAATGAAGGGCTGGGCGTCTTAATAACTGATCACAATGTCCGTGAGACTCTTGGAAGTTGTGATCGGGCTTATATCCTGTCAGGGGGGGAGATAATTGCCCATGGATTGCCGGATGAGGTCGCAGCAAATAGGGTCGTTAGAGAAACTTATCTTGGCGAACACTTCAAATTCTAAGTGAGACCTCTGTCTCATTGAACGCTTAAAAGAATTTCGCAATAAATGGCGAGTTGGAATTTTTTTTGCATAGCCACCCAATCAGACCTTATTATAAAAGCATGGTAGATCGACTTTCGCGCAAACTCTAGGCCAGGACCAACATGGCTTTCGAACTGAAGCAGAGTCTCAAATTAACTCAGCAGTTGCTGATGACCCCGCAGCTGCAGCAGGCGATCAAGCTTTTGCAGTTATCGCGGCAAGAGCTTGAGCAATTTGTGGCTACTCAAGTCGCGGAAAACCCGTGTCTTGAAGAAGACATGCCGGAGAGTCCGGAAGAGGCCGCACAGGTCGAGCGTGAGCGTGAGCGAACCGAAGAGCAAGTCGTCTCAGAATCGATTCAACAAGCGGGTAGCCTCGTTGATTCGACGGGCAATGATAAAGAGACGGGCGACCTTGACTGGGAGGCTTTTAATCGCTACCAGGAGCAAGCCCCGGCATCGACTACGGCAGCTAAAAAGGCCAGCGATGATGAGCATCCCAACTATGAAAACATGGTTTCCAAAGTAGGTACTCTTCAAGACCATTTGTTTTCACAAATTGGTGAACTCGAATTTGACGACGCTGAATTGAAAATCGCGACTCAATTGATTGGCAATGTCGATGACCGCGGATATCTGACGATCTCGGTAGAGGAACTGGTTGAGAGCGAAGGTTTTGATAAGGATCAGGTTGAAGATATTTTAGACTCGATACAACGATTGGATCCAAGCGGTGTGTGTGCTCGAGACTTAAAAGAATGTCTGCACCTACAACTTCGCAACGCTCGGTTGAAAAACGGAGTCGTAGAGAACATTGTCGAGAACCATCTAAAAGAACTAGAGAATCGCAATTTCGCTGCGATTGCGAAATCGATGCGTATTAGCCTAGAAGAGGTTCTGGATAACGTCCATATTATCGCCGACTTGGAGCCTGTTCCGGGTCGCCAGTTTGGGACTATTGAGGCGCAGTACATCACTCCCGACGTCTACGTATTTAAGCTAGGCGAAGAGTGGGCCGTGAATCTAAATGAGGAAGGCCTGCCGCGTTTACGAGTGAGCGACTTCTACTCGAATATGGTTAGCGATAAGAAACCAAAAGGCGATGAGAAGAACTATGTCGCGGAAAAAATGAAAGCGGCGGAGTGGCTGATCAAGTCTATTAGGCAGCGCCAGCGCACGATCTATCGGGTGACGGAGAGTATCGTAAAGCGCCAGCGCGAATTTTTCGATAACGGCGTCGAATATTTGAAGCCGATGATCCTCAAAGATGTGGCTGAGGATATCAGCATGCATGAATCGACGATCAGTCGTGTCACGAATAACAAGTTTGTACACACACCTCGCGGTGTCTTCGAGCTCAAGTACTTCTTTAATAGCTCCGTGACACGGTCTGACGGTCAAGATATGGCTAGCGAATCGGTAAAACGAATGATCTCCGACCTAGTAAAAGTCGAGGACGTCAAACGGCCACTTTCTGACCAGCGAATCGTCGAGATTCTCGAGGAAAAGGGCATTCAGCTGGCTCGTCGAACTGTTGCTAAATACAGGGAACAGTTACATATTTTACCATCCAGTAAACGCAAAAAATATTTCTAACGAAGGTTGACGGCCATGGCCACGCCGCCGGTAGTCATCGTCACGGGTCTTTCTGGAGCCGGTAACTCTACCGCTTTGAAGACATTGGCCGATGCGGGTATGTACTGCATAGACAATTTGCCGATCGAGTTAATCGCTCCGACCATTGACCTTATGGAGTCAGGTAGGATTAGCGCGGGCCATGGTTTGGCGCTGGGCATGGATGTGCGCGACCGTAGTTTTTCTGGTCGCTTCCCGACCATACGCAAGGCCTTGGCGCAGCGCCTGCGATTGCAAACAATTTTTCTGACCGCAGACACGCACGTCATAGCGACTCGATTCGGTGCCACAAGGCGAAGGCATCCCCTGCTTCGAGACGGCGAGACACTTATCGAGGCAATCGAACACGAACGCGAAATCCTGGGATTCGTCGAAGAATGTGCAGACGTCGTCTTTGACACCTCGGCTTGGTCGCCACAGCAGTTGGCGAGAGCCGTCGAGTCTCGCCTAACTCTCGAATTACCACCGCGGCATCTTAATGTAACCGTGACCAGCTTTGGCTTCAAATATGGCCAACTGCAACCAGTCGATATGATGTTTGATCTGCGGTTTTTGGATAATCCCTATTTTGTTCCAGAATTGAAGGCAAAATCAGGCCTTGATCCAGCTGTAGTTGACTACATTCTAAAACAATCGGAAGCACAAACCATGCTGAGTAAAATAGAGGATTTGATGAGCTTTTTGCTCCCCCTCTATCACCGCGAGGGGAAACACTACCTGCGGGTAGGCGTCGGATGCACCGGTGGTCGGCATCGCAGTGTCTGCTTTGCCGAGACCATCGGTGCTCGTTTTCTTGATGCGGCGCACTCTAATCTGATTATGACTGTTGTCCATCGAGATATTGATCGATAGGTTCGCAGGTACAGACTAAATTGCGGTCCCCATAAGCAGAGTCAATTCGAGCCACAGCTGGCCAGAACTTGCTAGCTTTCACCCAAGCGGCAGGGAATGCAGCCTGCTCTCGGCTGTAAGGGCGCGTCCATTCCGTTTGAGTCACCGCAGATGCTGTATGCGGCGCACTTTTCAGGAGGTTGTCGTCCCGTGACGCCTTGCCATCTTCAATATCTCTAATCTCTTGTCGAATAGACTTCATGGCTGTGCAAAAACGGTCGATCTCGGCCTTGTCTTCGCTTTCCGTTGGCTCAATCATAACCGTGCCAGCAACAGGGAAAGAGACAGTCGGTGCATGGAACCCATAATCCATGAGTCTTTTAGCCAGATCCTCAACCTCGATGCCAGTTTTAGCTTTCAGGGGCCGTAGGTCCAGAATGCACTCGTGGGCCACTAGGCCATTATTGCCTCGGTAGAGCACCGGGAAGTCGTCTTGAAGTTTTTTGGCAATGTAGTTGGCGTTCAAGATTGCCACATGAGTGGCGTAGGTTAGTCCTTTGGCCCCCATCATCCAGATGTACATCATCGAAATAGGCAAGATACTCGCGCTGCCCCATGGCGCCGCAGAGACCGGACCTGCGGCCTTCGAGCCCCCAGCCTTGACCAATGGATGGCCGGGCAGGAAAGGCGCAAGGTGAGATTTGACACCGATAGGGCCCATGCCTGGGCCGCCGCCGCCGTGTGGGATACAGAAGGTTTTATGCAGATTCAAGTGACAGACATCGGGACCAAACTCGCCCGGTTTACAGACGCCTAACTGTGCGTTGAAGTTGGCTCCGTCCATGTACACTTGACCACCGTGCTGGTGTATCACGTTGCAAATGCGAGTGATGCCTTCTTCGAAAACGCCGTGCGTAGAAGGATAAGTTACCATTAGTGCCGCAAGTTTCGCTGAGTGAAGCTCTGCTTTTTTAGCTAGATCAGCTTCATCAATGTTGCCGTTAGCATCACACTCTACGACAACGACACTCATGCCGGCCATGACCGCACTGGCTGGGTTCGTGCCGTGAGCCGACTTAGGGATCAAGCACACATTGCGAAGTAGATCGCCTCGGCTCAAATGGTACTGCCGAATGACAAGGAGTCCGGCAAACTCACCCTGCGCCCCAGAGTTTGGCTGCAAGGATACCGCATCAAACCCGGTACATTCGGCGAGCGCATTCTCAAGGTTAACAAACAGTTCCTGATATCCACTGGTTTGTGAGCCAGGTGCAAAAGGATGGATAGCGTTGAAGGCTGGCCAGGTGACCGGCATAAGTTCGCTGGTTGCATTAAGTTTCATAGTGCACGAGCCAAGTGCGATCATGCTGCGTGTTAAGGATAAATCGCGTGACTCAAGGAGGCGAACATAGCGCAGTAGCTGAGTTTCAGAGCGGTGACTTGAGAATACTGGATGGGTGAGAAACTTGGATGTCCGGCGCATCCCATCCCCTAGAGCCCAGTCTAGCTGCGCACCCAATTCATTTGCTGTGAAGCTAAGGGGCGCACTAATTGCTTGAGCAAAGATGCTGAATAAATCGTCAATATCGGTGAGCCCAACGGTTTCATCCAGCGATATGCCTACTGTGTGATCATCGATAAACCGCAAGTTAATCTGCTTAGACTCAGCCAGGTCCATGACGGCACAAGCCGTTGGCTTGACCTTGGCATTAGTGGGCATTTCTACCCGAAGTGTGTCGAAGAAGGTCGCGTTGACTATGCGGAAACCTAAAATCTTTAGACCCTTTGCCAACACACTGGTCAGTCCGTGAACCCGCGTGGCAATCGCAGTAAGTCCTTCGGCACCATGGTACACGGCGTACATACTCGACATGATGGCGAGCAGCGCCTGCGCCGTACAAATGTTACTAGTCGCCTTGTCGCGACGGATGTGTTGTTCACGCGTTTGCAATGCCATGCGCAGAGCCGGCTTGCCCTCGGCGTCTTTAGACAGACCGATGATGCGGCCGGGGATCTTGCGTTTATGCTCGTCGCGTGTGGCAAAGAAAGCGGCGTGTGGGCCGCCAAAGCCTAGAGGAACGCCAAAGCGTTGCGCGCTTCCGATCGCAATATCTGCACCAAGCTCGCCGGGGCTTTTCAGGAGCGTGAGGCTTAGCAGATCTGTAGCCAGGACGACCATCACGCCAGCTTCGTTGGCTTTCTTAATGAAAGTGGATGGGTCACCAACTTCCCCGGTGCTGGCTGGATATTGCAAAAGTACGCCAAAAGGCGCCGCTCCAAAGCTGATTTTCTGATAATCGCCGACGGCGACTTCTATGCCAAGAGGCTCGGCGCGAGTTTGCACGAGGGCAATGGTTTGCGGATGGCAATCGCTCGAAACAAAAAATACGCGCGAGGCATCTTTGGCTCGTGAAGCGAAACATACGCCCATGGCCTCGGCAGCCGACGTAGCCTCGTCTAGTAGCGAAGCATTAGCGATGGGAAGGCCCGTAAGGTCGGCGATGACCGTCTGATAATTTAGCAGGGCTTCAAGGCGGCCCTGAGCGATCTCGGCTTGATACGGCGTGTACTGAGTGTACCAACCTGGATTCTCTAGAATGTTCCGCTGAATCACAGGCGGGGTGATGCAGTTGTAGTAACCCGTCCCAATGTAGCTGCGGTAGATTTTGTTTTTTGCTGCTATCGCCCCGAGTTTAGCCAGGGCTGCCGTTTCGCTAAGCGCCGAGGGTAGCTGTAGAGGGGATTTCAAGCGGATGCTTGCAGGAACAGCACTATCGATCAGATGATCGATCGACGAGTAGCCTAGTTCGGCCAGCATCGCATCGACTTCTGACTGGTTCGGTCCGATGTGCCGATTGACGAACGCATCCTGGTGAGCCAAAGCTTCGCTTAGCTTAGACATTACCGCTCCTGTTGTGTTGAGTTCCAATAACCATTAACTGAGAAAAGCAGTCAGCAGCCAAGGGCTGCCGCACCGCTCTAGAATGGACTCAGATGGTGCCAGAAGGGACCGACTAATTCGAACCATCAGCGACAAAGGACTCATAAGCTTTAGCATCGAGCAGCGACGCAGCATCAACTGCGCCTTTGACCTCAAGCTTGACCAGCCACCCTTTAACGTAAGGGTCGTTTTGGAGGGATTCGGGCTGATCGATTGCGGCCTTGTTTACCTCTAACACTTTACCAGCGATTGGCATGTAGAGGTCGGACACCGTTTTGGTTGATTCGATCGTCCCAAACGCAGCACCGGCATCAAATGTATCGCCGACCTTAGGTAGGTCGACGTGGACGATGTCGCCCAGCTGTTCGACCGCGTAGGCGGTGACGCCGACTTTTGCGACGTTAGCGCCGAGTTCAATCCACTCGTGGTCTTTGGTGTATTTCAAGCCAACAGGAAATTCCATTGGGAGCCCCCGGCGCGCACATTTAGCGGCGTGATCGTTTTGTGAGTTGATGCTGACGAGCCTAATTTAGCCCTTAACCTTAGCCTTATATAGAGGTTTTTCGACAAGTCGCGCAAGTTTTCTTTTGCCGCGAATATCGACCTCTACGGCTTCCCCGAGGGCAGCCTTGCCTGCATCTAGCAGGGCCAAACCACCGGCGCCACCGACTGTTGGCAGAACAGAGCCGCTAGTCACCACGCCTACCTTTTCACCGTTTATGAAAAGCTCCATGCCACTGCGTGGAATACCATCTTCCGTCATCACAAACGCAAATTGCCCCTTTTTAAGACCGGCCTCTTTTTGTGCTACGAGAGCGTCACGTCCGATAAAGTCGCCCTTGGCCAGTTTGACAGCCCAGCTGATGCCCGCTTCTAGCGGTGATACGGTCTCGTTCATGTCATTGCCGTATAGCAGATAACAGGCTTCAAGGCGGAGAGTGTCGCGGGCACCTAGGCCGATCGGTTGGATGCCGCTGTGGTTGTGTGTTTCCATCAAAGCTCGCCAGGTCTTTTCGGCGACTTCATTTGCCATATAGATTTCGTATCCATGTTCGCCAGTGTAACCGGTTCGGGCTAAAAAGGCGTCTGTCCCAAAGAGCTTGAGCGACATGATGTCCATGTACTTCATGGCACGAAAACGCCCCATGTCGGGCGCGCCGATGAGTGCCTCAACGGCTTGGGCACTCTTAGGTCCCTGGACGGCAAGCTGACTCCAGCGCGAGGAGTCGTCGATCACTTGGACGCCTTGTGACTTGCTGGCTTGCTTGTGGATCCAGGCAAAGTCTTTATCCCGATTGCTGGCATTGACGCAGATTAAGTATTTGTCTTGGTGGATACGGTAGATGATTAGGTCATCAATCATACCCCCATGCTCGTTGAGAATTGCGCTGTACTGGCCGGTGCCATCTTGCAGTCGTGATATGTCGTTGATCGTTGTTTTTTGCAAAAAAGCGCCAGCTTCGGGACCAGTTACGACAACTTCGCCCATGTGGCTCACATCGAAAAGTCCACAAGCCTCACGCACAGCCTTGTGCTCTTGCAGAACCGAAGTATAGCTCACGGGCATCATCCAGCCGCCAAAAGGCACCATTTTGGCTTTTAGCATTTTATGGGTAGCAGCAAGCGGGGTAAGCAGAGCGTTTTCGGATGCAACCACGGTGTTGTCTCCTTGCAGGTGTTTGACTCAATTGGTTGGGTCATCTATAAACTAACGAAGAACTATTCGCCAATTTAATCCTGGAGCTACCACATGGCCTACACTTTTTACGTGCAGAATACTGAGCGGACTAAGTTGCGTAGGCTGCCGTTCCTGCCGCGTTTTGGCATTACGGTGGAGGCGTTTGGTCGACAGCTCACATTTAAGCAGGTTCCGCTTCTCGAAACTTTATTAAATCTTCGCGACCGCGGATTTAGCCTTAGTAATTTCAGAAGGTTGGCGAAAGAGGAGTGGGACGAGATTCGTTTTCCCGGTCGTCCCGCCCTGGCGGCGGTCAAGGACTTCAGCGGCAGAGCTCCCCAGCCTAAAGCTCATAAACCGGCTTCCAGATCTACCGCGAGTAAGCAGAAGGCGGCTTCATCGTCCGGCAAATAAGAAACTGCCTTTGATAAACGAGCACCGGGCAGCATTGCCGGTGCTTTTTTTGTCGAAACATTTGACATTATTCTTCGGAATCGACGCAACCTGCACAGGCGGCCGCCCCTAACCTACTGAAATAAAGAACTCAGCCGTAGGTACAAATCTTGCTCAGGCACCAATGTAGCGACGTAATGTCGCCACAGTTGGAGTTGAATCTCTATTTTACAAGCTGAAGCTGAATCTGTTGTTGAGAGGTTGTTGTCATGGTCCGGAAAATGTTCAAACAGCAAGTCGCGTGGTTGATTAGTGCCTTACTCGGCATTAGTTGTTTTATGTTGGCATCGCCGGTGCAAGCCGCTAGTGTTTACAATTGTTCGGCAAGCGGTGGTGTTTGCGTGGTTAAAGTCGAAGATGGAATTATCGGCGATCACGTAAAGGTTATGGATGAGAAAGCAAGGGTGATAGCCTACGGACGCATCACTAAGCGCCGTGGATATTACGCGCAAGTAGCGATCACCAATGCACTCAAGACCATCCGCAAAGGTTATCCTGTGATTGTTGATTTGGACAACCGCGATAGTAACATGCAGTGGGCGGCATCATTCTCGCGCCCTTAAAAGATTAAGATGATCGAACCTATAGCAGCGCCTCAGCTATCCGTAGTGCTGATCACTCTCAACGAAGAGGCGCGGCTTCCGCATTGCTTGCAAAGTTTGCCGAGCGGATGTGAAATCATCGTTCTGGATTCAGCCAGTTCTGACCGAACCGCTCAGATAGCAAGGGCTTTTGGTGCTCGAGTTGAATTCCGTGACTTTGATGACTTTGCCGGTCAGAAGAATGCTGCCTTATCATTGGCAACTAGACCGTGGATATTGTCTCTAGACGCGGACGAGGTGCTAACGCCAGCTTTGGCTGAGTCGATAGCTGCGACTACGAAATCAGAGCTCCCAAAGTTTGAGTCTTACCGAGTTCGAAGGCGCCTGGTTTTTCAAGGCCGCACATTGCGTTTTGGCAAAGCCGCGGATCGACCATTGCGACTCTTTAAGCGTGGGCACGGTCAATTTGTCTCCGCGATCCATGAGAAACTTGAGGTTTCAGGCCATCCTGGAACTCTAAAAGGTGAGCTGCTGCACTATAGTTACGCCGATCTTACCGATTATTTCTCAAGATTTAATCGGTATACGAGCAATGTCGCCGAGAATCACTTTAGACTTGAGCATTCTATGCCCAAGGGAGTCTCTCACTGGCTGAGGCCATGGACCGAGTTTTTGTACCGTTACGTCTTGCGGCTTGGTTTCCTTGACGGGTACCAGGGCTATACTTATGCTCTAATTAGCAGTCTTTATACCTACGTTAAGTATGCAAAACTGCGCGAATTATACGTAAAAAAGAGCGTCACTTGAGCCGGCTTTATTGGCACCTGTCCTCAAACCGGTGGAATAGCGCAATCACCGAATATGCGCTTAGCACAGCTCGCGCATTGCAGAGTCTTGGCCACGCGGGAGTCTTTTTTCCTCTCGATGGTTCGCCGGCTCATAAGCGCATAAGAACTCTCCTAACTTTTCATCCAATGCCCGACTTCACATTGATGCGCCTACCGATACTGCTGGCCCGCTTTCTTCGTGAGCGCCCAGAAGCGATATTTTGTTACGGCGGTGTGGAGACCGTATTGGCGTTGGCCTTAAAAAGGCTGACGGGCGTTAAGGTGGTGCGTTTTCGTGGCCAAGAGACTAAAGGCTTTGGCTCTTTTAATCAGTTGCGGCAACGTTGGTCCCATAGGGGTGTCGATTTTGTGCTCTCTCCAAGTGATCTTATCTCGGGAGAGTTAAGACGGTTGGGGTTAAAAAACCCTATTGTTACGGTTCCCCTTGGTTGCGATCAGCAGCGGTACTGGCATGTCCCCAAAGTGTCGAGGGACGGCCGGGCGCAGTTGTTGGTGTTCGGGCGCTTTGATCCGGTGAAAGGTCACCTGCCGATGATTGAGCGGACGGCGGAAATCTTGCGTGTGTGGGGTAATCAGCCGCAAAGGCCCCAGCTACATATCGTCGGCGAGCCGGCAAATGTATCGGCTGCCGATTTAGTAAGGGCCGTAGAACGTGTGGGGCTAGTCATTGATGACGACGTGAGGATCACGACCGGACGTGTTGAAGATGTAGCGGCATTGATGTCGGGATCTACATTGGGCGTGGTGCCTAGCTTAGGGTCAGAAATTATCTGCCGAGTGGCTGAGGAGTTTCTACTCTGCGGCACACCAGTGGCAGTGTCAGCTGCTGGCTCATTACCAGAGGTTGTTTTTCCTGGGGCGGGTTTTTGTTTTGGAGCAAAGTCTGAGATCGAGACGGTCCAATCATTTATCGAGTGGATTCGAACGAGCCTTGCTGAGTCGGAAGAAGATAAATTAGCCCGGGCCGCAGCTGCGGTTCAGCGTTTTTCGCTGCCAGCGATGGCCGCAGGTTTGCAGCTGGCTATTGATCAGTATCTTTCGCGATCATGATTAGACGTTATGGACCGGCCCAAGCCAGCGCCTAGGTTTTGCCCCATCAGCTTTATCTACATAACCCCGGGACTCCATATGCTCGACGATGCGAGCGGCGCGATTGTAGCCAATCTTCAGTTGGCGCTGCAGAAAAGAGGCGCTGATTGATCCCTGATTTCTGGCGATTGCGATGGCTTCGTCCCATTTAGGGTCGTCTCCAGCCGCCTCGTCCGAGTCAAAAGAAGATTTGTCATGGTCCTTCTGCCGAGCGAGTTCGTCGTCAATCCACGCAATGATTGATTCGTCATAGTGCACCGGCGACGTTGCCTTGATGGCCGCCACCAAGTTGAGCACTTCTTCGTCGGTGATAAGCGCGCCCTGTAGCCGCTCTAGTCGGCCTATTCCTGGGCGCTGTAGCAACATATCGCCCTTGCCGAGCAGTTTTTCCGCGCCGATCAGGTCAAGTATCGTCCTACTATCGTGTTTGCTGACTACTTGAAAGGCTATGCGGCATGGCAAGTTTGCTTTGATCACCCCAGTGATAATGTCGACGGACGGCCTTTGGGTAGCTAGAACCATGTGGATACCGCTGGCACGCGCTTTTTGCGCTAGGCGCTGTATGGACGACTCAACGTCCTTCGGAGCGGTCATCATTAGGTCGGCTAGTTCGTCTATAACCAGAAGGATGAACGGTAGTTTGCCTAAATTTTCTTCGCCAGTCGCGGCAATGAGTTCGTCGCGCCGAGTTTGGCTCGCTCGCTGCCAAAGATCATTGAATCCGGCGATATTACGCACACTCGCTTGTTGCATAATTTTGTAGCGCCGTTCCATTTCGGCAGCGGCCCACTGTAGTGCTAGAGACGCCTTCATTGGCTCTGTGATGACGGGCATTAGTAAGTGTGGAATGCCCTCGTAGATCGATAATTCGAGCATTTTCGGATCGACCAGGATCATCCGCACATCCTCGGGCGAGGCTTTCATGATGATGCTGCAGAGCATAGCGTTGATGCCAACAGACTTTCCTGAGCCCGTAGCTCCAGCCATCAAAAGATGTGGCATCGTGCTTAAATCGGCGCACATAGGTTGTCCATTGATGGACTTACCCATTCCAAAAGTTAGTGGCGAGGCGCTATCTATGAACGCGCTGTTTGCCAAGATATCCCCTAGGTATACAGCCTCGCGCTTAGTGTTGGGAACCTGCACACCTAAGGCACTTTTGCCGCGAACGGGATGAATAAAGATGGAATCAACTTTCAATGCCAGAGCTAAGTCGTCGATCAGCCCCACGACCTTGGCTTGTTTGACGCCGGCTTCGGGTTGAAATTCAAAGACAGTCACTACGGGCCCAGGTTGGTATCCAATGATGTTGCCCTGGACTCCAAAGTCTTCGAAGGTTTTGACTAACAGCGCTGCTGTGGCTTCGAGATCGCTGCTGCTTACGTTGCTGCCGGCGCTAGTATCCGACTTTTGAAACACAGATAAGGGTGGTCTGGCATAGCCGCTGATCAAGTCTGATTCAGAATCAGTGTCTGCAAAAGCAAGCTGATGCGAAGTCGCGACGGGGCTCGGTTGCTTAGGAGCAACTTTTTCAATCGGTGCTGTTGGCCACTCGAAGATGCTCATGGTGTCAGGTGTTACAGCGGGCTCAAAAGCGTGGTGTCGAACCGCGGCGGGTGTTTCGCTCTGCGCATCAGCTGGTTTTTGTAATTGTGCGAACCAACCATGCCACTTTGTTGATAAACGTTTATATATTGGGCCAAGTATGGCCCGACGACAAAGCAAAAGCAGGCTGCAGGTGCTCACGGTGCTCATGGTAATCCAGCCACCTACCTTGCCGAACCATCGCACTAAATAATAAGTGATGGTAGTGCCAACTAAGCCACCTCCCGGTAGAGCAAAACCTTGCCAATGAAACTCTGGCCAGCGCAGGGCTAAGGCGCTGCAGGCCCCAGCAATCGCCAGGAGCCAGCCGAGTAGTCGCGAGTAAGCTAGGGCGGCAGGATTGCCGCGGGCAATGAGTAGCGCGCTGGTTAGAAATGGAACGGTCATTAGCCAGGCAACGGCACCGAGGCTATAAATTGCCAAGGCGGCAAGATTTGCCCCAAAAGATCCCGCAAGATTTTGTGGCGGCACGTTTGGTAACGCCACACTAAACCACGAGGGATCTAGAGGAGCGAAGCTGATTAGCGCTGTTAAATAATATGCTGTGGCGCCAACTGTGACGACCAGCAACATCTCTCTTTGAAAGCGATGTTCCGGAAAAAGTAATTTACCGATTTTTGCACACGCTGTTAAAAAAATACCCGAACGCAAGCCGGCCGTGGCTTTGGACATGGGGCTTATGACTCCCTTCAGGGAACTGACGCAGATTTATTTGTCGGAGAAACTATAGTGCGGAGACGCGGGGACTTTTTTATTATACCGAAGGTGGGCAGAAAATGCACAACTGCCGCGAGTGAACGCGGCAGTAAGCTTCATTAATTTAGCTGATCTTTGCTGTAGTTTTTCCAAATCCACAAGGCTCGCTGATAAAAAAGAAAAAGCGAATGGCGTTGGGTGATCGGTAGTGCATCGATGATCTGAATCATCGTGTTTAAGTCGTTGCTAGAGACTAGATCTACGACGATCTCTTCGAGGCTTTCAAATACGCCATAGTCCGCCGTGTGGGCATTCATCTGGATAGTTTCGAACAAATCGACATCGGCGCGTTTAAACAGCAGGTGATGGCCTCTGATGGCCTCTTGATAGATTACTTGCCAGAGCGGCGGTAGTTCGGTTTCGGAATAATTTTGTTGGATCAAACTTTCGAGCAGCGAGGAGGAGGGGCGCATTAAAAGAACTCCGGGGGAGAGGGGAAGGTGGCCTGCTTTGCGCAAGCACTCGAACCCTTGTGCAAATCCCGGGCCGTGCGAATAAAGTCGGACTACTCTCAGAAATTACAGATAAATAAAGGATGTCCCCGGAGCCAGTGAAAAACTCACGTGGCTACAGTCTGGTCATCTGTCGAGAGTGGTCAAAATAAGGTCGGCTGGTCGTTGACGAAAAGTGGTTTGATAACGGCATTCAAACCAGTTAACTCGGCCACATAACGCTTGGCATAAGGCCCCAAGATGTATACTTCTTTGGGGCCGACTGCGGTGATGATGTCGCGTATTTCTGTGCCATCACAGGCGGTGCTGAGTAGGAATCGTTCCGCGGGTTGCCGTCCTGAGCTGAGCGGAGAGTGAGCCTCGGCCGTAGCTTGTACGAAGATCACGGGTGCTTCTGGTAAATTGTTGGGCCGAACGGTGTCGATCTTTGATGGTAAAGGCACCAGCGTTACTTTTTGTTTGGCATATTTTCTAGTGTATCGCGTGTAAGGGCCAAGTTTAGATCCAGAGTCTTCGTAAACTTTGTTGACCTTGGCGATCATGTCGTGAACGGCAACAGCGATTTCGTGCTCGGTAAATAACTTCGTAAGCTCTTGGGCCGTACCAATGGGCTCACAGTAAATGACTGGAAACACCCCATGCTTTGTCATGCTTTGGACGGTGTCGAGAAGTCGATCCTTTTCTCTTTTCCGATTTGGCATGGCCAGAGTCGGATCTGGGTGTGTCGGTTTTAGAATCAGGGTGTGAGCTTTTTTCAGCTGCATTTGGCGTACGGTGGGCACGCGCTGCGGCTGCAGATGTGGGGCGTAAAGTAATCGGCCCATGTCAGTTTCGACATATAGAGAAGCGCCGCCGAGCACTGCGCCTGAGGGCAGCAACTCCATACGTAGACGGCCAATCGAAAAAGGCCTGTTGTATTGACATACCAGGGCATTGGGCTTTTTTCGAAAAGCCTCCAAAATTCGGATGGTCTCGGCCGTAGCAATGACCTGCGGCACCCTCGGATTGAAGCTGGTGGAGGCAGCGGACAGAAAAGACAGATCGCCGCTCTCCTCAGCATCGAACCATAAAATGGTGTCGGCCAGATGCAGGCCATCATCGGTCTGTTTGACCTGAATGGTGCTGGATTTAGCTCCGCTCTTCTTAATCACCCGCGCAAGGCCCCAGAGCAGCTTTAATAAAAGATTAAGTACCTTCGGCTTATAGTAAACGCAAATGCCCGCGTCAAGCTATCGAGTTTGCTGAAAATTTTCCTAGACTACAGCCCATTGGGGCCAACCCGCCGAACATCCGAGTAGCGACTGTAGTAGATAACGCGCCAGTAGAACTCACTAAAAGGCGTTGCCCCCACAGCCGACCCGTTGTTGAATTGCTTGTAAAGATTCAAGTATTCCATGTAGTTACGGGCGAGTTTGTTGAACTGTGACCGTTGTGTTTGATAGCTGAAACTCATGGCGACACCCCCCCTAATAGAGACGGATCGGCAAATTCTGCCCGCTCCTTGAGCACCCTAATCGACTTGGCGGTGATCATTCTGATATGATTTCGACGCGCACTTGGGGAGTCTCGTGGCAGGGAGTCGGCGCTGACGATGGGGAGTATAAGTTGATGGGGTGGCTGCCATTTGCAACAGCCGTCGTGCTTTGCGCCCTGGTCATAGGGCTGTATGCCGTCCACCGAAATCGGCAACGCTCAGGGGCCAGGGTGTATCGGCAAAAATTTTTACAGTCAGTGATGCAGCTGGACACGGTCACTCGCGGCGTCACTGATTTGGGTGCGAGTATCCGCCAGATCAAGGATGCCAAGGTTCTTGATTATTACGAGGGCACCCTGCGCTTACTTGAGACGCTTTTAGGCGTCATTCGTAAAGTTGAGCCATTCGGTACGAATCCAGCGGCATTGAATTCTGCGATGTTCCTAATTCGTGACTTGCGCGAACGCGTCGGTCGACTCGAGCGAGCCTTTAAAGATGTCCTTAGTGGTCGACCGGCTAATCTGGGCGTGCTCTATGGAACTGCTCCTGCCGATGGTGCGCCACTAGTAACAGGCTGTTATTTCTGCTCGAGGCCGGTTATTTCTGAGCGATTTTCGGAGGTTAGGGTGCGCCTCGACGGCCAGGTGCGAGAGGTGATGGGTTGTAAGATTTGCCGTGACGAGCTTGCCGATTCAAAAAAAGTTAAGGTTCTACACTTCATGCAGAACGGTCAACCCGTGCATTGGTCGAAGGTAGATGATTATAAGCCCAATGAAGATTTCTGGAACATTAACAAGCGAGATCAGGTAGTAACAAAGCGTCGCCTCGAGCTCGTGCCATCGGTTACTGAAGCTAGTCAGCCCGATTGACGATAGCGAGCATGGCGTTTTTGTGTGGTCAGGGCGCGTTGGCCCTACTTTTGAGTACAGGCAATCCATTGAGGAGGAATTCGAATGAAAGAACCAGTACGTGTTGCCGTTACCGGAGCGGCCGGTCAAATTGGTTATAGCCTGCTGTTTCGTCTCGCTTCAGGAGAGGTTTTTGGGGAAGACACACCAGTTGAGCTGAATTTAGTCGAGCTACCCGCGGCGGCAAAAGTGGCCGAAGGGACGGCCATGGAGTTGGAAGACTGCGCATTTAAGACGCTAAAGAAGATCAACATTTGCGATACGCCCGAAAAGGGCTTTGACGGCGTGAATTGGGCGTTACTTGTGGGCTCCAAGCCTCGTGGTCCAGGCATGGAGAGAAACGATTTGATCCGTGACAACGGTCACATTTTCGTCGGCCAGGGTAAAGCGCTGGTACGCGCAGCAAGCAATGTTAATGTCGTCGTTGTTGGTAACCCATGCAACACCAATGCATTGATCGCTCAACACAACGCGCGAGACATCCCACCAACGCGCTTTACCGCAATGACCATGCTGGACGAGAACCGCGCCAAATTTCAGCTGGCAAAGAAAGCTGGCGTCGATGTGCGTGAACTTCATAATTTGGCTATTTGGGGTAACCACAGCTCCACAATGGTGCCAGATTTTGAGAACGCTTTCATTGGCAGCCGCAAAGTGACTGAGGCAATTAAGGACCGCGCTTGGCTAGAGGGCGAGTTCTTCACGACGGTACAGAAACGCGGAGCCGCCATTATCGAGGCTCGCGGCAAGTCTTCAGCTGCGTCGGCCGCGAGTGCATGCATTGACCAGATCAAGAACCTTTTGAAGAAGACACCAGCCGACCAGTGGTTCTCCATGGCCGTAGCCAGCGATGGTAACGCTTACGATGTACCTCCGGGATTGATTTTCTCCTTCCCAGTGCGGTCTTTAGGCGACGGCAAGGGCTATGAAGTCGTCAAGGGCGTGCAGTTGAGTGAGTTCGTCCGCAAAAAAATCGCTCTCACGACGAAAGAGCTGCTTGAAGAGCGTGAAGTCGTGAAGAACATGCTGATGAAGTAATCTGTGTTGAATTGATACGGTCACTTCAGCGGTGAGTTATAGGGGTGCTTGACCCATTTTGGATCAGCCCCCTATAATTTTTCTATGCGCAAAACTATACACAGTGTCCTTTGGTCAGCATCGCTGGCGCTCTGCGCCTGCATACCAGTCAATCTAAAGAAGTATAGAAACCAGGACTACAAGCTGCAGCCGACTCCGGATATCGGGGAAAGCGGCGTTTATCCTGGTGTGGAGAGCGAGTCTGAGAATCCTCGCGTGAAAGCGCCTCCGCCGCGAGCAACGATTTACGCCATCGACGCCGATACCTTTCGTGTCAACGTGCGCGAAGGCGAGGTCTGGGATGCTGCTTTATCCGTGCTGATGCACAATTATAGCCCCACCGTCATCGACCGAGCCTCAGGTATTTTTTCCACGGAATGGGATAGTTATTTCCTAAACGGCGGTGTCTACCGCAACAAAGTATCGGTTCGCCTGGTGCGTGCTGGGCCCGGTGCCACCGACTTGATCATTCACAATAACGTCGAACACTTGAGAGACGGGTCTCAGGCTGGCGGTGCCGTGGGCGCCGTGTGGTTGCCGACGACGGATCCAGCAAATGAGATTGGCCGTATCGTACAAAATATGGCACTTGTGTTGGGACAGCCACCGCCGGTATTTCAGCCGATCGCGGCGAAGTCGACAGGCGCAGGGCTTGAGTCCGGCGCTGTTGTGCGATAGGGCGGAAGAACGCTAGCTGCGGAGTATTTATGATAAAGCGAATTTTTTTATTTGTTCTGACTAATATTTTGGTGATGGCAACGATTTCCATCGTCATCTCTGTCCTCGGCATTCAGCCATACCTAAGTGCAAGCGGGATAGATTATCAGTCACTGATGGCTTTCTGCGCTGTTTGGGGCATGGGCGGGTCGTTTATCTCTCTGCTAATGTCTAAGACCATGGCCAAATGGATGATGGGCGTTTCCATCATCGATCCCAACACGACTGATCCCAATGGACGAGATCTTGTGGCTCTTGTGCATCGTCTTGCTATGGGCGCGAAGCTGCCGGCTATGCCCGAGGTGGGCGTCTACGACAGTCCAGAGGTCAATGCTTTTGCGACAGGTCCGAGCCGGGGCAATGCGCTAGTGGCGGTATCGACTGGCTTACTTAATCAGATGGGCCGCCGCGAACTTGAGGGCGTTTTGGGTCATGAAATCAGCCACGTAGCCAATGGCGACATGGTGACCATGACGCTAATCCAGGGTGTCGTAAATGCTTTTGTGATGTTCTTTGCGCGGATAGCGGCCTACGCCGTCTCCAATCTCATGCGAAGTGAAGATGACGATCGACGACCGTCCTACATGGTCCAGCATTTACTGGTGTTTGTCTTCGACATCTTGTTTGGCATTCTTGGCTCCATTGTGGTGTGCGCGTTCTCGCGGCACCGCGAGTTTCGCGCTGATAAGGGTGGAGCTACCCTTGCCGGGCGCGAGAAGATGATTGGTGCCCTCCAGGCCTTGCAGCGAACTAGCGAGATGGTCGATACGCGGCAGGCAGCTTTTCAAAGCCTCAAGATAGCGGGCGCCCCAAAGGGCATAGTTGGTTTGTTGATGACTCACCCGCCACTTGAAGTCCGAATCGAACGCTTACGTCTGATGCAGGGCTAAAGAGCTTCATGTCCGTAAAATGGACAATTCCAGCGCGTTTGCCGCCATTGGCACGACCGCAGTGCTGTTATTTGAGGTTGCAAAAGGTCGGCCTCAACCTTGCTCATGAGTTGGGGCACAAAGTGCACGGTGTGGTTATCCACGGATAGAGGGATCACGACTACTTTAGGCTCGCGTGGATGGTCTTCGGTAAAAGTAAGCCGCACGGCCATGCCTTGCTGGTTGCCGACCTCTGGCTCAGAGCCAAAGGCGAAGTTGCCGAGCGAATAAAATATTGGTTTATCGCGGTAAATTTCAATCTCTTGCAGGTTGTGTGGGTGATGGCCGATGATCAAGTCTCCCCCCGCTTCAATGGCGAGGTGGGCCAAGTCTTTTTGATACGGTAGCGCCTCGTGTTCGCCCTCTTTGCCCCAGTGGAACGCGACAACGGTAAAAAAACCACGTGCGGCACATGCGGAAATTCTCTCCGTTACCAAGGATTCCGCTCCGAAGGCACTACCAGCACGGCGGGTCGTCGCCCAGAAGGCTGACGGTAGGGTCTTGGAAAAGGCGAGGAGGCAGATCGATTGATGTTTGAGCTTAATGATGACCGGAAGGCTGGCTGCAGACTGGTTAATGCCCGCGCCTGTACTCGCGATATCGGCACGTGCCAAGCTCGTCAAGGTGCTCAGTAGGCCAGCGAAGCCAAAGTCCATCGTATGATTATTGGCGAGAGTGACGGCGTCTATCCCCGCTGTGCGCAGAATTTGGGCAGCTGAGGGTGGCATCCGCAACAGAAATTGCTTGGCCTCGAAAGGTGCCAGAGTGGTCGTAATCACTCCCTCTAAATTAACTATGTTATGCCGGGAGGAGTTTAAAAGAGCCGCGCTACCGGCAAATAAATTGGGATTTGCTGCAGTAGAATGAGTGCGGCGCAAAGTTTTGGCGTTGATCAGCACGTCGCCAAAAAATTGCAGATCAGCCGGCTGCGCCCGGGCTGCGCTGGTGCTCAAAAAGAGCACTAGCATGATCAAGAAGCTTGCTAAGTGTCTATGCACGGCCGTAATTCATTGAAAGTGGCTGACACAATAGTTTATGGTAGCATCCTTGAGCTAAGCAAGGAGAGATGGCCGAGTGGCTTAAGGCGGCGGTCTTGAAAACCGTTGTGGGGAAACTCACCGGGGGTTCGAATCCCTCTCTCTCCGCCAAATTCACGATTCCTACTCATGAAGTTGAAATAAAGTGGGTCTGAGCCCATCAAAAGCTTTGACTAGATCCGGCCACCCCACGTATAAAAACGGTTCGCGGATTGCTCCGCAGTAAGTCTACGTTATATCTCTGGAGAGATGGCCGAGTGGCTGAAGGCACATCCTTGCTAAGGATGCGTACGGGAAACTGTACCGAGGGTTCGAATCCCTCTCTCTCCGCCATAAACCTTCTTAATTTTTCGCTCCAATCATGATTCTCGGCAGCGCAGTTGGGAGAGACGAATGACCGGTGTATTGTCGGCGTTACCTCGCCAATTAGGTTTGCACATGCCAGCTGAATGGGTCCGCCACACCGCCACCTGGATGAGCTGGCCCTTTGATGTCGATGACGAGATGTGGTTCGGCTATCTGCCGGATGTCCGCGCGGAATACGCTGCTCTCGTCAGGACTATTGCTCAGTACGAGCCGGTTAACGTACTGCTACGTGACCAAGAGGCAGAGGCAAGCGCCCAAGCTGCTTTGGGCGGCATCGCTGGCGTTAGTTTTCACCGGGTTCCACTTGATGATGTCTGGATGCGGGACAACGGCCCCATCTTTGTGCGGCGCACTCAATCGGCGACCAATGGCCAGCCCAACTTTGCCTACGTAAATTGGCGTTTCAATGCTTGGGGCGGCAAATATGACTTTGAGCGAGATAACTTAGTTCCTGAAAGGCTGGCGCCTGTTTTGCAGATGCCCCGATTCGAGCCGGGCATTGTCATGGAGGGTGGCTCCCTCGAGGTCGATGGTGAGGGGCTTTGTATTACAACGAAGCAGTGCCTTTTGACTCCGACGCGAAATCCGGACCTTAGTCCAGCTGACTTGGAGCGTTACCTTTGCGACTATCTCGGGATTCAGCGAGTCATTTGGCTCAATGACGGGCTCGAGGGCGATCACACGGATGGTCATGTCGATACCATTACGCGTTTTATTGGCCCAGGATCCGTGGTGACCTCTGTTACTGAGGACCGGAACGACGCTAATTATGTGCCCATGCAGGAAAATCTCGAGACCCTTAAGCGTGCGGTTGATTTGAGAGGCCAAGCTCTGAAGGTGACTGAGCTGCCTTTACCAAGAGAGGCATTATTTTTGCCGGATGGCACAAGGTTGCCGGCGACCTACGCTAATTTTTATTTTGTGAACGGCGCTGTGATCGTCCCTCAATACGGGGATCCAAACGACGCGAAGGCCTTATCAGTGCTGCAGGATTTATTACCGAAGCACAAAGTGGTCGGCCTCTCCTCGCGTCACATCATTCGTGGCGGCGGGAGCTTCCATTGCCTGACGCAGCAGCAGCCGGAGGGATAATCGTGACTATCAATACGCCTAAGACCCTGAAGTTAGGTTTAGTCCAGATGCGCATGGAGCGCTCCGTTGCGGCTAATGTTAAAGCTGCCGTAGGCTATGTGCGAGCTGCGGCGGCTCAGGGTGCGCAGGTGATCTTGCTGCCAGAGCTGTTTGAGAATCACTATTTCTGCCAGGAAGAGCGCGAGGAGTATTTCTCCTGGGCCCATCCGGTCGAGGGGCACCCTTTCCTGGGTCAGTTTCAAAAACTTGCTAAAGAGCTCGGCGTCGTCTTGCCGGTGAGCTTTTTTGAACGCGCTGGACCAGCTCACTATAATAGCCTGGCGATGATCGATGCCGATGGGGCGATGCTGGGTATCTACCGTAAAAGCCATATCCCTGATGGGCCCGGTTACGAAGAGAAGTACTACTTCAATCCCGGGGACACCGGATTTAAAGTTTGGCCTACGCGATACGGTCGGATAGGTGTCGGCATATGTTGGGATCAATGGTTTCCGGAGTGCGCGCGGGCAATGGCGCTGCAAGGGGCGGATTTACTGCTATACCCAACGGCCATAGGCTCCGAGCCAGCAGATGTCGTCAATAGCCCAAACACGCCGTCTATGTGGCAACGCGCTATGATTGGGCATGCTGTTCATAATGCGACTTTTGTCGCAGCATCTAATCGCATCGGCACGGAGAGTTTTGGCCAGGCAAGCTGCACGTTTTACGGCCACAGCTTTGCCAGCGACTATCGCGGCGATCTAATCTGCGAAGCGGCGCCGGACTTTGCAGGCGTTTTAACCTGCACCTTAGATCTTGGTGCTGCTCAGCAGTTTCGCGCTGGAATGGGCTTTTTCCGTGACCGTCGGCCAGATTTGTACTCGGCTTTGCTGACTTTAGATGGAGCGACACCTAGCTCCTCGAGCAAGTAGTCGAGTATGGCGTGCTCATTGATGTAGTGCTGCTGAACGGATGCCGGTAGATCACGGAAATCACCGATCGTGCCGCGGCACTGCGGGGCACCACACTGGCACTGCATAGACCAGTAGCCGCCAGTTTGGGTGGTTGAATAATCGAAGGTGATTTCGTCATTTTTTGCGATGTGTTTGAGCGCAAATAAAATGACGCGTTCGCCCACCGACCGAATACCACAATTAGGCGAACAGGAATGATTGACGTAGTCGTCAATGTCTCCGGAGGCTGTTAGGAATTCGCGAGAGCCAATCTGTAGGGCGTGCGTAAGATCGGCAAGCGCCCCTACGTCGACAATGTTGCCGAGGAATTCGAGCACTTCTTCCTGAGCGGCAAACTCTCTGCCAGCGAATACACCGCGGCCTTTGCCACCCACCTCTTCTAGGAGGATCAGTGATGGTTCCTGGGTTTTTAAAGCCACATTTCGCGTCGAAGGGGAACGAGTCATGTCAACCTAACAACAACTGCCCGCTAATTGCGAGGGTGCGTACTAGCACGTCAGAACCAAGCTTCTAAAGTCATAGTTAAATATTTGGTCAATAGTGTCAAACGGTCGTTGAAGACTCGTTTTTGCCGCAGTGTCCCCCGTAGGTGGGAGGACAGTTATTGGGCACCTGCTCGAGCCTCCATTTTGTCGGCAAATTGAGATAGGTCGATGGCAAAGAGTGTCTTGCGAGCCGCGGTAATCAGTCGTTGTTCATGGCCGGCCTCAGTGAGGTTGGCTTTGGCCTCCTCCTGCGCCTTTTTGACGCAGTCGGCATTTATCTCTGTGGCGCAAATGGTTGGGCTTCGAGCCCCACAAAGGTCCGGCCCAGATTTACCTTGGACGCAGTAGGTATACGAGACTCCACTTTCGAATCCGAAGTCGATGCTCGTAGGAGCAGACTTCATCGTATAGGTCAGCATGTTCTTGCGGGCATAAGCCTCAAAAAGCGGCCCATAGATATTTTTTATGTATCGGGCATTCTCTTTCGCTGCATTTAAAACGCTGCCGCGTAGTTTTGTGATCACCTCAGGGCTAAGAGTGCCGGATGCTTTTGCCGATCGCACCCTCTCTTGGAGTATCGACAGACTGAGTGAGCTGATCAATAGGTAGGACTGATAGCTGGCTAACGCGTCAGCAGCATAATTAGGTCCGAAGTCGGGATTGCCGTGTTCTTCGATGGAGCTGCGAATGTCGTTGGCCTTGTCGATCATCAAAGCAAGGAGATTGCTGCTGTCTGGGCTGCCCGCAACATAATCTCGACTCAGCGTATCTTGGAGGGAATTCAGTTTGATTTTAAGCGGTAGTTGAAAGTCTTTGGTTACAGGAGAATTTATAGCGGTGGCGTTAGCGTTTACTTCAGCATCATTCACGTCACCGAAGTGCGCACCGCTGTGAATGATCGACTCATAGATTGTTGCCATTTGAGTGTGAAGACTGACCTTAAAAAAAGTCTGAAGCAGGGATTCCGCGATAGCTATTGTAACGGACACTAACGCGACCGACTTGGTCTCGGATTGCTGGTGCTGAGGCGTCTTGCACGAGTTCGCAAATGCTATGAAACCGACCAAGCATAAAGAGAGAGTGTGTCGCATGGCCTGCCCCTAGTGAGTCTGAATTTAGACACGCTAAAACACAGTCGGCACGGTCTCGGTGCGGCTTTAATGCTTGGTTCGGATAAGTTTGAGAAATGAAGATCTTTAAAAAACTGAGGAGGAGAATGGCGCACCCGGAGCGATTCGAACGCCCGACCCCCAGATTCGTAGTCTGGTGCTCTATCCAGCTGAGCCACGGGTGCGTATTCCTGCAAAGGCGAGAGAGACATACAAAACCCAGACGCATAGATCAATGATATTCCTTGAGGAATTTACAACCCTTTGTAATTCCTGAATTAAAAAAACACACCGCGAGCAAGGCCGTGACTAAATTTAAGACAGTTTCTCTCCGATGAGTCCGCGAGCGAGGAATTTGACTCATTCATGGAGGAGGCATAGTCATGGCAACTCAAGGTGTATCTAAATTCGGTTTGTTCTTCAGTTTGACGAGCAAGGTTTTGGCCGTTTCGTTTGTGGCTGGTCTCGGACTGGCCGCATGCTCTGGTGATGCGGATATGACAGACGAAATAGTTCAACCTGTTTACGGTGTAGACGCGCCCGAAGGAGCGCCCTTGGATGTAACTGCGCCCAGTAACTCCGCGGAGTCCTCAAGCGGCGAGAAACCTGTCGCTGCACCCGAGGATGCAGCAGCTGCGGCAGTTGCCAGTGATTTAGGCATGAGTGCCGAGCCAGTGGCACCAGCTGTTTCTGAAGAAGTGGCTCCCCCACCCCCAGCGGAAACCCTTGCCGAAGGCTCTGATACCGTTAAGGCCGAGCTAACCGATGTTGGCGTCGAGACCACCAGTGTCGCCGCAGCGCCTGATGCTGATACTTCTGGCGCGATGTTTGATCAAAACACTAAGCCTCGCTTGACCGGAGAGGTTTATACGGTGTCCAGCCCAGGTGCTGCGCAGAATCTCCCCGACAAACCTCATCGTGGTCATGCGCATAAAGGCGCGACCCATTCTGCTACTGCCAATGATCTAGCTTTAGCTGCTAAGGTAACGAAGTCTCGCGAAAGCTCCCAATACGTCATAGAGCCAGGCGATACTCTCGCCACCATCTCTCAGAAGATCTACGGTACGACTAAGTTTTGGCTGAACTTGGCTCAGTCCAACGGGATCAACGACGCCAACAGGATATTCCCCGGGGATGTCCTTCGCTTTGAAACCACGGAAGTTAAAGCGAAAGAATTTGTGAAAAATTACAAGACAACCATGAAAAGCGTGGTGGTCAAAAAGGGCGACTCTTTGAGCAAAATCGCCGCCCAAACATATGGCAGCGCGGAAGCCTGGCCGCGCTTGCTCAGCTTCAATCGCGATAAAATTCGCGATCCAAATAAAATTCCAGTTGGTCTGAAACTAAATTATATGGAGGGTGGCAAGGTCGCCGCGGGTACACCTGCAGCTGATCCCGTGAAACCTGCTGCGGTTGGCAAAAAAGCTAAGAGCAAAGTAGGCCACTGATCCAATTTTCGGCATAAGTTTAAGTATTGTTTGTCATGACTGAACGCCCCGGAGATCTTCTCCGGGGTTTTTTGTTTTGCCGTTATTGGCGAGCGAAGTGAAACACGCGCTCATCCAGATTAGTGCCAAATTCAATCGTTAATGTATGAGTTGGTTGCAGGAAAGGATCGTTGATTTTCTTTTCCGGCCATTCAACGAAAAATCCATCGTACGAGCGAGCATCGGCCAGTCCGAGGTCTTCCGAGTAGAGGCTTGCGTTAGTACGGTAAAGGTCGAGGTGAGCAAACCAGCGAGTGCCGATTTGATACTCGTTCATGTAAGTGTAGGTTGGCGAGGTGACTGGCATGACGTCAGGGAGCCCGAGCTTTCTTAGCAACTGCCCAACAATAGTGGTCTTGCCTGCTCCCAAGGGACCAGAAAGCCACAAGCAAAAGGGTTTTGGGGTGTCTGGACTACTTAGTTCCGCGACGATCTTCGAGGTTAGGTTGTCGAGATCGTGGAAGGCACAAACTTGAGTCCACAACTTAGTGATCGTCATGATCTGCTCTCAATATGGGCGATGCGCGGGATCGTTGAGCAGGCGCTTCATGTCACTTACCGCTTCTTTGAGGCCGACAAATACAGCGCGCGCGACGATGGCATGGCCGATGTTAGCCTCTTCGGCGTGGTTGACAACTTGTAACCAGTGGGCGTTGCTGTAGTTTAAGCCATGTCCAAAGTGTGCTTGCAAGTCTAGCTTGTGGGCCGCAGCGGCGGCATCGACAAGAAACTCCACAAGTGATTTCTGAGCTCTTGTTGAGATGGCTTCTGCCATTTTGTGACAGAAGCTGCCGGTGTGAAACTCCACGGCATCGGCACCAAGCTCGTGACTCAGCACGACGGCTTGCAGATCTGGCTCCACGAAAAGGGACACTAAGATTCCAGCACCTTTTAATCGGGCAATGGCCGAGGTTAAAGTTGGTTTATTGCGGACAAGATCGAGTCCGCCTTCGGTAGTTCGCTCTTCTCTTTTCTCTGGGACCAGCGTTACCGCGTGCGGTTTGAGTTTGATCGCCAGGTCCAGCATGGAGCTCGTAGCCGCGATTTCAAAGTTAAGAGGCACCTGAATCGTGTCTTTTAAGGCCAAAACATCGCGGTCTTGGATGTGACGACGGTCTTCCCGTAAGTGACACGTGATATTATCGGCGCCGCCAAGCTCAGCTAGGAGAGCCGCCTGGACGGGGTCAGGATAGCGTTCGCCGCGTGCTTGGCGGAGGGTGGCGATGTGATCTAAGTTTACACCCAAGCGGATCATTGCAGTTGGCCTTTGTGGTTCATAATGGCAGCCGCTGTTTCGGTGCAGAGCTCGGTCGCAATAGCCTCAATTTCATCGGTGTTTTGACCTTCGACCATGATGCGGGCCAAGCTCTCGGTGCCAGAGTAACGAAATAGAATCCGGCCACCTTTACCTAGCTTTTGCTCCATCTGTCTAATCAATTTAGCTAGCTCTGGAAGATCTTCGAGTGGCACTTTGTTTTTGACGCGGACATTGCGCAGTACCTGCGGCAATCGTTCCATGCAGCCCTTTAGCTCAGAGATTTTTCTTCCCTCAGAAACCATGATCTTTAGTAAGTGGAGCGCCGCAAGGATGCCGTCTCCGGTCGTCGCGCTATCGCGGAAGATAAGATGGCCCGATTGTTCGCCGCCAAGGTTGTAGTCGCCCCGCACCATTTCTTCCATGACATAGCGGTCACCGACCTTGGTGCGTTTGAGCTCGGCTCCTACGCGCTCAAGAGCGATATCTAGACCCATGTTGCTCATGACGGTGCTGACGACGGTGTTTTTCCTCAGAGTCCCTTGTTTCGCCATTTGAATGCCGCAGATCGCGAGGATTTCGTCGCCGTCTACAATCTCGCCGCGATCGTCAACGACGACCAGGCGGTCGGCATCGCCGTCAAATGCCAGCCCCACGTCTGCCTTATAGAGCTTAACTTGCTCGGCCAGCTTTTGCGGATGCAAAGCGCCGTGACCTTCGTTGATGTTCGTGCCGTTTGGTTCGACACCTAGAAGGAAGCACTCTGCGCCTAATTCCGTAAAGACTTTCGGTGCGACTCGGTAAGCAGCCCCGTTAGCGCAATCGATGATGATGCGCAGGCCATCCAGAGTTAATTGTTTTGGGAACTGTTCTTTTAAATAAACGGCGTATTGGCCAATGGCGTCATCAATCCTTTTGGCTCGCCCAATACCAGAACCCGTAGGTAGGTTGTCACTAAGATTAGGATCTTCGAGCATACGCTCTAATTTTTCTTCCACTTCATCCGGAAGCTTATAGCCATTAGCACTGAATATTTTGATGCCGTTATCGTGATAAGGATTGTGTGAGGCTGAGATTACGATACCAGCAGAGGCTCTAAGCCCCCGTGTTAAGTAGGCAATGCCAGGGGTCGGTAGAGGCCCGAGAAATTGTGCATCAACGCCCACGCTGCAGATTCCTGAGGCCAGGGCTTGCTCGAGCATATAGCCGCTTAGGCGTGTGTCTTTGCCAATTAAAATTCGCGGATTTGTGTGTGTGGATTTGAAATAAAGGCCAATCGCTTGTCCTAATTTAAGTACCAAGTCCGGCGAGATTGGATAGGTGTTAGCCTCACCGCGAATTCCGTCGGTGCCGAATAATTTTTTCATGGGACGCTCCTCGCAGTGGGGTCAGTCAATGAGTAGCTAAATGCGATCAGCTTAGTTAAGGCGCTTTTGGTTAAATACTTCGATAGCGGCCGTTTGCGGTTGAGTTTCTATTAGAACCGTATCCGGGGGTATCTTTACCTGTATCGGCCGATTGTACTTTTTGCCCGGCGGTAGGTCACGCGCATCGATGAAGGCCTCGAGCTCGCTGCGATTGATGAAGCTAAGTACTCCAGGTGTCCCTTGAATCACAATAGATACCATCTGTGGACTTACATTTGTTACGTGGTCACTGCCGACCACGACGACCGGAACTGAGCTGAACTTTTTGTTAATCTTCTGCTCACCAAGCATGAGATTTACATTCACTGTGTCCGTGGACAGTTCTAGTTTTGGCAGGTCTTTGGCCGCGATTTTGGTCTCGAAGCTTTTCGAGGTCGATAGATTACTGACGTCTATTGGCGAGGTAAGCACTTCTTCAATTTTCACTAAATCAGATTTGGGTCCAGTTATAGTGATCATGTTGGGCTTTATGATGCTCTTCTCAATAATGTAGCCCTCGGCGGGGACTCCTTTTAAGAATTCGCGCACGGGCACTTTCTTGCTCGATTTGTCGTCCACGTAGATGGTGATGTAGGGCTCGTGCACCGTGAGTTTGATGCGATTATCCCAGTTTTTTATGTGTTCACGATCGATCCGGTAGCGAATCTGTCCAGTCTTGCCCTCAGGAATGCGGATGGTCGCTTCTAGTGGACGCGTAGAGAAATCTCCTAGTAGCACCCGTGATCCGCGGAGGGTTGCGTCCAGGATCAGAGTGTCTGGACCTTTGATCAATTGTCCTTCGGGTACTTTGATGTTCACCACAATGCGGCGATTGATCTCTAAAATCTCTTCGCCCTGGACGATGTACCAGAATAAACAGGCCAGAACCAAAGCCCAGACCTTGTACCAAAAATTGCGCAGCAGCGAGTTCATAATACGGGGCTTCATGAGTTGCCCCCTCTCGATTTAAAGAAGCGGAAGAAGCCACCAGGCGCGCGAGGCTCTTGATTAAAGTCATCCGCGTTTTTTTCTTCGGCCAAAAGATCCGTGAGTGACTTGCGTAGATCTTTGGGCTCCATCTTGCGCGACACCTTTCCTTCGACGACTAGCGAGATGGATGCGCCTTCTTCTGATACCAGCACGACGATGGCATCAGTTTCCTGCGAAATTCCGATGGCTGCGCGGTGGCGTGTGCCCCAGTTAGCATCGAGATTTTCATCTCGGGTCAGGGGTAAGAAGCAGCCAGCTGCGGAGATGCGGCCGCGCTGAATAATGGCGGCACCATCGTGGATTGGCGATGAGGGATGGAATACCGAGAGCAGTAATTCTTTTGATACGCGGGCATCGAGCAACGTGCCCACTTCAACGTATCGAGACAGGATGATGTTTCGTTCTATGACCACGAGGGCACCGATGCGTTTATTGGCTAAGGCCGCGGCAGCCCGAGTTATTTCATCGAGAATTTGACTAGACGATAGCGTGTCAGTGCCCGGGATGAATGACTTTTTACCCATCCGACTGAGGACGTGGCGGATGTCGTCCTGAAATAGAATGATGATGATAATGATGAATGACGAATAAAACTTGTTCATCACCCAGTTCAATGTTGTGAGCGGCACAATAGATGATAGCAAGAACATGGCCACGACAATCAGGATGCCCGTCAGCATCTGAGCTGCGCGTGTACCGCGAATTAGTAGAAGTGCGTGATAGATGATGAACGCGATGACCAGGATGTCGATCGCCGCCCAGAATCCAAATTGGTCCAGAATTTCAACCATCTGAATCACCTCGGACGAGGTCAAATAGGCGCTTTAGCGGGGCCACATTATGGGTGCGGATGAGCTTGGCACCGCAAAGAGCCAAGCCAAATTCGAGCATTTTTGACGGAGCGTCGCGGGCCTTGGGGTCGGTTATGTCGAGGATGCGACCGATCAATGACTTGCGCGATACTCCGATCATAATCTGCATGGTCTGCGACCAGAGGCTGATTTCCTGCATGATCCGTACATTTGCCGCGTCGGTCTTGCCGAACCCGATACCTGGATCAAGCCACACGCGCTCGCCCCCAAAGCCCGCAGCCGCCAGCAACGTCATGCGCTGGGCGAAGAATTCTTTTATATCTGCCAAAGCTTGCGCGGCCGGCATTGGTTGGACCTGCATAATGTCAGGGGTGATTGGCATGTGCATGGCAATGTAATGCATTTCAGGATAGCTCGCGAGTGTTGCTAGGTCAGTTATATCGGCATGGCCGCCGATATCATTAAACCAAGTGGCACCATAATCTGCTGCTTGTAGCATTAACGAAGGTTTGCGGGTATCGACACTGATGCTAACGGGAAGGGAACTTTGAGATAGGCGTTTTAATAGGGGTTCGAGTCGTTTCCATTCTTCTTCTGCTGGTACCTGTGAGGCCCCAGGGCGGGTAGACTCGGCGCCGAGGTCGATGATGTCGGCACCATCGGCAATCAAGGTTTCAATTCGGTCAAAGGCGGCGCCGACGTCGTTGTAATCACCACCGTCGGAGAAAGAGTCGGGCGTCAGATTAACGACGCCCATTAGGAGAGGATAGTGACCCGCGGCGACCGCGGGGCTGCGGACCTTCATGTACCTTGGGGCAGAGCTGAGAATGCTGGAGCATCTGTCAGCTCTTGACCTTCCAGGGCAGTCAGGGTGCTGGCGCGGGAAGGATTTTTCCTGAGGTCTTTAGCTTTTTTTTGCGCTTCCTCGAAAGCTTTGCGCTCCTCGTCAGATACCACCGATTGGCCCTGCATGAGGCTTTCGATTTGGGTTCTGTCGAGGGTCTCCTTAATTAAGAGAGACTCCGCTAATGATTCGAGTTGTTCGCGGTTTTCGCGCAAAATCCCCATAGCTTTTTTATAGCCCGAAGTGACAATGCGATGGATCTCGCTGTCGATCTCCTCGGCCACTTTGTCCGAGAAGTTCCTTGAGCTGTGGATTTCGCGCCCCAGGAACACTTCTTCATTGTCTTTGCCGAAGGAGAGCGGACCTAGTTTGTCACTCATGCCCCAGTTGCAAACCATCTTGCGGGCAATGTCTGTGGCTTTGTTTATGTCGTCGCCAGCGCCAGTGGTTTGCTTGCGGAAGATCAGTTCCTCGGCAGCCCGGCCGCCCATAGCATAGGCGATCATTCCTTCAGCGTAGTCCTTGGTCAGGGTGTAGCGGTCTTCGGCGGGTAGCATCACAGTAACGCCCAGTGCTTGGCCGCGTGGAATGATGCTTACTTTGTGCACGGGATCGACGCCACCAATATAAAGCCCAACAATAGCATGGCCGGCCTCGTGGTAAGCCGTGTTGCGCTTTTCCTCGATGCTCATGATCATGCTCTTACGCTCGGGACCCATGAGTATTTTGTCTTTAGCCAGCTCAAAATGATGCATGGAAACCTCTTTGCAGTCCTGGCGGGCAGCAATGAGTGCGGCTTCGTTGACTAGGTTTTCCAGATCAGCGCCAGAAAAGCCGGGAGTCCCTTGAGCAATCGTTGGGAGGTCCACGTCTTTAGCTAGAGGCGACTTTTTAGTGTGGACTTTGAGAATGCCTTCGCGGCCTTTTACGTCAGGTTTTGGCACTACTACACGGCGGTCGAAGCGACCTGGACGTAGCAGGGCTGGGTCAAGTACGTCTGGCCGGTTAGTCGCGGCGATGATGATGACACCCTCATTTGCTTCGAATCCATCCATCTCAACCAATAACTGGTTCAGTGTTTGTTCTCTTTCGTCGTGTCCGCCGCCTAAGCCGGCACCGCGGTGACGGCCGACAGCATCGATCTCGTCGATGAAAACAATACAAGGAGCGTGTTTCTTGGCCTGGTCGAATAAGTCGCGCACGCGGCTTGCGCCAACGCCAACGAACATTTCTACGAAGTCAGAGCCTGAGATGGAGAAGAAAGGCACGCCCGCCTCTCCGGCAATAGCCTTGGCAAGTACGGTTTTACCTGTACCCGGTGAGCCTACTAGCAGGACACCTTTGGGAATTCGACCGCCAAGTCGAGTAAACTTTTTCGGATCTTTGAGGAACTCGATGATTTCTTCGAGCTCTTGCTTGGCCTCATCGATGCCGGCGATGTCCTCGAAAGTGACTCGCGTTTGATTTTCATTTAGTAACTTCGCCCGACTTTTGCCGAACGACATGGCCTTGCCGCCGCCGATTTGCAGCTGGCGCATGAAAAACACGAAGAGGAACAAAATGATGATCAGCGGCAAAGAGTTGATCAACAGCGTTTTCCACCAGCTCATTTCCTCTGGTGGTTCGAAATTTACTTTGACGCCCTTCTCGCTCAGCGTCTTTCTAATATCAGCGTCATTTGGGCCGTACGTTTTAAATGTACTTTTGTCGACACGGACGCCGACGATTTCATTCTCTTTAAAAGTCACCTCGGCGACATGGTTAGGGTCGCTATCCGGTAAACTGGCTGCTGCGATGAACTCTGAGAACTTAAGAGTTTTCGGCTCGTCCTGCGGTTTAACCATCAGGTGGACCAACAGCAAAAGGCCGAGGATCCCCGCGAAGAGCATGGTGATTCGCATTTGTTGATTCTGCTTTTGTGGAGACTTAGCCATCTACAGCTCCTTGATACCAGCGCCAATATTTATTCGGGTCTAATAAGATTCCAGGGGCGATCACAATCGCCGTTCTTTAAGTATCGCAGATTGACGTCCAATTGGCTGCACCCGGTTTTTTGGCCATGGTGATTTGGCACGTGCAATTTTTGCCCATCAAACAGGCCGACCGTCACACTGTTGTTTTGTAAAACGCGACACTTGGCTCGCAGCTTAACCGGCACGGCCCAACGCTGCATTAGGTTTTTCACGCTAATTTTACCCTCGACACCTGGGAATTTCAGGCCTTGGCGAGATGACACGGTTTGTATTTCTAGATTCGCAGAGGCTGCTTCGGCCTCAGAAGTCGCCTCGGGGGTGCGCAAGACGTATAGTCCCTCTTGGCTGGTTAGATAAGCATAAGAGCTTGGCTCAAGGATCGCAGACAGATCGGGCCCGCTAAGGCCTCTTTGATGCTGGAGTTGCCTGTGGTCTTTGGCGCTGTCGCCAAAGGTTTCAAGGCACAGGTCCTTGCTTAGGCGCGTTTTACTCGCGCCTGGAAGTTCCGGGGCGTGACCAGAAATTGCTGCATCGAGAAGGCGTCGAGAAAGTTGCCTGTGCCCGGGTAACTCAGCTTTTATGTGCTGGGCAACGGCATGACGCGCTATGCCCGGCGCGGCACCCGGTGGTATATGGGGCGCAACTCCTTTGGTCTCCAGTACTTCGGTTACAGAGCCCGTAAGGTCTCTGGCATCCTCTGCGCAGGCCACAAGTCGCGCAGCGGCTCCGGGATAAAGGGCTTCAAGTTCCGGTAAAATCCGGTGACGAATGATGTTTCTACTGTAGGCATCGCCCAGATTGCTGCTGTCTTCTCTATAGCTTAGGCCTTCGGCTTGCAGCCGTTCACGCAGCGCCTCTTTCGGATATTTAAGTAGGGGGCGCCAATAAGGGGTCGACCAAGCCTGCATTCCCAGCAAGTTACCCGGGCCGGAGCCCCGAGCAAGGCGCATTAGCACATTTTCGGCAAGATCATCGCGGTGATGCGCCAAAGCGACGATCCATCCCTGACGCGCCAAGCGTTGAAATTCCTCCTGCCGGATGCGGCGCGCCCACTCTTGGACGCCCTCGCCGCTGCGGCAGAGCCGTTCTTCAGGGGTGATCTCGCGGTAAATAAAGGGAATATCCCGTTCTTCGGCGAGTGTTTTGCAAAAATTCAAATCGTCGACAGACTCACTCCCACGCAAGCCGTAGGCGCAGTGAAATGCGGCAAGGCGAAAATTTTTTTGAGTTTGGTGTAAGTGCCAAATTGCCTGTAATAACGCTGTCGAATCAAGGCCTCCCGAGATCGACACCACAACACCCTGAAATCGTTCGGAAAGAAGCTCTTTTTCAACTTCCAGCCAACCGCCTAAGTCCCAGGAAAAATTAGCCAAATTAGCTAACCCCTCAATGATTGCCGCATACCCGGCGTTTTTTGTGCGTTGACCAAAAAATTAAAGAATTTTGAGCAGACGCCGTTGGTAACTGTGCAAGTTCCAGGCGGAACTCGCAGCAGGTCATAGGGTTATGACCTGCATCAACATATCAAGGAGGATACTGAGATGGGAATGCGAATCCGTACGAACGTAAACAGTTTGGTTGCTCAGCGCTTCATGGAACGTAACAACGGTGAAATGAACTCCAGCTTAGAGCGCTTGGCATCTGGCTACAGGATCAACAAGTCGTCTGACGACGCCGCAGGACTAGCCATCAGCGAGAATCTCAGAGGTCAGCTGCGTGGGCTAAATGTGGCCAAGCGGAATGCCAACGACGCCGTGTCAATGGTTCAGGTTGCTGAAGGTGGCATGAATGAGATGACCAACATCCTCATCCGCTTGCGCGAGCTAACCGTGCAATCAGCGAGTGACACGATCGGTGATAAGGAACGCAGCTTCCTTAACCGCGAGTATACCCAACTGGTCGACGAGATGGATCGGATCGGCAATTCCACCGAGTTTAACGGTCGCAAAATGTTTGCACCGGACGGGGGCTTGGCCCAATTCGTGGTCCAGATCGGCACCCGCGGTACCGCTCCAGAAGCGAATTCGGACACCATCACGATCGACCTTGAGGGGATCAAATTTAATTCAAGCACTCTGGGCTTAGGTAAAGGCACTGAAATTGGTTCTCAAGGTGGTGATGCCCCCCTTAGCCGCAGCGAGATCGCCGAGAAATTGACCACAATCGATGATGCCCTCGGCAGGATGGCAAGCGAACGCGCCACTCTCGGTGCGGTTCAAAATCGCCTCGGCAGCGCTATCGGTAACCTCGGCGTGTCTATGGAAAATCAGCAGTTAGCGATGAGTCGCATCAGAGACGTAGACTACGCCGCCGAGACCGCCAGCCTGACCCAGGCCAAGATCATGACGCAAGCCAACGTTTCCGTCCTGAGCCAGGCCAATGCTGCTCCAGAAATGGCTCTCCAGCTACTTCGTTGATCCTAAGTTTCAGCAGGTAACGACAATTTTCGCGTTTCACGGCGAATGGTTTGCCGTGTCCAATAACAGGGAGTGTAGTCATGGGATTAAGAGTAAGGACTAACGTCGATTCTTTGGTGTCGCAAAGGCGATTAAGTGAACAACGTGGTGCGCTGAGTCAGTCTCTCGAAAGATTGTCTTCAGGTTTGCGGATTAACAAATCCGCCGATGATGCCGCCGGTCTCGCCGTGAGCGAGCGCTTGCGGGGCACCATGTCGAGCTTGGGGGTCGCGAAGCGAAACGCCAGCGATGGCATTTCCTATATCGAGGTTGCCGAGGGTGGCCTTAACGAAGTGTCTAACATCATGATTCGGATGCGTGAACTTGCGACGCAGGCTGCTTCCGACACGTTGGGACCACGCGAACGAACCTTTTTGGATAAAGAATTTACTCAGCTGCGTGACGAGGTTGGACGGATCATCGATTCCACCGAGTTCAATGGCACCAAGGTGCTCACCCCAGGAGAAGGCGATAAGCCGATTCAAATCTTCGTCGGAGCATCGAACCGTGGCCGCGATGCTGCTGGTAATCTGCCCTCGATCGACAAAGATAACGATCCAGATGTTCTGACCATTAAGTTAGACGAGCTGGGGTCTTTGAAGGAAGCTATCGATCAGGTTCGCGATAAGGCCATGTCAATCATGCCTGATCCGACAGCCACTATTGGGGCGCAGGATCTTGGACCTGACGGAGATACGGCGACTTTATTTAACCGCCTCGATACAGCGCAAAACTCGATTGCCTCCTACCGAGCAACCCTTGGTTCAGTGCAGTCGCGTTTAAACAGTACGATCAACAACATCGACATCGCTAGTGAGAATATGGCCGCCGCTCAAAGCCGTATCCGCGATGTGGATTACGCTTCGGAAACCGCGAAATTGACCCAAGGTCGTATCCTCTCCAGTGCCGCTCTCTCCGTGATGACCCAAGCCAATGCTCAACCAGAAGCCGTCCTGCAGCTCTTAAGAGGTTAAAATCATCAATTATGTTAATTGATTGGGGGTGGCCTAGGCCACCCCTTGTTTTTCCGTTTGTAGCGCATTATAGCTAGCGTGCCCGAAGTACCCAGTCAGAGGCTACACGATGGAAAAAATGATGGAATCTACCGCCACCTATCAAGCTACCTACGAGCGCATGCACTCGATGATGGCGAAGATCGTGCCGGAGTTTGAGCTCCGCGAGAAGGCCAAGCTTGTTGTCGAGATCAACAAGTTAAAGCGTGAGCGTAACGCGATCATTCTTGGCCATAATTATATGGAGCCGGCTCTTTACCATACGGTAGCGGACTTCACCGGCGACTCGCTGGAGCTCTGTCGGAAGGCGGCGACCACCCAGGCTGATGTGCTTGTGTTTTGCGGCGTTGAATTCATGGCCGAAACCGCCAAGATCATCAATCCTAGTCGGCAAGTTTTAATACCATCGAAAAAAGCTGGTTGTTCACTGGCGCAGAGTATTACGGCGGCCGATGTGCGTCGGCTAAAGGCGCAATATCCCGGCGTTCCGGTCGTAACTTATATCAACTCCTATGCTGACGTTAAGGCGGAGACGGATGTTTGCTGCACCTCAAGCAATGCCGTAAAAGTTGTGGAAGCACTTGGAACCGACACGGTCATTTTTATTCCGGACGAATATCTGGCGCAAAACGTCGCGCGGGAGACCGGTAAGCACGTCATTTTCCCGGAAACTGATCCGCGCAAACTGGCCCAGGGTCAGACTGCCATCGACAAGGTGTTCGTCGGCTGGCATGGCAAATGTGAGGTCCATGAAAAGTTTACTGTCGGGGACATCGAGCGGGTACGTCGTCAATTTCCTGATGTCGTAGTACTGGCGCATCCGGAATGCAGCCCAGAAGTTACTGCGGCAGCTGATTTCGCTGGCAGCACGTCGGCCATGATTAAATATGTGGAGACTGTTAAGGCTCCGCGCTATTTGCTGCTCACCGAATGTGCCATGGGCGATAACATTATCGCGGCACATCCTGATCGTGAAGTATTGCGGCTGTGTAGCGTGCGGTGTCCACACATGGCGCAGATTACTTTAGAGGACACTCTGGCGTGTTTGCAGGAGCTGCGCTACGAGGTGGTTGTGCCCGAAGACGTGCGACTGCGCGCGAAGAAAGCGATCGACCGCATGCTGGCCATAGGCTGAAAAAGACTGGGACTAATAGCAGCAGAATCAGAAAATTACTGCTGCTGACCTGGCCTGCATCGGAGCGCACAGAGCAGCCCAACGGTAGGCGTGGCTTATCTCCGTTAGCAGGATAACTGTGAGCGGCTGCAGCATAGTCGTCTAGATCCAATGAAAAGCCATTAGCATCTAGGCTGTAACTCATGATGGCTTCCGGCACGAGGCTGTGTCCAAGACCGACCGCATGACCCAACTCATGCAGAAAGATTTTTCCCATCCAGTAGTCTGACGTGGCGCGGTCAACCATCACGTAAATGGAACAATGTTTGGGCGTATCACCCTCGTATTCGTCAAACATTGTATAGCCCGCAGTCTCCCGAACATCGCTAAGACTGCTGCGCAAATAAATAGTCACTTGTGGCGCTTGGTCCAAACTTACCGATTCGAATTTAAAGTAACTTCCCGGTACCTCGCTCCACAGCTGGGCTGCTTGTGCGACGGCATCTTGGTAGTAAACCGCGTCCTCTGGATTTTCAGCATCGATTGCATAAGTGATGGCCGGGCTGTTTTTATCAATATTCCAGCGTAGCAATTTGCCGCTGAAATCCACAGGCGTTGGATAGGCCTGTGCACTGGCCGCCCAAATCAGCAGATTTAATGACGTGACTAGAATGGAATTGAGACGCCGACCCATAAAGGATAACTCCAGGCGATGCCCCGATAGCGGCTAAAGATGATATGCGAGGTGATGTCTATGCGAAGTGCAGGATAGTATTTGGGTGCGCTAGTGGGGAGCCATATCGGGAGTAGTGGGATGATCGTCGCCCACGTGACTTCGGCAAGTGGCCCGGCATTGGAGAATCCGCCCCCAACTTGCACAAAAAATTGCCACCAGCACGAGTCGTCGCAAATGGCGAAGCGGCGATCAAAGACGGCACCAGACAGCGGTAAGCCACCCGCGGTAAGATACTGGTTACTAAAAATGCCCCCCTCCCAGTTGTTATTGGCGAGGCGTAGGCCGTAAGCGATTTGCCCACCGGCGTTAGGCGCGAGAGATTCGTACTGCGCTGTCAGGGTATAGCGATTTTCTGCCGCAGATGCAGAAGCACTGCAGAGGCACGCTAGCAGTAGAAGGAATGTGATTCTTACCTTCACCATGCAGCCCCGGCCCTGATGTGAAAAAAAGTATAGGGCCAAGCTACGTAGCCTTGAAGCTGTGTGCGATCGACTACACCGATAAATACTTGGTGTCCGGCAGCTAGATCGAATTTGCCCCAGCGAAAGGCATAGTCGATAGATGCGCTCACGCCGCTTTGAATATAGTTGCTCGCAACTTTGCTGTCGGCTGTATTTGCCGCCGAAGCATTTGATGTTGTGAGCTTTGTATACCCAGCCATGCGACCGCCGCCGATGAAGGCATAAAGTCCTTGGTTGGCCTTTTTTGTCAGCTTGCTGCCAATCTGGCCGAACCATCCATAGTCTTTGTCTGCGTAACCATCGGCACTAAATTCGGGGCGCTCGACGTAGGAGGCACGTAGGAGAAATCTCTCTGATTCAGTGCCAGTGGTAGCTTCCAGCCCGTAAGTCGCATGGTAGTAGTGGCTAGTCGGTTGCTGCATGACACCGGCTGTTGTGCCAATGCCAAAGGTTGCGGCCTGTGCCGAGGCAAATGTTGCCAGGGCCAGGCGTGCCATAGTTAACAGCAGATAAGCCAAATGCTCTCTCGTATCGTTATCAAGTTTAGGTGATCACGATCTATGATAGCAGCATTGTGAGGCATTAGGAGGCCTCGCCCAGCAAGGCAATTGCTGGGCGAGCTTAGTAGTTATGCAAAGTATCGGCAGCTAATTCTTAGGCGTTAGATACTTGCTTAGCTGGTGGTGGCGGATCATCCCTTAGTTTGCGTCTGAGGATTTTACCGACATTTGTTTTCGGAAGTTCGTCGCGAAATTCAAAGTGATGTGGACGCTTGTAGCCGGTTAGCTGTTTTTGGCAGTGTGCTTTGAGCTCGTCTGCGGTTAGCGATTTGTCCTTAGCTACGACAAAAGCTTTTACCGCTTCGCCAGAATTCGCATCGGGTACGCCCACTACCGCGGCTTCCAGCACTTTCGGATGCGACATCAACACTTCTTCGATTTCATTTGGATATACATTGAAACCAGAAACTAGAATCATGTCTTTCTTGCGGTCGACGATATAGAAGTAGCCATTGCCATCACGTTTAGCGATGTCACCGGTCCATAACCAGCCGTTACGAATGACCTTGGCGGTTTCGTCAGGTCGCTGCCAGTAGCCGGCCATCACTTGTGGGCCACGTACGACGAGTTCGCCGATTTCGCCAAGAGCAACCTCTTCGCCCTGCTCGTTCATAATTTTTGCTTCAGTGCCAGCCACGGTATGGCCTATGGAGCCGATTTTAATTAGCTCCTTCTTAAGTGGGTTTACGTGAGTTACCGGTGAGGCCTCGGTTAGGCCAAAGCCTTCGACAATGGGAAGGCCGGTGAGTTTAGCCCACTTTTTATTGACCGCTTCTTGCACTGCCATACCGCCACCCAGGGCAATTTTAAGATGTTTGGGCGGATTTTTGATGAATTCCTCGTCATTCAACATGGCGTTGAAAAGGGTGTTGACCCCGGTCATGACTGAGATTGGATACTTGCGCATGACTTTCATTAAATTTTTGATGGGCACCGGCTTAGGTACGAGTATCATTCGCTGGCCCATGGTTAGGAAGGCCAGGAAGTTCACGGAAAGTGCGAAGATATGATAGAGCGGCAGCGCAGTAAGTACATATTCGCCGCCTTCCGTGACCACTTCACTAGCAAGGGTCTGAATCTGCACAACATTAGCCAGTACGTTGCGATGTAACAGCATGGCCCCTTTTGACACTCCGGTAGTACCACCGGTGTACTGGAGGATTGCGATATCTTCGTTGTCGATGGCTGGGCGGGTATGTTTAGACTTTCCACCAAGGGAAAGTGCTGTTTTGAACGAGACGAAGTCAAAGCCCAACTTAGGCACCTGACCTTTAAGCTTGAGCACTGTATTTACTAGAGTGCCCTTCCAAGTTGGTAGCTGGTCGCCGATCGACGTCACGATGATGTGCTTAATATCGGTGTCACCGAGAATTTCCTCGAGATTTTTTGCCACCATGTCGAGGATGACGATGGCTGTTGCGCCGCTATCTTTGAATTGGTGGCGCATTTCGCGGGGAGTGTATAGGGGGTTGGTGTTGACGCAAATGACCCCAATTTTCAGGGCAGCAAAAAATGTAATTGGGAACTGCATGATATTGGGCAGCATGATCGCTAGGCGATCACCCTTTTTTAGCCCGAGCTCATTTTGAAAGTAAGACGCTAACTGATCTGCAAGTCGGTCAAATTGTCGAAAGCTTAGATCTGTACCCATACAAGTGAGAGCCGTTGAGTCACCGTATTTATGGCACGACTGCTCTAGTAAGTCCGCTAGACCATTCCATGCGGAAAAATCTAAGGTGCCTTTGGCTGGCTGAGATGTCGGTTTAATAAATCGAAGGCTCATCTTTTCTCCTATCATCCAAGTTAGTAACGCTAATTTACTTTGAACGTCACGTCACTAGGGGTAACTTGGGGTTAACAGTAGGCTTTCGGAGTAACATTGTGGACGACAAAACTATTTCATATCACATCGCGGTCGCAGAGGTACTTCGGAACATCCTGAGAAAACTTCAGTCACGGGGTGCAACGGTTGCTACTGCAGAGAGTTGCACTGGGGGTTTGGTGGCTACCATGCTCACGGAGTTACCGGGTAGTTCGGCTGTTTTTGTTGGTGGCATTAGTGCCTATGCAAACGGTGTCAAGATTAGCATGCTCGGAGTAGATCCCTCTGACCTGGAAAAGTTCGGTGCCGTAAGTGCTGAAGTAGCACGCGCCATGGCAGCCGGAGTTCGCGACAGACTAGGCGCCACCTATGCTGTGGCCCTTACCGGCATTGCCGGACCCGACGGAGGTAGCCCAGATAAACCAGTCGGTACGGTATATTGTGGCATAGCTTCCCCTTTTGGTGAAGTGGCCACAAGGCTGACTCTTAGTGGTGACCGAGCGGCCATTCGTCGCACTGCTGCCGAGTCGGCTCTGCAACTTCTTGCTGATGCGATTAAAGATTGAAGCTTAGATCTTAGAAACGAGTGGACCTATATTGGAGGCTAAAGTGCCAAAATTTTTTCTGAAGTTCGCTGCGGTTTGTCTACTAGCTGCTACCCCTGCGCTAGCACTAGCTAAGGACTTGAGCGTGGAAGAGCTGCGTGCCGTCCAGTCAAAAATGAAGTCCTCTGACGCTCTCACAGTCGATTTTGTGCAGACCAAGTACTCAGGGCTACGTGGTAAAAGCACGCGTCGCGAGGGCAAGGCGCTCTTTGTCAAACCAAACTTGTTTAAGTGGATGCTGCAGACACCGAGTAAGGAGTTCAAGATTTACGACGGCAAGTCTTTCTATGACTTCAGTCCTGACACCGCTACTGCCAAACGCTATGCGCCAAATGGTGCGCAGGCGCAGGAACTTAGGCAGGTTATTGATCTGGTGCTTAATGTCGACACATTGCTTAAGCGTTACGATCTAGTCAAAGCTGAAGAGGTGGGAGACCTTATCAAAATCCGGCTGAGTCCAAAGACCCCAGGTGACTTGGTCGGGATTGAGTTGCACTTTGCAAAAAAGGAAGAGTTTATTGCTTATCTAAAAATGGACTTAAACAATAAAAACTCACTAATCCATGAGTTTAAGAATCCAAGTCGTGCGGCTATTCCCGAGTCAGCGTTCGCTTTGCCAGCGGGTGTCAAAATTACTGATAGCATCTAGGTCTACCCACGCAAATTGTCCATAGATCCGCCACTGAATCCACAGTGGCCCGCAATTGTTGGCAATTATTCCTGTAAAGAGTTTACGCATTTTGACCGATGAGGGGTTTGGAAGTAGTCATGGTGACTACCAACAATCGCCCATCATTGGGATTACAGTCATTTAGGAGCAGCCGATGACTGACAAAGTGCGCTGGAGCGAGTTTGACAAGTTACATGTCATTCGCAGGCTTCGAGAGCTAGTTGGTAAGTGGTGGAAGATACAGATTAATTTCACCGACACCAAGGGGCTTTTACGGGGTGTTCCCGAGGGCAAGTTCTTCAATCCTCTTAATCAAATTTGCCAAGCGGTGACCAATGACGGCAAGGGCTTTGAGGCCTGCCGGGGCACGGCTAGGCAAACCACAGTAGAGACAACGCGCAGCAAAGACGCGCGCATGTCTCGCTGTCATGCAGGATTCTCAACCATTACGGTGCCTATCCGAGTTGAAGGCAAGTACATGGGGTGTGTTTTTGGCGACGGGTTTCTCGTGGCCGATTCTGCGGACGAGCAAAAGATGCGGCTTAAGTCGTATCTAGCGCGTTCTTTTTCCGGTCGAGAAGCAGAGCTCACGGCTCACGTTGATTCACTTCCGGTTCTTTCTGAGAAAGATATCGCCTATCTCACAGAGCTGATTGAGATGGTAGTTGAAGAGATCATAGTCTCGCAAAAACGTGTGTTCGATGAGCAGGAAAAAGTCGGAGAGCTGAGTAAAGAGCTTGGAACTCGATATGGTTTTGATCGGATGATTGGTAAATCTGCACCAATGCAAGATCTCTATCGTCTGCTTGATCGTGTGTGTGACTCTGATGCCACGGTACTTATTAACGGGGAAAACGGTACTGGTAAGGAGCTGATTGCCAAAGCCTTACACTACAATTCCCGCCGTAAAGATAAGAAATTTGTCGTGGTCAACTGCGGTGCATTTAACGAAAACTTACTCGAGAGTGAGCTCTTTGGTCACATGAAGGGCGCATTTACCGGTGCGATTAAAGACAAGAAAGGCCTCTTCGAAGAGGCTGATGGTGGCACGTTGTTCCTCGATGAGATTGGCGAAACGTCGATGTCCATGCAGGTGAAGATGCTTCGAGTTCTGCAGGAAGGAACATTTACCCCGGTAGGTGCTACGGTAACCAAACGAGTTAATGTTCGGATTTTGGCTGCGACAAACCGTGAATTGCAGAAGATGGTCAAAGAAGGCCAGTTCCGCGAAGATTTGTATTACCGCTTGAAAGTAATCAATTTGACCGTTCCTCCGCTGCGCGAACGCAAGGAAGATATTCCTCTACTAGCAGAACACTTCCTGAAGAAGTTTAATAAAGAGCGCGGTCAAAATAAATTGATTAGCAGCGGCACCTTGGAGCGCCTGATCAATCACGAATGGCCAGGCAATGTGCGCGAGTTGGAAAACGAAATCGAGCGAGCATGTGTACTTTCGTCTAACGAAGGCGAGATTCCACCGGACGTTCTCAGTCAGCATATTTACGACAATGCGAAAAATAAGTATCCCGGCTACCGGATTGCGGGTCGTTTGAAGGATGCTCTCGAAGAGTTGGAAAAGGATATGATTCGAGAGGGCCTAGAACGCACGCGCTGGAACAAGTCAAAACTTGCAAAAGAGTTGGGCATTAGCCGGGCCGGTTTGATTATGAAGGTCGAAAAGTACGGTCTGGATAAGCGGACCATCTAAGAGAATGTGGCAGGACTTAGTGACTAGTCTGGGAGGCAGCCTCAGCGGGTGCCTCCTGGACCGTTGTGCTTTCAGCAGCTGGCTCAAAAGGCGCAGCTTTGCGCATGAAGGTCTCACAGGCCTCTGCCTTGCCCCAAATGCAACGCGGTCGCCCCTCGGCCGGAATTTCGATGCGGCACATAAGCCGAGGCTCACCCATGCCCTGAGTTTGCACTTCTCGCAGGAATTTTAGCTTTTCAGGCTGCACGATTTTCTGCGTAACTTTGGTTTCGAGGATTAGTTTGCCGTCGGGTGCCACTGAATATGTGTCACTGACGAACTCGCCACCGCCGTAGTTACCGAAAGTGGTGCTGTAAATGCGCTTTGCTTTTTGATCGACGGAAGGCGCAGGCAATCGACTGAGCTCTTCGGAGAACTTGTATTTGTTCTCACCATGGTCGAATAGCCAAATTAGATAATACTTGCCGCCTGGCTTGTAAGGCCAGCTTTGCGTCAGTCTAAGGTCGCCGTACTGATCAAAGTTATAGTCGATAAAGTCGACGATCTTGTCTTTCACCTGATTCTTTTTCGGCACTAAGTCCTGCCAAATCAGGTGCACTTTGTCTGCGGGCATGTCCAAAGATTGGAGTACTTTATTTGATTCCGGCTCTATCACCTCGATGGTGGACAAGTTTGAACCAGCATCTTTCCACCTGAGGACAAACACATGAGGGCTCTGGACGCCGTCTCTTTGCTGAAAGCGGTAGCGGAGCTCAAATGGCTCATCAGCGGACAAGGCCAACTTTGACAATGTCATTAGGCCGACTATGATTGCGGCGCAGCTATGTGCAATGCGCATAGAAATGATCCCCCCCTGTGACAGCGGGCGATCAGTGTCCCGCTTTCTTGATCTTTTCCAGCTCATTGGTGAGGGCGTGCTCGGCCTGGGAATTGAAATGCTCGATAGCCCGTCCTAGTTCGACGGCCGCTTCGAAATCATCACCAGTGATCACGCCCTTCTCGTCGAGGAGTTGTTTCAGGCCTTTTATCGTGGCGAGAAATTGCTCGTGGCTTTCTTGGTTTTTGGCCATCGACCCTTTGAGATTAAAGAGCTCGGTGCCGAGTTCCAAAACAGCGCGTTCCAGCATTTCTACTTTTGATTGCATTTTATCTGACATCGAGGACCCCTTGCCGAGACCATGGCAGTGGCGAGAACAACTCTCCTTTTCTCGGCGTCCGGCAAATAATATTTAGACCGCTCCCTTGGGCGTGGCCTGTCGGCTCTCCGTCCATGGCGAAGATCTTTCTACTTTTTCCCTATTATTCAGAATTCGATGGATGCGCTGGCGGCACCGCCAGCGCTACTGATGGTTTGCCAAATAGATGTCTGGTCGACGATTGCTGAGCGCTGGTAAGCGGCCCCGCACCTCCCGGATGACCCCACTCGAGATGTTGGCAAAGCCGATTCCGGGAAAATCACCGGTATTACTTAGGACGGTGCCCCACGGGTCGACGACCAGCGAGTGGCCGTACGATTCTTTGCCGGGACTATGCAGGCCGGTTTGGTTGGCGGCATAGATAAAGGCCAGGTTTTCTACCGCCCTAGCCCGCAGCAGCAACTCCCAGTGAGCGCGTCCGGTAGCCAACGTAAAGGCCGACGGGACGGCTATGACGTCCACAGGTTCCTGCTCGCCAAAAAGGTTGAACAGCTGAGGAAAGCGGAGGTCGTAGCAAATGGAGAGGCCGACTTTAAAGCCATCGACCTTAAACGTCACGGGTCGGCTGCCTGGGATATATCCATCGCTCTCGCGGTAGCGCGGCAGGCCGTTTTCATCATTGAGATTAAAGAGATGAATTTTACGATATTTAGCTAACAAGTTGCCGTCGCGACCAAATACGTAAGAAGTGTTGTACACCCTCTTTTGTCCTTGGGCGTTGATAAGCTTTTCGGCTGACTCTTCGTCGCTACTTGGACGCTCACCGACGGAGCCTGCAAATAGAACGATTTTAAGGTCGCGGGCGAGATTGGATAGTGCTTGATAGAGGGGGCCGCCCTCTACTTCCGCCATGTTATAAACTTGGTCGTAAGTCCCCATATAGGGAAACATCTCGGGCAGCTGCACCCAGGCAGCACCTTGCGCTGCTGCCGTGCGAACCATCGAGAAAGCTGTGTCGATGTTGCGTTGCTTGTCGGCTGTAGTAGTCATCGTTACGACAGCGACTTTTACAGCTTCTTTTATCGATCGAGGGATATTCGCATCGGCCATTACGTGACTCCCTGATTGCGTTTGCTCCCAGCGAATTCATGTGAATTCAGTTGCTTTCATAGGGTTGGCAAAACGATGTGGCTATCGACTCCCATTAGAATAGTGATTAGTGCCACTCTGGTCCACATGCCGTTTCGTTCTTGGCGCCAATATTTGGCGCGCGGGTCATGATCAATAGCCGGGTCTAGTTCGTCGCGTCTGGGGAGCGGGTGCATAATGACTGAGTCGCGACGCAGCAGAGGTAGGTGCTCCTGCTTGAGGCAGTAGGCCCGGGTGTCGACCTTTGTCGCGCCGGCTTGGTCGTACTCATCTTGAACGCGCGTCATGTAGATGGCATCGGCAGCTTCAATTGCGGCAGTGAAGTTGGTGGTCTCTTCAAAACTGACATCCCTGCTGCTCAGGAATTGCCTAAGATCGTCGGCAATTTTGAACTCAGGAGGCGAACAAAAGATCAGCTGTGTGCGAGGATAGTTGGCTAGCAGCCGACTGAGTGAGCGGATGGTGCGGCCGCGCTTCAAATCGCCGACCATGCAGATAGTTTTGCCCTCGATACCTGAGGCTGACTTGAAGCTGCGCTGCAGCGTATAGATGTCGAGTAGTGCCTGAGTCGGATGTTCGTCTGGGCCGCTGCCTGCATTGATAATGGGTACCGGCCGCGGCGTCGCGTCGAGTAGAGTCGCGATCCGGTCGGATAGTCCAGCGACGGGTGCGCGCATCACGATTAAATCAACGTAGCTGGCAAAGGTCCTAAGAGAGTCGTCGATAGATTCGCCCTTGCGCTCGGAGCTAGTGGCGGTGTCACGAATTTCAGAGGGTTTGATTCCTAAAATACTGCAGGCAGCTTGAAAACTCATGAACGTGCGCGTCGACGGCTGCGTGAAATAGAGCATCGCTCGCCGATGCGGCAACAGGCTCTGCAGATACATGAGCCCATCTTTAGTCTTGTCGAACTTTCGGATCTGATTAATCAACTCATACATATAATCGAGAAAAGCTCGATTGAATTGACTGGCACTAAGGATATGTTTGGGCCGTTCAAAGCCGAGAGTTGCTTGCATGCGATCTCCGTGACTAAAGTCACTTAACTAAATACATTCAGTGGAACACGACTCTAGCTTCGCCTTGTGCAGCTTTCACTTCGCCAATAGCACAAACAGGCAGATTCACATCTTTGCAGGCGGCGACGACATCGTGGACGGCGTCTTTGGCGACGGCTGCGATCATGCCGCAGCCAAGGTTAAAGACGGCCTCTAAATCGGGGATCGTGCTGCCGTGGTCCTCGATGAATTGACGCATCCAAGAGGGGATGGGCAAGGCGCTGAAGTCAATGTGACACGCGGTGCCAGGTGGCATGACACGAGGCACGTTGCCGGAGATTCCGCCGCCAGTGATATTGGCCACGGCGTGGATTGCTTTTGTTCCCAGCTTCTCAACCAGCTCGGGCAGCTCGTGATAAATCCGCGTCGGAATCATCAGTTTTTGCATGAGTTCAGTGCTGGGCTGTTTTTCCTTTGTCCACTTACGGATCAAGGAGTAACCATTGCTGTGAAAGCCGCTGCTCGGGAGTGCGAGTAGGACGTCCCCTGGCTGCACGTTGTGAGCGCCTAGCATGGCTGCTCCATCGACAGCTCCGACGACAAAGCCAGCGAGGTCGAAGTGGCGCTTTTCGTATAAACCCGGCATTTCTGCCGTTTCACCGCCAAGCAGCAGTGCTTGGCTTTGGCGACAACCTTCTTTAATGCCGGTCAGTACGTCTTTGAACTGAGCCTCGTCGAGGGTGCCGGTGGCATAGTAGTCGAGAAAGAAAAGCGGTCTGCCGCCTACGGTATAGAGGTCGTTGACGCACATGGCGACCAGGTCTAAGCCGAGCCCTGTAAGGATGTTGGATTCGATCCCGAGCAGGACCTTGGTCCCTACCCCATCGGTGCTTGTGACTAGCAAGGGATCTTTTAAACCGGAAAAATTGGGGCGAAATAGCGCAGCAAATCCGCCGATACCTGAGACGATACTGCCGAATTTTGTCGTGGCATTGCTTTTAGAGCCGTCACCGCCCTGCAGCCATTCCACTAGTCGGTCGCCTTTATCTACATCAACGCCAGCTTGTTTGTAGAGATCAGGTTTGTTGGATTCGCTAGTCAAGGCATTCTCCTGTTACGCGGCGCTTTTAACAGGAAGCCTACCTCTCGCCACTCGCCCTTCTGAGGGTTTATGCGATGAGGTTTTGAACAGCACTCCGTGGATCCGAATGCGTCACGAGGGCTTCCCCGATTAGGAAGACGTTATACCCGAGCGTCTGCATCCTCTCAATATCAGGTCTGGTTTTGATGCCCGATTCGCAAACAAATAAAGCGTCGGGCTTTTCGCGCTGAGCCAGTGCTAGGAGGTCAGCTCCGCCTTTAAGATCGGTGCTAAAAGTCCTTAAATCTCTGTTATTAATGCCAAAAATTGAACCATCGGTGGTCAGTGCCGCGGTTAATTCGCCGGCCGTGTGGCTTTCGATGAGGGGCTCCATGCCTAGAGTACGACCGACTGTGATGAAGGCGCTTAGCTCATTGGCGGACAAAGGCCCAGATAGGAGCAGGAAACTGTCCGCTCCGTGGGCGCGAGCTTCGTAAATCTGGTACTCGGATACGATAAAATCTTTGCGCAAGATCGGCAGATTTACTGCCTTGCGCACGGCGGCCAGATGCTGCAGATGGCCGCCAAAAAAATTCTCATCGGTGAGCACTGAGATAGCGGCGGCGCCCCCATCGGCATAGGCTGTGGCCAAGCGGACTGGATCGTAGGGATTTATCATCACGCCACGACTCGGTGATTTGCGTTTGCACTCGGCAATAATTCTTGGCTTATGTTTGGGGCTGAGGGCGTCCAGAAATGAGCGGGCTGGTGGCGCTTTGTGCGCGAGTTCTTGGATTTGTTCTAATGAAATTTTGGCCGCCGCCGCAGCAACCTCGCGGTGTTTGTTGGCTAAGATTTCTTGGAGAATATCTGGCCCTTTGGCTGTGAAATTTTCGGCGTTTCCTTGGGATTTTGTAGGTTTTTCAGTCATGGGGATCACCTTATGTGGCTAATTCGCGGGCGCTACCAAGCCAAGAGTGAAAGAAGTCGCGCGCTGCCCTTGAGGCTATTTGGTGACGAGCTATAGATATGCCGCTGCCTAGATCGGGAGCTAGTTCGGCCAGCCATATGACGGCGCCAGCATTGAGCGCGACAGCATCTGCTAAGCCGTGGTCTTTATGATCTAGAAGGTTTTGCAGTCTGTTTAGGTTGAATGTAGCGTCGCCGCCGATTAAATCAGCATTTGTGGCTCTGATGCCCAGGCTGACGGGGTCGACGAGCATTGAGCTAATGGCGCCGTTTTCTATATAAAGTGCATCCGTAAGGGCAGACGGGCTTAGTTCATCTAGGCCGTCGCGTGCGTGTACGACGAGGCCGCGGCGAATGCCAAGTTGTGACAGGGCCTCTGCCATCGGCCGCAAATAGGTTGCAGCACCGACGCCGATGAGCTGATATTCCGGTGTTAGCGGATTCGCTAGGGGGCCGAGCAGATTGAAGATCGTGCGCACGCGTAGCTGCCTGCGCACAGGTGCGACATGGGCCAGCAAAGGGTGGAAATTTGGCGCAAAGAAAAAAGTGAATCCGGTTTTAGCGAGCAACATCCCCGCTGCCTCTGGGCTCAGTGTGTTGGGGAAACCAGCAGCAAATAATAAATCAGCAGAGCCGCAACGGCTGCTTACACTTCGGTTTCCGTGTTTAGCAACGTGTGCGCCGGCGGAGGCCGCGACAATTGCAGCGGCGGTCGATAGGTTAAAACTGTTACTGCCGTCGCCACCGGTGCCGCAGTTATCTATAATTGGCCGAGTTGATTCGGGCACAGTGAGCTTAATTGCATGCCTGCGCAGGGACACTGCGCCCGCGTATAGTTCGCTACTGCCTTCGCCCCGGACACGCCAGGCAGCAAGTATCGCGGCGACCTCGGCTTCGCTCATCTGACCAGAGAGCATGTCGGCAAAAATTGCCTGGTTGTCGTCGGCGCTTAAAGGAAAGCCACTGAGTAGGCGGTCTAAAGTAGTGTGCATTGATGGCCCTTTAGTGGTGTGAACCAATCTAATTCTTTCACAGAGAGGTGGTTTAGGACCATGGGAAAACAAAAATTCGGTGAATGATGTTGTGGAGGCTACTAGTCGGAGTGAGTGTCTAAAGTTTTTTCACTTTGGGTCGATAAAGAGATATGCACTCACTATTAGAGGGTTCGATGATGCGTCAAACGATGTTTGCATTGTTGATGTTAATCAGCATTAGTTTTAACGCTGCGGCGGCAGACCTAAGCCCAACTTGGAGTGAGATCAATGAGCAGGCTCAGCCGCGAGTTTATAGCGTCGAGCGGTTTATTACGTCTGAAGGTGATTCGGCCCTGGTGGTGATTGGCGCCGGGCTAGGTAGTGGCATAGTGGTAGGGACTCAATTTAAAACCTACCGTCTCTCGGTGAAGGGGCGGCCGATCTGGGTAGAGACGGGTCATTTACGTGTCACGGAAGTGCAAGAGGGAGCGATCATTGCTGAGGTCGATGGGCGCGGCTCTGCTCTGGCAAAGGCTCTCTTCCCTAAATTTCAGAATTTGATGGTGGGTGACGTCGCTGTGGTGCAGCGCTTCAATTTCAGTCGCCGCCAGCAGTTAACACCGTCTTTAACACTAAGCTACACGGAGCTCTTTGCTGATCCCAAAGCTAATCCGACGACTTTTGAAATGAAGCCCGAAGGAATCGAGCAGATCCGCGAAGCCGCGAAGGCTTTTTCTGCAGCAAGGCTGTCACTACTTATGATCGAGGGCTACACTGATCACGACGGCCCATCAAACATAAGTCAGATTGAATCGTATCAGCGGGCGATGGCCGTCAGGCAGATACTTATCACGGAATTAGGCTTTGATGAAAAGCGTGTGGTTGCTGTTGGCTACGGCGAGGCTGAGCCCATCGATGGTGCCATGGCGCCCGGTCACGTCGAAGCAAATCGCCGCATTATCTTAAAAGTAGTTCCGATGCCGCACTGAGTTAAGTGCCGGTGGTTGATTGCGTGTTGGGCCCGTGATACCAAGGGTCCGACGCATTTTTGCGTCAATCGCTTGGAATTAAAGAAAAGTGCCAGAGTTACCCGAAGTCGAATCATTAACGCAGGCAGTTAAGCCAGTCCTTGAGGGTAGTAGATTAGCAAAGGCCACGTTTTTGCGGCCTGATTTGCGTGCGCCTATCCCGATCGAGGACTTTTGCGAGTTACTTGTGGGCCAGGTTATTGAGAGTGTGTCGCGGCGCTCTAAGTATCTTTTGATTAAATCCCGCAAGGGTTACGGCATTTTTCATCTAGGAATGACCGGCAGAATCCTGGTGCAGAGTTCAGCAACGCCCAGTGTGCCGCATACGCACGCAGTATTTACGGTAGCTGGCGCAAGTGGTGAGATTACTTATCTGCATTTTGTCGACCCGCGGCGTTTTGGCCGCATTGATTGCGCGTCTGTCGACGATCTAGCTAAACACCCTCTTTTTGTTGATCTAGGGCCCGAGCCACTCGACTGCCGTGATCTTGGTGAGCACTTATATAAGCTTAGCCGTGGGCGCAAGACGCCGGTTAAGGTCTTTATTATGGACGCTCACACAGTGGTTGGGGTGGGTAATATCTATGCGAGCGAATCATTATTCCGCGCGCAGATACATCCAAGGCGTAAAGCTGGCTCAGTGAGCCGGGCTAATTATGAAAAACTTGCAGCTACTATTAAAGATACCTTATCAGATGCTATTGCGGCTGGTGGTACCACCTTTCGGGACTTCCAGACACCAGACGGAAATCCAGGTTATTTTGCCGTTTCGCTAAACGTCTACGACAGAGCCGATGAACCGTGCAAAAAGTGTGGCTCAGCAATTCGCCTGATCCGTCAGAGTGGGCGCGCCACGTATTTTTGTGCGTTTTGTCAAAAATAAAGTTCTTTAAAAAAACCTACCAGAATCAATACAGTCCATCGACGCGTTAAAATAATTTTTATTATTAACGCTAATGTATTCTTTTCAATTGTCGATTGATGCAATGTTGGTTGTCGGTTAGTTGTTCATAAGGAGCTTTTCATATGGGTCTCAGGATAAGAACAAACGTAGCGTCATTAAATGCACAGCGCACCCTTGGTAACTCGACATCGGCCCTCGAAGACAACATCACCAAGTTGTCGAGCGGCTACCGGATCAACAAGGCTGCAGACGACGCCGCCGGTTTGGCCATATCTGAGGGGATGAAAGCGAGTATCCGCAGTCTTGACCAGGCTAAGCGCAACGCCAACGACGGCGTGTCCCTGGTACAGGTGGCTGAGGGTAGCTTCAACGAGGTGTCGAACATCCTCGTCCGCCTCCGCGAACTGGCGACCCAGGCTTCCTCCGACACCATCGGGAATAAAGAACGCTCCTTTGCCAACCGCGAATATGTGCAGTTGGTGAACGAGATCGACCGGATCAGCAATACCTCGCAGTTTAACGGTTGGCCATTGCTCGGCGGCCAAGAGGCTCTGCCTGATGCTGAGATGTTCACCATTCATGTGGGCATGGGCTCTGGCGCGAAAGAAAACACCGACACTCTGCGCATCGGCGTTGAGCAGTTGAAGGTCGATGTGAAGTCTCTCGGCCTTGGCACTGAGGCAGAAGTTGGCCCGATAAATGCTGAGGATCCCTTTGCTCGTGAGACAGCGGCCAAAAAGTTAGAGACCATCGACAATGCGCTCCAGAAGGTTGCCTCCAACCGCTCTTACTTGGGTGCGCAACAAAGCCGACTCAACTCGACGATCAACAACCTAGGGGTTCAGATCGAGAACCTCAAATCCGCTAACAGCCGGATTCGCGACGTCGACTTTGCTTCGGAAACAGCATCGCTCACGCAGAACAAGATCCTGCAGCAGGCTGGCATGTCGGTGCTGGCTCAGGCGAATCAAGGTCCGGAAATTGCTCTGGCCTTGCTGCGCTGATAGCCCAAGGTCTTAGTGGGTGCGAAGGTATACCTGTGTCGCTTGGATTCGGTTTACTTTTGCTACCACTGGGCGGGTTAGTCCCAAGTTGGGCGGAATTCTAGATTGTCATTATTATCATGCGGTTAAGTCGTCATCGCGGATATCTCCCTGTGCTGGCACCACCTTTGCACTAAGGCTTTTGGGCTTAGTTAACGGTGAGGCATAGGGAGGTTCCGCGATGTTGAACGTGTTAAAAACTGACTACTGTGACGAGATGATTGTTGCTCCAGTGACGTTTGAGTTTGGAATGACACTTGCGGATGTTGAAAGAGCCGTTATTATGGAAACCCTTAAGCGGCAAAATTTTAATCGCACACGCGCAGCGCGGGTGCTTGGCATCGGTATTCGGACTCTGCAACGCAAGCTCAAGCAGTATGGCTCGCAGTTAGGAGTACCCACTCTGATTGATGCCTGAGCTGCAAGGGCTCTAGACGTTTAGCCGAGCTTTAGCCGCAGGATTATCCACAAGTTATCTACAGGTGGATAAATATCGACATTCGACAACTTGCGGTTGACTTGGCTGAGCCACAAACATATAAACGGCGCTTCATAGGTCTGTAGCTCAGTTGGTTAGAGCGCTACCCTGATAAGGTAGAGGTCCCCGGTTCGAGTCCGGGCAGGCCTACCATAATTTGGCTGATTGCCGGCTTGTCCCGCATCGGCCAATTTTATTTTTGCCTATGTTTTCAGATGCTTCGCAAAAGCTGCAGCCTCAGGACAGCAGCAGCTGCAGGTCGTCAAAGGTGAGGCTGCTGAGGACGCTGTTTTCGGCCGACACGATGGCATCTGCCAGGTCACGCTTCTTCTCTTGAAGGGCGAGGATTTTTTCCTCGACGGTATCTTTGGCGATCAGCCTGTAGGCAAAGACAGGTTTGGTTTGACCCATGCGGTGAGCCCGGTCAATCGCCTGTGCCTCGGCGGCGGGATTCCACCAGGGATCGAGAATAAAGCAGTAGTCCGCGGCGGTGAGATTTAGACCCAGGCCACCCGCTTTAAGGCTGATCAAAAACAGTGGCACGTTGGGATCAGTTTGGAACCTAGTCACCCGAGCCTCTCGGTCTCGCGTTCGACCATCAAGGTACTCGTAGGTGAACTTTTCGCGGCCGAGGCGCTCACGCACCAAAGCGAGCATGCTTGTGAATTGGCTGAATACTAGGGCTTTATGACCGCTTTCGATCACCTCGCGAATCTGATCCAGGAGGGCGTCCAGTTTCGCACTGGGTTCATGACTGCGAGTTTTATCGATCAAGCCAGGGTGACAGGCGGCCTGCCGCAGCCGCAGCAGAGCTTCGACCACGTGTATCTTAGAGCGGCTCATGCCCTGCTCTTTGACTGTCTTAGTGAGCCTGGCACGGTAGTGGTCTCGGAGCTCGTCGTAGAGACGGCGCTGCTGTGGTTCGAGGCTGCAATATATGGTCTGCTCGGTTTTTTCCGGGAGGTCTTTGAGGACTTGCTCCTTGGTGCGCCGGAGAATAAATGGCCTAAGAGCTCGAGCCAGTAATGAGGCAAATTTCAGTGCATCTTCCGGCGTCTTTTTAGACATGGCGCTAAACATCGATGTACTGAGCATGCCGGGGTTGAGAAATTCGAAGATCGAAGCAAGGTCACCGAGGTGATTTTCCACGGGTGTTCCCGACAGCGCTAGTCTGTGGTCGGCTTGGATGAGTCGAGCTGCCTTAGCCGTTTGTGCGGCATCATTTTTGATGGCTTGGGCTTCGTCAAGGATCGCATAGTCGAACTCTACCAAGCACAGCTTCTCGATGTCGCGGCGCAGCACTCCGTAGGTGGTGATGATGACATCGTAGTCGCTGAGGCTTTCCCAATTTTCATGGCGATCTGAAGTCGCAAAATCAAGAAGGCGGAGGTCTGGACAGAATCGCTGCGCCTCCTTTAGCCAGTTGTGGACTAGGCTGCGCGGTACGATAACAAGGCTGGGTTTGCGCTTACGCTCAGTGTTAACGTAGCGCTGCTGCAACATAGCTAGCACCTGAATCGTCTTGCCAAGGCCCATGTCGTCGGCCAGACAGCCACCAAAGCCATACTTGCTCAGGAAGTTAAGCCAGCCTAGGCCTTCGTGCTGATACTCGCGCAGAGACCCTTTAAAGGCGGCGTCAGGCTGCTCTGGCTCGATCCCATTAAAGGCTTTAAGTCGCTCACGCATCTCGGCAAATTTGCTGTCGACATCAATTGCCGGCAGGCCATCTAGCAAGGCGTCCAAAATGGCGCCTTGCGGGTGCGTTATTCTGATGCCGTCATCGATTCGTTTGCCTATGTCGGCAATGGCGCCAAACTTTTTCAGCCACTCAGTCGGCAACAGTCCGAGGCTTCCGTCACCGAGCTTGATAAAGTTATCACCACGCTCCAAAGCAGCGATGAGTGCCGGCAGTGTCACGGTTTGACTGCCAAAGCTACATGTCGCTCCGACGTCAAACCAGTTGATGCCCGAAGATACGGTTGCGGCAAAATTCCCAGATTGACGCAGACGCCGACCTTCGGCCTCGACCGACCAACCCAAGTCGCTCAGCGACTTAACTAATGCCGGTAGTCCGGTGCTTGCAAAGCTGACGTCGACACCAGCTTTGTTTGATGACGTAGCATGTAGGATCTGCGGCTGCTGCAGTAGTTGTTCAAACAACTTTACTTCTGCCGCGGCATCACGCTTGTGAATGATTTTAGCTTGGTTATCCACCCAAGAAGAGCGTCCTTCGCTGCGACTCAGCGTTATGCCGTCGTATTGATAGCTTACCTTTGCCGTTAATTGGCCCGGACCTTGGCTGGCGCTGGCCGCCATGATCGAAAGTCTGGGCGTTGGAGTGCCCGTCTTCGTTTGCCATGTCGTGGCCTCTGGCAATTCAATCCGCGGACAAAGCGGTAGACGCGTCAATGTTTCGACAAAGCGGTCTAGGTCTGCTTGAGGAATCATGACTGGACCATGTTCGCGAAGGCGCGAGATCCAAAAAAACTCGTCGTTAGACAAAGCCGGTATGCGCCCTAGATCTTGTTCATGCATCACCAGGCCGGAGCGGAGTACAAGCTTGGGTGTGGTCACCGTCATGAGCTCGGCGCCACGGCGAAATCGCCCCGTAAGGATCCAGGGTTGGCCGGTGCTCTTAAAATCGGAAGTTGATTTGGTAGCAGCGGTGACGGCTAACTCGAAGGTCCAAGCCTCATCACAATGGTAAGTCAGTGGGGTTGCTGCTGGCCGCGAGTCGTTAAATTCGATGAAATAAAATCGGCCAGTTGCAGCTAGTTTAGGCAATAACACGTCGTAAAGAGGCGGGCTGACTTTAAAAAGATCATGAGCCGGCGCCCAGTATGGGTCCTCGTAGTAGTAGTCGTAGTAGGAAGACGACTTCTTCTGGGCCTGTCCACCAAACATGAGAGAGATAATTTCTTGATCGGCCGGATGATCCAGAGTTTCACTCTGTGTGCGCGACAATTTAAACGGCTTGGCGACTCCCCAGCTGCCGTTAAGACGCATATGCCGCTGAAATAAGTTGATCGTTAATTCGCCTTGAGCTTTCGTGCCGCTCAAATGTAGGCCGTACAAAAGCTCGCTATGCTTGGTTGTGGAGGGAATGGATTCTTCGCGTGTGACGTCGTTGAGGCTGCGCCTTGAAATGGCATCAGCATCTTCTAGCAGTCTTTCCCAGTGGACGCGGTTGGTGGTCAATGACTGAACGCTCGGCTCAATCCTCTGCGCTCGGCTTGGCGCTCGGTTCGGTATAAAGGGGTACACGGCACTATCCAGCGCTGCGTCCTCTTCGGCATACCAGTCGTCCGTGTCTCCGCCGTCGTTATCATGATCTTCGTCATGGTCATCGTCTTCGTCGCAGCCAAATTCAATATCGATAGCACCCTGGAATCTGCGGACGGTACCGCCCCAGCTGTGGTTGTCAGCAAGTAAGACTAGCGCCCAAATGTGCTGACACAGTTTCTGTCTGTGAAATAGGGCGCAGTCGCAATCAGCATGAAGATGATCATCGTCGCCCTTATTACCGCAAAGTTGCAGCTTGACGCTGGCACTGTCGCCGCCTTCGACGGAGCCGGTGATCGAGTCGTCGTCGAATCTAATCACCTTGGCTAAGTCGCTCTGAACGAAGGTCTCACCGAGCATCCGGCTAGACTTGCTGAATAGCGTCGAGGTTTTTTTGGCTAACAATGCAATAATCCGAGCATTTTGTTGGTTAAGGTACGCCTTTTTTCTGACGAGTTGCTAAGATTAAACCGAAATCGTAATTAAGGGCAGTGACATTCTGAATGTCGCCACCGTGAAGGCTATAGGGGTACCATCTAGCGATGACTATTCAGACATCCACCTCCATCATTGTCCCCTGTTACAACGAGGGAGCGCGTATCGGCAAATTACTAGCCGATTTCGAGCAGCTCCTGGCGCACGAGCCCCATGTAAGTGTGCTGGTTGTTGATGATGGATCGCGTCATGATCACCTCAGCGAAGTCGAGCGACTCGTGGTGCAGGCGCAACAAAACATGTCTCGCATCAGTCTTTACAAGAAGCCTAAAAATGGTGGCAAGGGCAGCGCAATTGCTGCCGGATTTAGTCAAGTATCAACCGATGTCGTTGGTTTTCTCGATGCCGATGGCTCTGTTTCTGCTGCGGAATCACTGCGTGTCATTAAGTCACTTGATCAAAATCATCAAGTCTCTGGCGTCATCGCATCACGAGTGAAAATGCTCGGTCAGAATGTCGAGCGTAAACTAAGTCGTCACTTAGTCGGCCGGGTCTTCGCCACCATCGTCAGCATGATGTTTGATATCCCGGTGTACGACAGCCAATGTGGCTGTAAGTTTTTTCGCAGATCGGCTGTGCAAAAGTTACTGCCGAGTATCACGTCGCAGACTTGGACTTGGGATACTCAGCTTGTGATTCTTGCTTATCGTGCTGGTCTTAAAATAGTAGAAAGCCCAGTTTCTTGGAGCGAGGTTCCTGGTTCGAAAGTTTCGATGCTGACTGATCCCATTAAAATGCTGCTGCAACTTCTGGATTTTAAAAAGTCGTTAGAACCGGCCGTGCATAAATCGACGTGCTGTAGTTGACTGGCAAGGTGTTAGGTACTGATTTGCAATTAAGCTTTCGCGGGAGAGGGCTGCACTCATGAAGGATTACCACAGTGAATTTTTGGTAAAGCCAAATGGGAAGGTCAAATTCAAACAACTTGATCCATCGGCGCATGATGGTTTTGATTCAAATAAAGCGGCACAGGCCGAGACCCAAAAGTATCTGGAACAACTTTTTAAACTCCAATATCTGCTGTACTCCGAGGGTAAGCATTCGCTTCTCATCGTACTTCAGGGTCTAGATACGGCCGGTAAAGACGGTGTCATCCGGCATGTCATCTCGGCGCTCAATCCACAGGGCTGTAACGTCACTTCATTTAAGGCTCCGACCTCGGACGAATTAGCGCATGATTTTCTCTGGCGCGTCCATCCTCATGCACCGCGCAAGGGATCGATCGCTGTCTTCAACCGCTCTCACTACGAAGATGTGTTGGTGGCGCGCGTCCACAAGCTGGTGCCAGAAAAAGTTTGGTCCGAGCGATATAAGCAGATCAATGATTTCGAACGACTTCTGTCGCTGGAAAACAACACCACCATCTTGAAGTTTTTCCTCCATATCTCCAAGGACGAGCAGTTATCTCGCTTCAAAAAGCGCCTCGATGATCCGGATAAGCACTGGAAGATCAGCGAGGCAGACTATAGCGAGAGACAATACTGGGATTCTTATATGGAGGCGTTCGATGATCTGCTGGAGAAGACCAGCACTGAGCATGCACCTTGGTTCGTGATTCCTTCGGATCATAAGTGGTTCCGCGATTTAGCCATTGCGCAGATTATCGCGAACTCTCTGGCGAGTTTGAAAATGGCTCAGCCCGCACCGACAGTTGATATAGAGCAGATTCGTAAGAAGTATCATGCGGCGGCAAAGGGGTGACGAGGGGGGATTTGGTGGTCGTTGATACCCCAAATAATACGTTCAGATTGTATTTTTAGGCCCCTTAATATACAATCTAGATGTATAAAACCTGGGGTCTTTTTCCTGTATGCTCCGCAATGCATTGAAACAACTGGATATTTGGTTGTCCTCTCCTCGCCGCCGCCCTCTGATCATTCGCGGAGCGCGGCAGGTAGGTAAGTCCACACTCGTCCGCATGTTTGCGGAGGAGCATGATTTGGATTTGCTCGAGGTGAATCTCGAGCAGCATGCTTATTTGCAGCCTTTGTTTGCATCGTTGGATTCAGGGAAGATTCTAGATGAACTCTCGATCCTTGCGGGTAAACCGTGTGGACCAAACACCCTGCTTTTTTTAGACGAGATTCAAACGATACCCGTGGCTTTAGCAGCGCTACGTTATTTTTTTGAACAGCGCCCTGAGTTGCCAGTGATATGTGCGGGATCCCTTTTGGAACTGGTATTGCCGACCATTGACGTTTCTATGCCGGTTGGACGCATCGAGTATTTTCATCTGGGCCCGTTGACGTTTTCTGAATTTGCGGCGGCTGTTGGTGATGACCTTGTGCATCAGAAGTTAGCATCCTACCGACTAGGTGCAGAATGGTCGGATGCACTGCATCGCCGGGCGATTAAACTATACGACCTATTCGTCAAGGTTGGTGGCATGCCTGAAGCAGTGGCGACTTATATACAAGCACCGGAGCATGCCATGGGATGGCGGCAAGCTCAGCAGCGCATTATCGATACCTACGGCGCTGACTTTGCAAAATACAGGTCGCGAGGGCAGTGGGTGCCGGTTCTGCAGCAGGTATATCGGCGACTCCCAAGCACTATCGGACATAAGGTCAAATATAGTGAACTAGCTCCAGATACTCGCATTGAAAAGACCCGCCAAGCCGTCCAAATGCTGATTGATGCTCGTATCGTCTTAAGGGCATCGCACACGGCACCACCGGCTCCGCCACTTGCCGCAAATGCATCGCATAAAGTTTATAAACTTTATTGGAACGATATAGGTCTCCTCGGCAGGATCGTGGGTGGGCCGATGGATGCAGCGATATCGGCGGAGCAATTTGTCGCTCAGCATCTAGCGTATGTTTCTGCGCCGTATGAAGAGCCAGCACTTTTTTATTGGCTCAGAGAAGGTCGTGCGGACAATGCAGAAATAGACTTCTTGTTGCAGCGAGCAGATGAAACGGGGATCCAAATTGTGCCGGTTGAGGTCAAGTCAGGCTCCAGTAAGCGTATGCGTTCGTTGCAGCTATACTGCGAAACATATCAACCAACGCTGGCAATCCGTTTTTATGACGGCCCACCCGTTCGGGAGATGTGGGGTGCTACGGAGTTAGTATCTCTTCCGATTTATATGGCGCCTTATTGTAATCAACTTACAAACTCAGCCGTTTAAATAACGTCTCTGGGATGCTGCGAATGATGAGCATGATCCAGCGCCAAAACCAGGGAATATAGACTATATCGTCGCCGCGACTTATGGCGTGTACGATAGCTTTACCGACTGCTTCGGGACTAGCCCAAAGTGGACCCTTTTTAAACGTGCTGGTCATCGGTGTGTCGACAAAACCCAGGCGTAAATCTACGACACGGACGCCGGATGAAAACAGCCGGTTGCGTAGTCCACCGAGAAAAATAGAGAGCGCGCCTTTTGCCGTACCGTACACGTAATTAGTCTTGCGACCGCGGTCACCGGCTACTGAAGTGATCACGGCAAGGGTGCCGGATTTTTTTAGCTCAAAATTATTTGCGAGTAGCGTGAGTAGAGATACTTGGCTGAGAAAATTGGTGCTCAGGATTTCATGTGTTTGGGAGAAAGAATTCTGAGCGTCGGCCTGGGTGCCGAGTTCGCC